>JAISWK010000066.1 GCA_031270805.1 Gracilibacteraceae bacterium
GCGGGTTTGCGGGGTTGCCTAAGCACAACGGAACTCGGCGCTAATTCCGAAAATCGCGGAAAACTACTGAAAGCGGGGATGTATGGATGGGTCATTCAGATGCATTTGATTTATCGCGATTGTTCGCCAAAAAAGACAACGAGGGCAATGAAACGAGAACCCTTCCGGAGCACCTGAGCGATACCGCAACCGCTGCTGGACAGTTGTATGATAAATGGCTGTCTGATTCGCTGAAGCGGCATTTTGACAAGTCGGTGTTCGTTTTTTGTGCGGCTTTACACGATTTGGGCAAGGCGACAAACCATTTTCAAAACGGAAATGTCGGACACGCCAAAGAAGGTCAGATTATATTTGAGTATCTCGCCGCAAAGCAAAATGTTGACGTAAAAACGATCTCGTCAGTGCTAGGAGCGCACCACGGCGAGCCGGCATCTAAGGCACTTCATGAGCCTAATGCGGTGGTCATAATCGAGTGTAAAGATACTAAACAACATTACACTCCTTTTGACAATCTCTCAGAGTGGGTGAGTTGTTGGGAGCAGCTGCTCAAAAAGGCGCTAAAACGCGCTGGAGTGACCGATCTATCTGCGCTTCCTAAGCTTAGTCAAGCGCAGCAGTTTGTCCTCACCGGCGCGGTGATAATGGCGGATTGGCTCGCCAGCGGCGGCACAAGCGTGGACAAGTTGGGCGAAAAGTGGGTGGCCGCGGGTTCCGACGATATTTATCGCGAACGCTTCGAAATTTTTGACAATAAAAAAACTCCAGACAGCAAAACTCCAAACAACTTGCAAGACGCAGTTGAACGCCTGTCAAGGCGAATTGGCAAGCCTGGCATAATGATTATTGAGTCCGAAACTGCTAGCGGGAAGACGGTGGCAGCTCTCGCGGCGGCGGAAATATTCGCGCAGAAGTTCGGACTCGGCGGCGTGTACTTCGCGCTTCCAACCCAGGCGACCAGCGACGGGCAGTTCAAAAGTTTTACCAAATGGGTTAAGAAAGCCGGTGGCGCAGAGGATAACATCGACCTGCACATCCAACTGCTGCATGGCAAAGCGTTCCTCAACAAAGAGTTTGAAGAAATGCCGGGCAACTGGTTTTCGCAAAGACGCAAAAGAAAAATACTCGATAATTTCGGCGTCGGGACGATTGACCAACTCCTGCTCGCCGGATTGAAGCAAAAGCACGTTATGCTGCGCCATCTCGGGCTCGCGAACAAAGTGATAATAATCGACGAGTGCCACGCGTATGACGCTTATATGAATGTCTACCTGAAGCGTGTTCTTGAGTGGCTCTCGGCGTATAATGTGCCGGTGATTATTCTCTCGGCAACCTTGCCGGTTAGTACTCGCAATGAGATGCTCAACGCTTATTTGGGCAAAGACACCGCCACAGACGATGGGTACGATTACCCGCGGATTACATACTCTGTCGGCGCTGAGGTTAAGTACGAGTGCATCCCACAGCAAGGCGACCAGAAGCGCATCGCATTTGAGTTCGTAGCTGACGTTTCCGAAGAACTGAGCAAGCGCATAGTCGACCGTCGCGGAGTTATCGGCATCATCGTCAACACTGTAAAACGCTCTCAAGATTTGTACAAAGCACTGGCGGAGCAATATGGCGCGGAGAACGTAAGATTGCTGCACTCCAGGTTCATCGCGACTGATCGAGCGGAGAAGCGAGACGAGTTGGAAAACACGATCGGCCCGGAAGATCCAGAAGTTAAACGTCCGGATTTTCGCATTATCATCGGCACTCAGGTTCTGGAGCAATCGCTTGATATCGACTTTGACTTGCTCATCACCGAGCTTGCTCCGGTCGACTTGCTGCTTCAGCGCATCGGCAGACTGCATAGACACAAACGCGATGGCCGCCCGAAGAGCCTGCAAAAGCCACTGTGTTTGATTCTGAGCGCGGACAAGAACTCTCACAAAATCTACGGCGATTACCTGTTGATGCGCACCGAAGCGCGTATTAAGCAACTCCAGGGAATTGTAACAATCCCGAAAGACGTTGCAGGATTGGTTAACGACGTCTATTCGGACAAAGAGCTGAGCATAGCAGACCAAGAACTCTATGAGAGTGCCGTAGAGAAGCATAAAGACGAATGCGATAGAAAAGTGGATAAAGCTGAACACTTTCTGCTGAAAACTCCTGAACTCAATGACCCCGAATTGGAACCAGAAACGATACTCGGGATGTTAGACATGGGCGTGCAAACCGGAAACGAAAACGCAAAGCGTGACGAAAACGTAGGGCTTGCGATGGTTCGCGATACTGACCCGAGCATCGAGGTAATAGTCGTTGAGCACGACAACAACTTGGATCGCAATGCTCGCCCTGGTGATGACAGCGCAAAGGAGCTGGCGAAGCATACTATCAGACTCCCACGATCGCTTTGCGGAGCGTTGGTCGTCGAAAAGACTATCAAGGAACTCGAAAATCTGGCTATTCAGGAGCTGAATGAGTGGTCGCAGTCTCCCATTCTGAAAGACGAGCTATTCATTCTGCTTGACGAATATGGAGAGACAACAATCTGCGGCAGAAAGCTGCGGTACAATAGAGAATATGGATTGGAGGACTTAGGCGTTGAAGAGCGAGTTTAACTTGCTTGACGAGAACTGGATAATCGTTATGAACCAGGATGGTTCTCGGGAAGAAGTATCCTTGCTGGACGTTTTCAGACGCGCTCCGGAGTTCGTCTGCCTCGCCGGCGAATTGCCGACCCAGGACGTTGCTATTATGCGTCTGCTCCTGGCAATTATGCACGCTGCGCTTGCGCGTGATAAAGACACCAAGGGCAAGGCAGTCAAGCTGTGGAAGGGTATATGGGAAGAGCAGAAGTTTGAGTACGAGCCGAGCGATGACAATCCAGAAAAGTGTGCCTACGAGAGGATCGAGGCGTATCTGCAGAAGTGGCACGATAGGTTCTTCTTGTTCGACGAGAAGTATCCGTTTTATCAGGTGCATCCACAGAATTTGCATGATGAAAACGGCCAAGAGATAATACCGTCGCTTGAGCCTAAAATGGAATCTTTCATCGGAGACTTAGCTAAAGGTGATAAGGAGGCATTGTTCAACCATAGAACTGATTGCAGCCCTACTTATTCAGAGGTGGCTCGATGGCTGATTTATATAAATTCATTTGCCGTTTCGCCGTCGGGCGCACCACCGGCCGGAAGAAGGAAAATACAGGGTTTTAAACTGCCGTGGCTGTGCAATATGGGGCTGGTCTGGATTTGCGGCGAAACCTTATTTGAGACGCTTATGCTTAATTTCACTCTTGTTTGTAGAAACGGGTATGATTATAAAGGTTGCACAGTGAGATGGGAACAAAATCCGGAAGTTTCCGCCCAATACTTGCTCGACATAGACCCTGTACCTCCCAAAAATCGCCCTGAGCTTTATACATTTCCTTTCAGGTTGGTCGAACTCTGCAGGGACAGCGACAATTCAAAAGTTGTCAAATGCAATATTTGGGCTGGCAAAAAATTGGAAATTGCTAATCCATTTATAGAGCCAATGACGTTACTAAGTCATGTGGATGAATCAACGCCAACCTTTAAGGCTGGCGATTACATTCCGCAACAAATTGATGAATCTAAACTGATGTGGAGAGACTTCGCATCCATTCTTGCCGGAAACGCTAAGTTATCTTCCGGAGTGATAAATTGGATTAAGATACTTAGTGAATCGGGCAAATTGAAAGGGATTAATATACGGCTAAATGCCGCAGGCATAACATTCAAAAACAAAACAGCTGTAAAAAACGTCTTCTCTGACAGCTTATCCTTTTCATCAAGCCTCATTACCAAGTTAGAGCAACAAGAGCAAGGATGGGCATGGCTTATAAGCGACGAAATCAAAGCCGCAAAAAGGCTCGCCGAAGCAACTGGAGTACTCGCCAAGTCTGTTGCTGAATCAACGAAAACTTTTGATATAAAAATTAAACGTGATAGAGATGCACTTAAACGCATTTCATCAAGCGCAGAAGAACGCGCCTACTTCCGCCTCGACATCCCATTCCGACAGTGGCTCGCTGACATCGACCCGGCGAAGCACAATACACGCGAGGATAAGAGTCTCATAATTGATACGTGGCGCAAGACCGCTCACGACGAGATTCTCAAGCTCGGCGAGGAGATTGTCAAAGACGCGGGGCCGAGCGCCACCGTTGGCAGAGACGGCAACTCCGCCGCTAAAGCCTATAGTAAGTTTAGAAGCAAAGTATGCGATCTAACGAAGGGGGAGAACAATGGGTAAAATCTACAATTTTGTCGCAAGCCGCTCGAAAGCACTCTCAGCCGACACCGGCAGTGCCAGAGCGGCAAAAGCGAAGCTCCGAAGAGCCGTCGGCAAGCTGCCTCAAGACTGCCCGGAGATTTGGGAGAGCGTCCTATTTGAGTTGGAGGACGAACTCGCCAGAGACGAAAACGCACTCAAAGCAATCCATCTCGCATTGACATTGTTCGCGCTGCATGACAGTTTTTTCGAAGGCCGAGGGCTCGGAGCCGCGATGAACAAACTCGCCCCACCTGGCGATGACGATAAAAAGTCAAAGAAACGTCGCTTTGACGCTGCCATCACTTCTAATGGCTATGAGGAACTCTCAAATCACCTGAGAGGGCTAGTCCAGCTGCTGAAACAGGAAGGTATTGGCTTGGATTGCGCTAAGTTAGCGGAAGACATCTGCTGGTTTTTGCGCGGCGATGAGCACAAAAACCGCGTAACACTTCAATGGGGTATAGACTATTATCGCACTAATAATACTGAAAACAAATCAAAGGAGGATTCAAACAATGGCGACTAAACGATTATTCTTGGACGTACACATTTTGCAGACGGTGCCGCCGTCCTGCGTCAACAGGGACGACACAGGCAGCCCCAAAACAGCCGTCTACGGCGGAGTGAAACGTGCGCGCGTCTCCAGCCAGGCGTGGAAGAGGGTGACTCGAGAAGCGTTTCGCAAGGGCGTTGAGGAAGGCATTCTGGACGAGAATTATTTCGGCTATCTCACGAAGAGAAAGGAAGAGCTGGTAGCAAGCTATATCACAAGAGACATTGATAAGGTCGTAGCGGCACAAGACATCCTAAAAGCAGCGACAGCAGGAACGGACGCGTTGTTCTTTCTGTCTCCGGCGCAAGCGAAAGCACTGGCTGCCCTTGTGGACGCTGGCAACTTCGATATAAATGATGCTAAAGAGGAGCCTGCAAAAGCCGAAAAAAAGAAGCTTACAAAGGCTGAACAAAAAAAGCTTGACCAGGCTGAAGACACATCCAAAAAAGAAGCCGCTGAAGCCGCGCTTAAATCAGCGCCGTCGGTTGATATCGCCCTTTTTGGCAGAATGGTAGCCAACAATTCCAAATTAAATGTTGACGCTTCTTGCCAAGTAGCTCACGCTATCTCTACTCACAAGGTGGAGAACGAATACGATTACTTCACCGCCAAGGAAGATTTTCCAGAGGAGGACAAAACAGATGCCGGTGCGGCTCATATAGGCACTTCGGAGTTCAACTCCTCCACGCTGTATCGTTACGCCACTATTGCGTTGCACGACTTTGAGAAGCAGTTAGGCGGCGAAGAAGGGACGATTACTTTGGCAGACGCGACTAAGGCGTTCTTGCAGGCGTTTATTCGTTCGATGCCGAAGGGGAGCATCAATTCGTACGCGAATTACACGAGTCCTAATTACGTTATGATTACACTGCGTTCAGACACTCCGGTAAACCTGGTAGGCGCGTTTGAAAAGCCTGTGAAAGCGTCAAGAGAAGATGGCGGCTACATGGCGAATTCAATCGTAGCTCTTAAGGACAAAGAAACCAAGGTGTACGACAACTGGTACAAAGCGCCGGACAAGGACAAGAAGTTTGTCGTTTGCGAAGATGGCAAAGATGGCGAAGGTGGCAAAGATGGCAGTCTCGACGAAGTCATTGACAAAATCGGAGAAGCCATCAAAGAGTGCTTTGAGGACAAGAAAGGATGAGTACCTTGGTACTAACTCTAGCTGCTCCACTTCAAAGCTGGGGCGCGGACAGCAAGTTTGAGCGACGTAACACGGAGCGCGAACCTACTAAAAGCGGCGTGATCGGCCTAATCGCTTGCGCGTTCGGCTACGGAAGAGACGACGTCGATAAAATCAAAACCCTGTTCGAGCTGAAGTTCGGAGTGCGCGTAGACAAGCCCGGGGTTCTGCTTCACGACTATCATACTGCAAAAAGCGAAAAATCGGCATATGTTACGAATAGGTATTATCTTTCAGACGCAAAGTTTACCGTCGGTTTGGAGGGCAACGACTTAGCGTTGCTTCAGCGAATCGCAGACAAGCTGCTAAATCCAGTTTGGCCATTGTTTCTGGGGCGACGCAGCTGCCCTCCGGCTGAAAGAGTTTTCTTTGAGATAGCCGACAAACCATTACGTGAAGCTCTACACGACCCAGAAAGCAAGTGGTACGTCTTCGACTTCGATAGCAGCTTAGACGACGATGAATACCCTTTCTACAGGCGCGACAATCCAGAGTCGTTCTCTCAGCGGCATCGAAAGTATTGGAATCGCAGAATTGTGGAAGTCAGGAAACGTCTCGACATCGAGCACGACGCGTTTGAGGAAGTGTGATAATGTTCATACACAGAATTGAGCTAACCGGACGGTTCACCGCGAAAGATATACATGGAATTTTGGGAAAATCCCAAGATAGAACCGCGCGAGATCTATGGCGTTTCGACGAATTGTACGGCAAGCAGTATTTATTGGTTGTATCGGAGTTAGAAACTATCAACAGCAGCTTATTGGGTGACTTACAAAGCAAACCGTACGACGAGTTTCTTCGCAGATTGGAGAACAATCAGCAATGGCATTTCCGGCTAACCGCCAATCCGATAATAAGTCGCTGGGTTGAAGTCAAAGACAAAGTCACAGGTGAACGCAAACTCAAAGACACAGGTGAACCCGAACTCAAACAACAGCGTTTTCCGCTGACTATCAAAGAACAGCCGGACTGGCTATCCAAACGCGCGGCGAATAACGGCTTCGAGCTGCTTAGTACTAAAATTGTAAGAAGCGACAACATCCGGTTTAGAAAACTAATTAAGTCTAAGCAAGAAATGGTAACTGTTCTTGCTTCTGAGTTTGAAGGAACGCTGAGGATAACCGACGTGGAGGCGCTTCGCGCCGCGATGATATCCGGCATCGGGCACGCCAAAGCCTATGGTTGCGGATTGCTGACATTGGCTAGGCTATGAACGAAAGCATCCCAGGAATTGAAAAGGCCGATTTGCATTCTCTTCCGGTTATTCGAGACCGATTTCTTTTCTCTACACCGAACGCTTCTTAGTCAGCCGGCAGGAGTGTTCCCCGTGCGAGCGGGGATGATCCCCCAGACGGTCATTGAAAACTGAATCAGGCTTTTGTTTTCCCCGCACGAGCGGGGGTGATCCCTCGCCATCCTTCAGCAAAAATCCACACGATTCGTGTTCCCCGCACGAGCGGGGGTGATCCCAGTATGGATGGGGTTGGATTGGATGGGGTTGGGTGTTCCCCGTGCGAGCGGGGGTGATCCTATGACCGCCCTGACCGCTCCCGCCCCGGGAAAGTGTTCCCCGTGCGAGCGGGGGTGATCCGTGAGAAGCAACGGCGATACATGTTTGCGCCAAGTGTTCCGCGTGCGAGTGGGGGTGATCCCACGCAAGTAAAGATAGGACCAAAACAGCGATTGTGTTCCCCGTGCGAGCGGGGGTGATCCTCCATGCCATAAGTCTACCTCCTGGCTAAGCTAGTGTTCCCCGTGCGAGCGGGGGTGATCCTCGGCCTGGCTTGCTTCGCTGGAAGGGCCGATGGTGTTCCCCGTGCGAGCGGGGGTGATCCCTATGCGGTATTCCATTAGCGTCCTACCGCCCGGTGTTCCCCGTGCGAGCGGGGGTGATCCGCCCCTTGCGGCACAAAAAAAGAGACTTCCGTCGTGTTCCCCGTGCGAGCGGGGGTGATCCGGCCGATTCCGTAGCGGTGGCCGAGCGGCTTTTGTGTTCCCCGTGCGAGCGGGGTTGATCCCCGGTAATGCGTTAACCATTGAGTACAGGTGGCGTGTTCCCCGTGCGAGCGGGGGTGATCCGAAGAAGTTGAGGCTATCGGCGTGGATGAGCCCGTGTTCCCCGTGCGAGCGGGGGTGATCCGTGGGAGCGCGGCCAACGCATCCCGCCAGAATAGTGTTCCCCGTGCGAGCGGGGGTGATCCTGAGGGATGCAACCGATGGAGAATGCCCAGCTTGTGTTCCCCGTGCGAGCGGGGGTGATCCCCCCGTTTCCTTGGCTATCTCCGAAATCTGGCGGTGTTCCCCGTGCGAGCGGGGGTGATCCTGTATTGAAAGCGATAGGGGATATGAGAAAGCCGTGTTCCCCGTGCGAGCGGGGGTGATCCTCCCGCAGACTTTTTTTAACCCGTTTGAGGTATGTGTTCCCCGTGCGATCGGGGGTGATCCCCGTTCTGCTCTAACTTGCTTGATTTGCAGAAAGTGTTCCCCGTGCGAGCGGGGGTGATCCTTGGATACACCTTCACCCCGCCCACGCCCGGCAGTGTTCCCCGTGCGAGCGGGGGTGATCCGAGATAGCGCGGGCCGAAAAACAGAAGATTCAAGTGTTCCCCGTGCGAGCGGGGGTGATCCGCGAATGAAACCGCCAAAAGATGGAGAGCATAGGTGTTCCCCGTGCGAGCGGGGGTGATCCTATTGTATGGCCATTGCATACGTAGCATCTGTCGTGTTCCCCGTGCGAGCGGGGGTGATCCTACTCCATATAAGGCTTAAAGCGCCTGTAGAATGTGTTCCCCGTGCGAGCGGGGGTGATCCCAGCGCAACCGTTCGAGAGAAAATCGGCGCAGAGTGTTCCCCGTGCGAGCGGGGGTGATCCGGACAAAAAAAGGCATCGCGCAAATCTGCTGAAGTGTTCCCCGTGCGAGCGGGGGTGATCCTGAGTTCTGCGTAGTGCATGTCTAATCACCTCGGTGTTCCCCGTGCGAGCGGGGGTGATCCTTCTTCTGGGGAAAGTAGCAGGATACTCATGATGTGTTCCCCGCGCGAGCGGGGGGGGTTATCAGCTTCTGAAATTCGCTATAAGGAGGCAACTTTCTATGTATTATTCAACGACCTTTGAATCACCGGTGGGTCTTTTGACAATGGCCAGCGACGGACAAAACCTTGTCGGCCTTTGGCTGGGAGGCCAAAAATACCATGGCGGCACTCTGCCGGAAAAAGCGACGGAGCGAGATGATATTCCAGTTTTCGCCGCGACAAAAACATGGCTGTCCAGCTACTTCGCGGGAGAGAAGCCGGAGGTGTCCGCCCTGCCTTTAGCGCCTATCGGCAGCGAATTCCGGCAAGGCGTTTGGATGATCCTCCGCTCAATTCCCTACGGCAGCGTTTTAACCTATGGCGAAATAGCAAAAATGATGGCCGTGAGAGCAAACAAGGAAAGAATGTCGGCCCAGGCGGTCGGCGGAGCCGTGGGTCATAACCCCATCTCGATCATCATACCCTGCCACCGCGTCGTTGGCGCGAACGGAAACCTGACGGGTTATGGGGGAGGCATAGCAAAAAAAGTCAAGCTGCTTGAGCTTGAGGGCGTGGATCTGTCGAGGTTCTTCGTTCCTGCGAAAGGGACAGCCCTTTAAAGCGTGATACAGCCGGGAGTTCTATGCTGCAAACGGCTCGAACTGCATTTCGGCGCATCGTTCACTCAGCACTTTTGCTTTTTAGCAGACCAAAGAATTCGTCTTTTTGCGGTTCGTTTGCAAACGCTCTAAACGGCACAATAAACGCTGTTAAACTCCCGATGTAGATATAGTATCGCTCATCGTCATATACAATTCTATCTACTTTGTCATAGCCAACTTCGGTGATTCTACCGCTTGTTTCGCCCCTGATTGATGTTTCGCCCAAAACCAAAACGCTTTTGCCGACAAACTCGTTGGCTTTACCCTCGCTGATTAGTTTTCGTACAGTCTTTTCAGCGTGCCACCAATGGAACTTTGGAAAGAACAGCGCGGCAATTATCGAAAGCACGAAGCACACGCGCCCTCGGCGTCCCGCCCCGGAGGAACCCGAAGAGGACGCGCAATGCGCGCCCCTACGATATCCTGGGGGTGCTTCCATTATAGCAAATGAACTTGAATTGTCAACAGAAATTTTGCCTTCGCAAAAAAAGGTGTAGGCGGCAAATAATTATTGCTTTAACTGGTATTCTGTGCTATAGTGACTGCATGAGCGCGAGCCGAAAAACCGGCTACTTGCGCGTTTACCAGGCCGCGGGGGATCCGAGCGCCCGCCGGCCTTTTGGAGATAGGACCATGCCTAAGCTGTCATTTGTAATACCCTGTTACGGTTCGGAACTGACGATTGAGAGAGTTATCGCCGAAATCGGCCTGGTGGCGACGCAAAAACCGGAGTACGATTACGAGATTATTTGCGTCAACGACAGTTCGCCGGATAATGTTCTGCCTTTGCTGAGAAGACTGGCTGCTTCCGACCCCCGGCTTACGGTCGTTGATCTTTCCCGGAATATGGGCAAGCACTCCGCGGTTATGGCCGGGTATTCGCTGGCCACCGGCGACATTATTATCAATCTCGACGACGACGGGCAGAGTCCCATGCCGCATTTGTGGGAGTTATTGCTTCCGTTGTCAGAAGGTTATGATATTTCGATGGCAAAATATCCGCGGAAGATGCAGTCGCGCTTCAAGAATTTTGCCAGCCGGATCAACGCGGAGATGGCGCATTTGTTGTTGGGCAAGCCCCGCAGCCTGGCCTTTGAAAATTTCAGCGCGGTGAAGCGTTTCGTTATCGACGAGGTTTTGAAGTACCAAAATCCCTATCCGTACCTGGACGGGCTCTACCTGCGCTCCACCGGCAAGATCGCCAATGTCGTCATGGAACAGCGCGAACGCTCCGACGGCAGAGGCGGATTCACCTTTCTCAAGTCGCTCAAGCTGTGGTTGAACGGTTTTACGGCTTTTTCGGTCAAACCGCTGCGGATTTCCACCTTCCTGGGCGCTGCTGTCGCCTTGGCCGGTTTTATCTACGGCCTATGGATAATAATAAGGAAACTGTTCCTCGTGCCGGAAATGTCTACCGGTTATCCGTCCATTATGTCGGCCCTGCTCTTTATCGGCGGCATGATCATGATGATGCTCGGCATGTTGGGCGAGTACGTCGGCCGGATTTATATCAGCATCAACAAATCGCCCCAATATGTAATCCGGGAAATAATCCACGGAGGCGCGCAAATTGAAGATAATTGACGCGGTGTGGGAAAAACGCAACCTGGGCGTGAGCGCCAGGGAAGTGAGCCTCGAACAGACGGATACCGCCGCCGATTTGGCCGGACTGGCGGACTTGGACTGTAGTTACGCCGTGGTCAAGGTTCCGGCGGGAAAAATCGACTTGATGTTCAAACTGGAAGACCTGGGCTTTCGTTTTATCGAAACCATGTTTGACCTGCGGCACGACCTGAGAGATATCGGCGGGGGGCTGAGCGGCGTCGTCCGGCGGCTCACGGACAGCGTGCGCCAGGCCGAAATGGACTCGGCCGATTTGGCGGAATTGTTCCGCCAGTTTCACCGGAACATATTTTACACGGACAGGATTTATATTGATCCGGCCTTCACTGCGGAACAGGCCGCCCGGCGCTACACCGGTTGGATCAATGATGAAATGGAGCGCGGGGCGGTCGCCTGCAAATGCCTGTTCAAAGAGAGAACGGTGGGATTTTTTGTCATGCGTATTGACGAAAAGAAGGTGGGGCATCTTATCCTGGCCGGCTTGTACCGCGGATATGAAAACTCGGGCTTGGGCCTGGGGGTGGGTCTGGCGGAAGTGCGGGCGGCCCGGGCCCGGGGATGTTCGTACTGTCTGGGCCGGTGTTCTTCCAATAACCTGGCCGCCATGAATATGAATCTGGGGCTGGGATTTCGGGTCGTCGCCGCCAAGTATATTTACGTTAAACATAAGGTTTTATAAAAAAGGAGAGGGTACAGAGATGGAAAATTCACCGCCGGCCGAAGTCCTTTCGTTTGATATTGTCGAAATTCAGGCTTATCAGCAGAATCGCTATCCCTACCTTTTTATCGACCGGATAACGGAGTGTGTGCCGGGGAAATATGCCAAAGGTTTCAAAAATTTAACCATGAATGAATGGTTTTTTCCTCCGCACTTTGTGGATAACCCCGTGATGCCGGGGGCGATCCTGGTGGAGGCGATGGCGCAGGTCGCCCTGATGACGCACTTGACTTTGCCGGGCAACAAGGGCAAATTAGTGACCGGTATCGTGTATAACAATGTCAGGCTGCGGAAACAGATCCGCCCGGGGGACAGAATTGATTTCGCGGCGGAACTGCTCTCTTATCGGAGAGGATTGGCCAAAATACAGGCGAGCGGTCATGTTGGCGGCGAGCTGGCCATCGACGGGGAACTGATCCAGGCTTACCCCGACGTCGTGCTGAGTTTGACTCCGGGCGGAAGCGGGCGGGCGGGATGAGACTGGCGGATTATGTAGTGGAGCGGGTCGCCGCCGCCGGGGTGAAGCATTTGTTTACCGTGACCGGGCGCGGCAACTTGTTTTTGACTGACGCCCTGGCCAGGGCAGGCGGCTTGGACGCGGTCTGCGCCCATCACGAACAAGCGGCGGCTTTCGCGGCCGCCGCCTACGCCCAATACTCCGGCGGGTTGGGTGCCTGTCTGCTTTCCACGGGTTGCGCGGCCTGCAACGCCGTTACCGGCACGCTGTGCGCCTGGCAGGACTGCGTACCCGTTTTGTTCATTTCGGGCAATAATCCGCTACGCGAAACCACGCGGCACACGCAGACCCCGGTCAGAACCTTCGGTTCCCAGGAAGCGGACATTATCGAAATAGTGCAATCCATCACCAAGTACGCGGTGATGATCGAGGACGCGAATGCCATCGCCCGGGAAATGGATAAGGCCCTATACTTCGCGACCGCCGGGCGCAAGGGGCCGGTCTGGCTTGATATTCCGCTTGATTTGCAAAATGCCCGGATTGAACCGGCGGCGTTGCCGCGGTGGGCGGAGACAGGCGTGCGCGGGCCCAATTCCGAAGCGCTCGATTGCGTGCTTGACTCGCTCGGCCGGGCGGAACGCCCGCTGCTGCTGCTCGGCAGCGGGGTGCGCATGGCGGGGGCGGAAGAAGCCGTGCGGGAGTTCGCCCGGAAGGCCGCTCTGCCCGTCGTCAGCGACAGCGCCGCGGCTGACGTGTTCGCTGGAGAACTGTTTATGGGAGTGGCCGGCAGCCTGGGGGCGACCAGGGCGGCGAATTTTGCGGTGGCGAATTGCGACTTGCTTCTTTCCGTCGGCTGCGCGCTTACCTCCGTGATCGTCGGCCCTGAGGCGGACAAATTTGCCCGGGCCGCGCGGATAATCGCCGTGGACACGGATAGGGCGGCTCTGGGGGAAAACCTGGCGGACTGTTATTTTACCGCGGATCTGAAAATGTTCGCCGAGGCTTTGCGCGACGCCGATATGGCGGCGACGGGCCGGATGTGGCAGGAAAAGTGCCGGCACTGGCTGGAGGTCTTTCCCCGCTGCGAGGACATTTACAAACAATCCGAAAAAACAGACATCCATTTTCTGGCGGAGGTGCTTTCCGGGCTGTTGCCGCCGGAGGCGGCGCTGATTTGCGACGCCGGATTTGAGCAGTTGATTATTCCGGCCTGTACGGATTTTCGCGACCGGCGGAGATGTATTCAACCCGCGGCCCAGGGGGTGATGGGTTTTGCCCTGCCCGCCGCCGCCGGGGTTTATTTTGCCGGCGCCGGCCCGATTGTCGTCGTCGTCGGCGACGGCTCGATTATGATGAACCTGCAGGAGCTGCAAACCCTCAAACAACACGCTATTCCCGCCAAGGTCATCATTGTCAACAACAGCGGTTACGCGGTGATTGAAAAGCGCCAGCATGATTTGTTCCGCGATCGAACCATCGGCACCGGAACGGGGGACGGACTTTCTTTTCCTGATTTTGCCGCGGTGGCGGAATGTTTCGGTTTCCGCTACTATTGCGCGGCTGCAGCGGGGGAATTGCGGGAACGACTGGCGGAGACCCTGAATTTTGCCGGCCCGGCCATCCTGGAGGTCATGGCGGTGAAGGAGCAGAAGTATTTGCACAGTTCCGTGGCCCTGAATTCTCTCCGCCGGGTCGTGCGCAGACCGATTGAGGACCAGTCGCCTTTTTTGGAGCGGGAACTGTTCGCGGCGGAGATGATTATTCCGCCGGTGGACATGTAGGGAGGCCGTATGGCAAAAATAAAACTGGCCCACGGGCGAGTGATCGGCGAGGGCAGTCCGCCTTATGTAATCGCGGAATTTAACACCAGCCACAACGGCAGCGTGGCGACCGCCCGGGCGATGATTGACAGCGCCCGGGACATTGGCTGCGATTGCGTAAAATTTCAGTCCTGGTCTGCGGACACCTTGTATGCCCGGACATATTACGAGCAAAATCCGATCGCTAAACGCATAGTCAATAAATTTGCCTTTGACCGGGAAACTTTGGGCCGGCTGGCCGCCTACTGCGCGGAAACCGGGATAGATTTCGCCTCCACGCCGTATTCCCGGGCGGAAGTGGACGCCCTGGTCGAGTTTGGCGCGCCGTTTATAAAAATCGCCTCGATGGAATTGAATAATATTCCTTTTCTTGAATATATAGGAAAAACAAAGCTGCCCGTGATTTTGTCGACCGGCATGGGGGAGGCGGGCGAAATAGCCGAAGCCGTGCGGGCCATTGAAAGTACCGGCAACCATGACCTCTGTCTTTTGCATTGCGTCTCCATATATCCCGCGGCGTTTGACTCGGTGCATTTGCGGAATATGGTCTGGCTGCGGGAGGCGTTTCCCCAGTGTCCCGCCGGTTTTTCCGACCATACGCTGGGGGCCGAGATTGCCATCGCGGCGGCGGCTTTGGGGGCGGCGGTGATCGAAAAGCATTTTACGCTGGACAAGAGCAAAATAGGGATGGATAACCAAATGGCGCTGGAACCGCCGGAAATGAAAGCCCTGGTGGACGGCTGCCGGAATGTCTTTTTGGCCCTGGGGGAAAAAAACCGCGTCCTGTCCGGGGCGGAGAGGGAACAACGGACAAAAATGCGCCGCAGCATAGTCGCTGCGCGGGACATGCCGGCCGGGACGATCCTCGCGCCGGGCGACCTGGACGTCAAGCGGCCGGGAACCGGCCTGGCGCCGACGCGGTTGGAGGAACTAATCGGCAGCGCCTTGAAAACGGACGTCCGCGCCGATGAAATAATCGCGGCGGAAAATATTATGGGAAAGGGTACGGGACAATGACAGCGAGTGAAAAATATTTACAGACTTTTGCCGAAACATTCGGGGTGGAGGCGGTGGAGGCGGCCCAACTGGAATATCAGTCCATTCAGGAGTGGGACAGCGTCGGGCATATGAGCCTGATCGCCGCCCTGGAGGACGCCTTCGGTATTATGCTGGACACGGACGATATCATCGACTTCAGCTCGTTTGCGAAGGGAAAGGAAATCCTGCAGAAGTACAATGTGGGACTTTGAGCGTTTTGCCGATCATACCGCGCTCATAGGCGAAGACGGCGAGGAAACTACCTACGGCCGGCTGGGGGCCGCCGGGGCGGAACTGGCGGCGGCGGTGGGCGGGCGCCGGCTGATTTTTGTTTTCTGCGCCAACGAAAAAGGCGCGCTGCTGGGTTATACGGCGTTCCTCCGGCACGGCGCCGTGCCCGTAATGCTCGACGCCGGGCTGGATCGGGATTATACCGCCGCTTTGCTGGCCCGGTACCGGCCGGATTTTCTCTGGGTCCCCGTCGACAGGGCGGCGGCCTTCGCCGGTGAGCCAACTTATTCGGCCTGGGGCTACGCGCTGGTCCGGACCGGCGAGAGCGGGGCCTTCCCCTTGCACCGGGAGCTGGCTTTGCTCCTCACGACCTCCGGCTCCACCGGCAGCCCGAAATTTGTCCGCCAGAGTTATAAGAATATCCGCGCCAACACCGAATCCATCGTCCGCTACCTGGAACTGGACATGGCGGAGCGGGCGATCACCACGCTGCCGCTGCATTACACCTACGGCCTCTCCATCATCAACACCCATCTGTCCGTCGGGGCCGCCGTTATTCTGACGGGCAAAACCCTCGCCCAAAAAGAGTTCTGGCGGCAATGCCGGGAATACGGCGCGACCTCTCTGGCCGGCGTGCCCTATACTTATGAGATGCTGGAAAAATTGCGCTTCGAGCGGATGGATTTGCCCACGCTCCGCACCCTGACCCAGGCGGGGGGAAAACTGCCGCCGGAACTGCACCGCAAGTTCGCCGCCGCCGCCCGCGCCGCGCACCGGCGTTTTTTCGTCATGTACGGACAGACGGAGGCGACGGCGCGCATGTCCTGGCTGCCGCCGGAGCGTTCGCTGGAAAAATGTGGCAGCATCGGAGGGCCGGTTGCCGGCGGCGAGTTTTTTCTGCTTGACGGCGACGGCGGTGCGATCACCGAACCCGGCGCAGTCGGAGAGCTGATGTACCGCGGCGATAATGTCGCGCTCGGTTACGCCGAATCAGGAGCGGACCTGGCCGGCGGCGACGATTTCGGCGGCGTGCTCGCCACGGGGGATATGGCAAAATTTGACCGGGACGGCTGCTACTATATTGTCGGGCGCAAAAAGCGTTTTCTGAAAATCTTCGGGAACAGAGTCAGCCTCGACGAGGCGGAACAGCTGGTGCAAGCCGCCTTCGGCACGGATTGCGCCTGTACGGGCCAAGACGATCACATGCTGGTTTACGTACTCGCCGGCGCGGACGGCCCGGCCGTGCGCAAGTTCCTGGCGGAAAAAACGGGCCTGCCCCCCGCGGCTTTCGCGGTCCAGACCATCGGGGCCATCCCGAAAAACGAAGCGGGCAAGACCATGTATGCCGCGCTGGCAACCGGCGGCGCAGCGGAGGCGCGATGTTAAACGAATTATTCAATACGGCGCCCTACGCCCTGGCCCGGGCGGAAAAAGAGAAAACGCTCACCGCTCTGCTGACCCGGCTTACGGCGCATCATTACGAAAAATGCCGGGAATATCGGGCCATGCTGGACGGATACGGGTTTTCCCCCCGCCGCCCCGTGGACAGCTACTATGACCTGCCGTTTTTACCCGTCAGGCTGTTCAAGGAACTCACTCTCAGCAGCGTCGGCGCGGACGAGGTGTTCAAAACCCTTACTTCCTCCGGGACGACAGGGCAGGCGGTGTCGAAAATCTGCCTGGATCGAATTACGGCGGCCAATCAGCAGAAAGCGCTGGTAAAGATCATCTCCTCTTTTTTGGGCTCGGCCCGCTTGCCGCTGATCATCATCGACTGCCCGTCCGTGCTGAAAAACCGGCACAGTTTTTCCGCCCGCGGCGCCGGCGTGCTGGGTTTTTCCATTTTCGGCGCGGAGCGGATATATGCGCTGGACGACGATATGAACCTGCGCGTCGACGCCCTGGCGGATTTTCTCCGCCGCCACGCCGGAGAACGGATCCTGCTCTTCGGCTTTACCTTCCTGATCTGGCGCCATTTTTACGCGGCGCTGCAGGAGTCGGCTCTGAGCCTGGACTTGACTGACGGCATAATGATCCACGGCGGCGGCTGGAAAAAACTGAGTGACCAGCGCGTCAGCCCGGCGGTTTTCAAAGCGGGCCTCCAGGCCGTCTGCGGGCTGGAGCGGGTGCACGATTATTACGGCATGGCGGAACAGACCGGCTGCGTCTATGTGGAGTGCGAAAAAGGCTATTTGCACGCCAGTGTTTTTTCCGATATTATCATGCGCCGCCCCTCTGATCTCAAGGTCTGCGCCTTCGGGGAAAAAGGCGTGGCGGAAGTCGTGTCCGTACTGCCGCACTCTTACTGCGGTCACGCCCTGCTGACCGAGGACGAAGGCGTGATCGTCGGGGAAGACGACTGCGCCTGCGGGCGCAAGGGCAAGTATTTCACGCTCACGGGACGGATCAAAGCGGCGGAATTGAGAGGGTGCGGAGACACGTATGCGGCAAATTTCAGCTAAACTCGATTTTGTGGTCGGCGACGCGGCCGTTCTGGCCCGGATGCCGGAATTGCCGCCGTTCAGGGTTTTTGACGACAGGGCCCTGACTTTTTTGCGCGCTCTGGCGGCGGAACTGTTCGCTGCCGGCGAGGGCCGAACCTATCCCGACCTGGCGGCTTTCGCTTTTTGGTGCCGGCCTTCCTCTTTGCTCCCCCTGCGGGAAAAATACGGGCGGGCCAGATTGGGCCGGGGCTTGGCCTTTCACGTCGCCCCCTCCAATGTCCCCCTTAATTTCGCTTACTCGCTGGTCGCCGCCTTGCTGGCCGGCAACGCTAACGCGGTCAGACTGCCGGCCCGCGATTTTGCCCAGACGGCGCTGATGGGGGCGGCGCTCAACCGCCTCCTGGCGACGGGCGCTTTTGCGGACGTGGCGGCGCGGCTCTGCCTTTTTCGCTATGGGCATGAGCGGGAGGCGACCGACGCCCTGAGCGCCGCCTGCGCTTCCCGCCTGATCTGGGGCGGCGACGACACGGTGGCGGAAATAAGAAAATCCCCGCTGCCGCCGCGCGCGAACGAAATCACTTTTCCGGACAGATACTCTATCTGCCTGATCCACTCCGAACGCTACCTGGCCGACTATGACCGGCAGCGGACGGCGCAGGATTTTTTCAACGACACCTACCTGAACGATCAGAACGCCTGCACCGCGCCGCGCCTGATTTTCTGGTTCGGCGGGGCGGCGGAGCGGGCCCGGGCGGTTTTTTGGCCGGCCCTGCGCGAGCGGCTGGAGCGTTATACCCTGCAGGCGAGTCAGACCGTCGATAAATTAGCCGGTTTTTACCGCTACGCCGCCCAAGCGCCGTGCCGGCTCTCTCTGGACGGGGATTGCAAAATTTTTCGCGTGGCCGTGCCGGAAATCTCCCCAGATATTACCAATCATTTCCAAAATAGCGGCTATTTCTACGAGTATGACGCGCGCGACCTGGAGGAAATCCTCCCGGTCTGCGGCCGCAAATGCCAAACCCTGTCCTATATCGGTTTTGACGGGGCGGAGTTGCGGGAATTCGTGCTGGCGGCCGCTCCGTTTGGGGTGGATCGGATTGTGCCGGTGGGCAGAACCATGGATTTTTCCCTGGTCTGGGACGGCGTTGACCTGGTGCGGACGCTTTCCCGGGAAGTGGCGCTGCCGTAACTGCCGTAAGAAAGATATTGCCAAGGCCGGCGGACGCGGTTATAATGGGGGGTAAGGAACTGTCGATAAATAACTTGTGCAGTTGGCGCAGCAATTTTGTGTTCTGGCAAGGCGCCAGGTTCCGCTAATACTGGCTGTATTTGCGGGTTCTGGCAACGCAGCCAGAGTGCAAAAGGGCAAGCCAAATGTATAAGTTATTTGAGGACAGTTCCTAAAGTAAGAAAACAGGTGAATGTTATGACGGAACAGGCAAAATTGGCCGCCTTGCTTTTCCCGAACTCCGGCCGGAGCATCGCGGACTATGAAGCGTTATATCCGCCGCGTCCTTTGCCCGCCGGCGCGCCGGTGACGCGGCTCGCCCCCAGCCCGACCGGTTTTATCCATTTGGGCAATCTGTACGGCGCTTTCGCGGACGAGCGCCTGGCGCACCAAAACGGCGGCCTTTTTTTTCTCCGGATCGAGGACACGGACGAAAAGAGGGAGACGGCGGGCGCGGCCGAGGCATTGATCGGCGCGCTGGATTATTTCGGTCTGCGCTTTGACGAAGGCGTGACGGCCGGGGGGGAAACAGGCGCCTACGGGCCTTATCGGCAAAGGCGGCGGGCGGAGTTGTACCGGGACGTGGCCCGGGAACTGACGGCCCGGGGGCTGGCTTACCCCTGTTTTTGCACGGAAGACGAATTGGGGGAAATCCGGGCGAGTCAGGAAGCGGCGGGGGCTAATTTCGGCTATTACGGCCTTTGGGCCCGGCACCGGAACCTGGCGCCGGGGGAGATTGAGCGGCGAGTCGGGCGGGGCGAGCCTTTTACCCTGCGCTGGCGCGCGCCGGCAGCGGCGGCGGCCGTCACGGTGCAGGACGGGATCCGCGGCCGGCTGGTTTTACCGGGCAACGAGCAGGACATCGTGCTGCTCAAATCGAACGGGATTCCCACTTACCATTTCGCCCACGTGGTGGACGACCATTTTATGCGGACGACCCATGTCCTGCGCGGAGAAGAATGGCTTTCCTCCCTGCCCGTGCATGTCCAGATCTTTGCCGCCCTGGGCTGGGAGCATCCGTTCTACTGCCATACCCCCCTGCTCCTCAAGGCGGAGGCCGGGGGCAAACGCAAACTGTCCAAGCGCAAAGACCCGGAGCTGGGGTTGGACTTCTACCGGCGGGAGGGCTACCACCCCCGGGCGGTGCGCGAATACCTGCTGACGCTTCTGAATTCCGATTATGAGGAATGGCGTTTGGGCCATCCGACCGCCCCTATGGAAGAATTTCCCTTCAGCCTGGCCCGGATGGGGTCTTCCGGCGCATTGTTCGATCTGCAAAAACTGAACGATGTGAGCAAAAACGTGCTCGCCGCGCTGCCGCCGGGGGAAACAGCCGATTTTCTCCGCCACTGGGCCGGGGACTGGCAGCCGGAAGCGGCGGCGGTGTGGACGGCGGAGCGGGAATACCTGGCCGCCATAGTCGCGATTGGCCGCCGGGAAGCCAATCCGCGCAAGGACCTGGTTTACGGAACGCAGATATTTTCCTTCCTCCGGTTTTTCTTTGACCCGCTTTTTACGATCGAGGACGCCCTGCCGGACAATGTGGGAGCGACCGAGGCCCGGGGCCTGCTCGCGCAGTATTCGGCCCGCTACGACCACGCCGCCGATAAGGAAAGCTGGTTTGCCGCCCTGAAACGCCTGGCCGCCGAAAATGGCTACGCGGAAAAACCCCGGGATTACAAGAAGCAGCCGGAACTGTACAAAGGTCATGTCGGCGACGTCAGCGCGGTGATCCGCTTGGCTCTCAGCGGGCGGAAAAACTCGCCCGACCTGTGGGAAGTCCAGCAGGTAATGGGCGAAGATCGCGTCCGCCGCCGCCTCGAGGCTATGATCCAGTATGTCGGCCAGCTCTGAGCGCCTGTACCGCCGGCTGCGGGGCGAGGCGCTGCCGGAACTGATTCCGCCGGGGGCGCGGGTGCTGGCGGCGGTGTCCGGCGGCCCGGACTCGGTCGCGCTCGCCCATATCCTGTGGCGTTACGCCGCGGAAAACGGCGCGGCCGGGGCGGGGGTGGTGCTCTCGCATATCAATCATGGCACGCGGCCGGAGACGGCGGCGGAAGAAGAGCTGGTGCGGGAACTCGGCGCCCGGCTGGGTCTGCCCGTGCTAGTCCATCGTTTTGCGGCCAAAGCCTATGCCCGGTCGCTGGGGCTGGGTTTTCAGGCGGCGGCGCGCGACTGGCGCTATGCCCGCTGGCGGGAGGATATGACGGCGGCGGGCTGCGACCTGCTGGCAACGGCGCATCACCGGGACGACCAGGCGGAAACCGTGCTGCTGCGCCTGATCCGGGGCGGCGGCGGCGCCGGGCTGGCCGGCATCCGCCCGCGGCGGCCCGGCGTTGTCCGGCCGTTGCTGGATCTGAGCAAGGACGAGCTTTTAGCCTATTGCGCGGCGGAAAACCTGGTTTACGCCGTGGACGCGAGCAACCTGGCCCCGACCTGCGATCGTAACCGGATTCGCCTGCATCTCCTGCCCTTGCTCCGGGCGGAATACAATCCGCGGATCGAAAGGGCGCTCAGCCGGGCGGCGGCGGCGCTGAACCGCGACGAGGCTTTTTTGGCCGCCGTGGTCGAGGAAAAATGGCCGCGCTATGTTACGGACACCGCAGCGGGCTGGCGCCTGGATTTTGCCGCCTGGCGGGAACCGGCGGCCATACTGGTCAGACTCCTGCGGCGGGCGGCCGGACAGGCCGCCGGCGCCGGGAGCGGCGGCGAGAAGGGGGAACTGACCTGGGAGCAGACGGAATTGCTGCGCCGGGCGGGCTGCCGGCCCGGCTGGCGGCAAAGTTTGCCGGGGCTGAACGTGTGGGCGGAGCGCGACGCGCTATTTCTGGCCGCCGCAGTCGGGGAGACCTCCCCGGCGCCGGAACCGCCGCCGCCGGTTCCGGCCGGCCGCGCCGCCTGGCAGGCGCTGTTTTGGGGCCGGGCCGGACTGTGGCCCGCCCCGCCGCCCGGGTTTGACCCGCCGGGCCGGGCCGGCAGCCCGCCTTCCTGGCGGGGGCGGCAGGCGGCGGCGCTGGCCGCGGCGGCGCTGAGCGCCGGGCCGGAGGGTTCGGTCTGGCGCTGTCGCCGGGCCGGCGATTTTTGCCGCCAGAGCGGCGGCTGGCACAAAAGCCTGAAAAACGTCTGGCAGGAAGCCGGCGTTCCGGCCGGGCAGCGCCGCTCCTGGCCGCTTTTGGCCGCCGGGGCCGAGGTACTCTGGATTCCTGGTCTGCCGCCCTTTCCGGCCTGGCGGCCGGCGGCCGGCGCGGAAACAGTCTATGCCTGCACGGATTTTGGCTGAGGACATGGCGGAATCTCAAGTTCAAGTTCAGGAGTGACTATGCAAAAAAATTGTTTTTATCCCGGCGCCGGCCCGGGCGTCCGGCGGAACGGAGTCCGGGCATGAAGGCGGAAGTATATCTCAGCCGGCGGGAGCGGGTTCGGGCCGCGATGGCTGCGGACGGGAGCGATCTCTGCCTGGTCACCCCAGGCTCCGACCTGACCTATTTGACCGGCTGCGCGCTGCCCGGCGACGAGCGCTTGCTGGCTCTGGTGCTGCCCCGGCGCGGCGAAGATTTTTTGCTCGCCAACGAACTTTACCGGGAACAGGTCAAAATGCTGCCCCTCCCCTCCTTCGTCTATTGGCGCGATGACGAAGACCCTTACGCGCGCCTGGCGGACGAGCTGCGGCGGCGCGGGCTGGCGACCGGCCGCCTGGCGGTGTCGGATCGGACGCCCTGCCTCTGGGCCCTGAATCTCGGCGCGGCGCTGCAGGGGGCGCTCCGGGCGGGCGGGGTTTTGACCCGACCGCTGCGCCAGTATAAAGACGAAGCGGAGATCGCCCTCATGGCCGCGGGCAGCCGGGCGGCGGAGGAATCGCTCCGGGAGGCCTTAGGCCCGGGGCGGGAATGGATCGGCCGCCCGGAAAGCGAATTTGCCGAATGTCTGACGCGGGAAATGCGCCGCCGCAGTCTGGCCAACGCGGATATTCTCGCCGCCGTCGGCGCGGGGGCTGCGGTGCCTCACTACCAGACCGGGAGCGCCCTGATTGCCGATAACAATTGTCTGCTCGTGGATTTTATCGGCACATATGAAGGCTATTACACGGACATGACCCGGACGGTGCATTTCGGCCCGCCGGGCGAGGAATTCCGCGCTGTTTACGCCGCCGTACTCGGCGCGCACCTGGCGGCGGAGGAAGCGGTTCGCCCCGGCAACTTGCTGGAAGACGTTGATGCGGCCGCCCGCAATTATATCAGCGAACGCGGCTACGGCGACGCTTTTACCCACCGCACGGGGCATGGCATCGGTCTGGACGTCCACGAGGGCGCCTCGGTCGTTCGCGGGGAAAAAACGCCGCTCGCCCCCGGACTGGTTTTTTCCATCGAACCGGGCGTTTACCTGCCCGGCCGCTTCGGCGTCCGGATCGAAAACCTCGTGGCCCTGACGGCGGACGGACGAAAAACCCTGCAGACCTTTTCGCGCGAACTGCTGATTTTCTGAAATCTGAGGAGGGTATTTATGGACTTGCGCCGCGGGCAAAAGGAACCTCTGGCTAACCATGCCACCGGTCTGGAATTTGATGTGGAATGTTATCACAAGGCGGCGTTAAATCTTCGTTACGCCTGTTTTGCTCTGGGCGCGGACGGGCGCCTCCCGGACAACCGTTACCTGGTCTATGACAAACAAAGCGCGTCGCCGGAACAGGAGATTTGTGTGACGCAGGGTACTTTTGCCCAGTTGTTTCGCTTTCGGATTGATTTGGCCAAACTGCCGCCGGCCATCGACCGCCTGGCTTTTACCGTTGCGAGCGAAGGGGCGGAAACCATGCGCCATCTGGAAAGGGGCTTCATCCGCTTTTTACACAACCGCAGCGAAGTGCTGAAATACGCTTATGACGGCAACGAGTTTACTTCCGAACATTCGCTGGTGATCTGCGAGATTTACCGGAAAGACGCCTCCTGGCGCCTGGCCGCGGTGGGCCGGGGGTTCCGGGGCGGATTTCAGGCCCTGGTCTCAAACTACGGCGGCGCGGTTCTCCGGGACACGTCTCTGCCCGCGGTGCAGCCGAACGACGAGACGGACATCAGCCAAATGGCCCTGCCGCCGGAGGTAGTGGCCCGGATGCAAAAACTGCTGCGCCAGACGACGGGTGAGCGCCAATACCTGGCCCCGCTTTGCCGCAGTCTGTTCGCCTGCGTGAACGTCATGCCCGGAGCGGTAAGCCGGCCGGTGCGCACGGTACTCGTGGCCGACGCTTCCGGTTCCATGTACCAGATGTATGAAAACGGGCGGGTGCAGCGGGCGATTGATAAACTTTTCCCGCTGGCCGCCGTGCTCCACGACAGCCTCAGCCTGGATTTCTGGGCCTTTGGCGCCAAAAGCCGCCAGTTTGATCCGATCATGACGGAAAATGTCCGCTCCTACAGTTTTGACGTGTCGGGCGGCTATGAGCGCTGGATGAGTATGCTGAATTACCAGTATAACAACGAGGCGGAAGCGATGCGGGACATCATGATGATTTACGCCAGTTCGCGCGAGCCGGTGCTGGCGCTGTTTATTACGGACGGCCACCTGAGCGCCGAATGGCAAATAGAGGAAGTACTGCTGAAAACATCCCGTTTTCCGGTGTTCTGGCAATTCATCGGCCTGCACGGCTCGGAATACGGCGTTCTGGAACAGGTGCGCGAGATCCCCGGCCGCTACAGCGCCAACGCCGATTTTCTCAAACTGAACGATATCGACGATATAAGCGAGACAGAACTCTACACCCGCCTGCTCACCTCCGTCCGCCACTGGAACGAGGAGGTGGAGGCGAAAAGGTTGATTCGAGAGTAATTTACAATGTACAATGCACAATGCACAATGCACAATGCGCAATGGGGAGCGGGAGACAGGGACAACCCTCGCCGGAACCCCGAAGGGGAGGGGTGGTCTGCCGCCCTTGGAAACGGGACGGGCTACGGGCGGGTCGACGTGGGCGTCGGATCCCATAGGAGACTCCATTCGGCAGGCCGAATGGTTAGTCGAACTTGTGCAGGAACCCTAGCCGCTGTTCCCGCCAACGCCTGAGAGGGAACCTCATGCAGGATATCAAAAACACAAAACCCGAACCCATCTCCGACAGGGGGTTCGAGTTTGGTGATTCAGTGGTGGAAACAGCTGGGTTCGAACCAGCGACCTCCTGTATGTGAAACAGATTCCGCCACTTTTGCCCATTTTAACACTGCCTGAAACCCGCATATACACGCAATTGTTTATTATTCGTCAAGATGTTTTTTGGCCAAAACAAACATCAACAAACATCAAATAAACATCAAGCTAATTTCCAGTTGAGCTATGTCAACTACCGCCTGCCGCCTGCCGTTTTGGGCAAAATCTAAAAACCCCGCTCCGGTGTTCATAGCACCGAAGCGGGGGAGAAGGGACGGCTACGCTACGCCAGCGCGCCGGAACCGGTTGAACCGCGGTCGTTTTTGGCCTCATTCAGTATGTTTTGCAATGCCTCCGCCGCCGCGTCAGTCGTCGATTTGAGGGCGTGGGCGTATACCTGCGCCGTGACTTGCG
>JAISWK010000068.1 GCA_031270805.1 Gracilibacteraceae bacterium
GTTGAGGTCATACTGCCCTATTTTCCAGGCGGCGCCGCTCCAGTCCAGCGTGCGATCCGGGCGGATGCGCAAATCCTGTTCTTCCGGCACGCATTTATAACAGATAACGATTTTCATAAAATATTTTTTCCTCTCCGGCATCCAGCGGGATTATCCGCTGAGCTTTCGCTCTTTGCGCCAGCGCAGCGGCGCCAGCACGCAGGTGGGTATCGCGATTAGCGGGATGCCGATCGCTCCCAGCGTCGAGTAACCGCGGCTGACAATGGTGGTGAGACCGAGGCGGGAAATCAGGAGTACCACGCCGAGGAACACGACCCCGATCAGCAGGCGCTGCGCGAGCGGGCGGCTCCAAAAACCCTCCGCCGGCAGCGTTTTGGCGGCGCGGGCGATAATGGCCTGGTAGGCCGGTACGCCGCTGGTGAGCAGGGCAAAAAACATGACGACAAAATAAATGGTCGCGGCCGCCGGCAGAATATCAATCAGAAAATTCTGGATAATCCACATGGTCGGCACATCCGAAGCCATCACATCTGGGGTGTAAGGCAATATGACCATTACTTCCAAAAAAAGGACAAACGCAGTCAGGATGAAACTCCACAACCCGGTGGCAAACGAGTGTTTGCGGGTCTCTACTTTTTGCATCAGGGCGCAGAGTACCATGCCGTTGCAGGCGCCGGAAAACCCGAAAAGCAGAGCCCGCCAGGTTCCGAAGCCCAAATCCGCCTCCGGCGGCACATACCAGGCGGATACGATAAAGGCGAACTGTTCCCATTGACAATACAGGGCCGCCCCCGTGAGCAGAGCAAAACCGGCGGCCAGGAGTACGCAGAAAAGAGAGGCGAGCCGCCGGATCATCGCCGCGCCGCGCAGCACGAGGATAAGACAGGTCAAGCCCAGAAACAGCGCGCCCCCGAGCGGCGGCCACCCCGCGATTTGGTGCATGAATGTTCCGCCCATCGAAACCACGGCGCTCAGCGTCAGTATCTGCGCCATCAGCATGTACAACTCCATCAGCGGCGTACAGACTGGCGAAAAACGGCCGTAGAGTACCCGGCAGAAAGAATTGTAGTCGTACACCTTATAGCGGCGGGCCAATTCCGCGGAAAAACCGACGATGAACCCGCAGATCAGCGGAAAACTCAGCGCGAAAACGAAAGCCCAGGCCCCGTAAGGCACGAAGTAAACCTTGGCGTAGATGCCGGAAATCATGGACGGTCCGACCAGGGAGCCGAAGAACACCGCGCCGATGGGAAATCCCACTTTGAAGCCGGAAGATTTCTCCATTGCCCCACTCCTTACTTTTTAGCGGAAATCTTTCAAAATGGCCCGCCCGGCGACGTGAATCATGACTTCGTCCGTGCCGCCGCCGATGCGATGAACGCGCGTATCCAGCCACAGACGGGAAATGCGGCAATCGACGGTGTACCCGATACCGCCCATGATCTGCAGCGCGTCGTCCACCACCTCCATCGCCGCCTGCGCGCAGTAGAGCTTGGCCAGCGCCGAGGAAATCCGCACCGATATTTTATTGTCGATTTCCCAGGCGCATTTATAGACCATATTGCGCATATTTTCGATCTTTATTTTCATTTGGGTTATTTTCAGCTGGATAAGCTGGTTGTCGCCGATGGGGCGGCCGAATTGCACCCGCTGACAGGCATAGCGCGCCGCGTCCGCAAAAGCGCATTCCGCCGTGCCCAGAAGACCGGCGGCGATCAAGAGCCGCTCCGGCTCAAAATTGATCATGGCCTGGGTAAAACCATGACCTTCCTCGCCGACCAGGTCTTTTTCCTCCAGTTCCACCTCGTCCAGGTACACTTCGCAGGTGTCCAGCATATGCCAGCCGATCTTTTTCAACGGCTCCACCTTGACCCCCGCCTTTTCCATCGGCAGCCACCACATGGAAAAAGCCCGCCGCTTATCGCCGGGATCCCCGGCGGCGTCGCGCGCCAGGCACAGCATGTAAGGCGCCCGCAGCGCGTTGCTCATAAAAGATTTATGCCCGTTGATATATACCTTGCCGTTCCGCCGCGTAAAGGTCGTGGCGATCGCCCCGCTGTCCGAGCCGGCCTGCGGTTCGGTAAAACCGAGGACAAAAGCCACCCGCCCCGCCTTGACCGCGGTCATGGTCTGCTCGATTTGCTCCGGCGAGCCGAATTCCAGCATATCCTTGATGGACAGCGGCTGGCCGAAGGCAAAATGCGGGCCGCCGTTCTTGGTGATTTCCTCCATCACCAGCATCATCGTCACGGTGTCCGTCGGTGTTCCGCCGTATTCCTCCGGCACACCGAGCAGGCCGAAACCGGCGGCGGTCAAAGCGTCAATGAAACGCTGCGGGTATACGTGGTTTTCATAACACTCCTTCATGTAGCTTTCCGGGCAATCCCGGCTCATCACTTCCCGCAGGCTTTCGAGCAAAAGCTCCTGTTCTTCAGTCAATCGGAAATCCATGCCGCTTCCTCCTTGCGCAGTTGGTTGATTATTTCGCCTCGTCGAATCTTCCCGGCTTCGTCCATCATTATTGCGCTGATAAATCGCACCAGCCGCGGTTTTTTGTAATCGGCGATATGCTGCCGGCAATGGGCCCGGATTTCCGCTCCGCTCAGAGAGGCGCCCTCCCGGAGCTTGACGGCGGCGGCCACCACCTCCCCGAACACCGCGTCCGGCATCCCGAACACCACACATTCCTCCACGGCCGGATGCAGGCGTAGCACGTTTTCCACTTCCTGGACAAAGACATTTTCCCCGCCGGATTTGATCATTTCCGATTTGCGGGAAACCATGTACAGGTAACCGTCCTCATCCCGCTTCATCATATCCCCCGTGCGCAGCCAGCCGTCCGGCAGAAAAATTTCCCGGTTCAATTCCGCCTGACCGCAGTAACCGCTGAAAAGGGCCGGCCCGCGCACCAGGGCTTCGCCGACTGTATGCGGCGCTGCTTCCCGCCCCGCGGCGTCCGCCACCATCACTTCCAGAAAAGGCATCGGCAGACCGACGCTGCTCAGAGCCGGCGCGCCCTCCGCCAGCATGGCCCGGCTCAAAATCAGGCTCGTCCCCGTCCCGCTTTCCGTCTGCCCCCAGCCGTAGTTGACTTCGCAATTGGGAAAACCCTGGTAAATACGGCGGACGACATCGGGGGCGGCGGCGCCGGCCGAGCTCTGCACCAGTCTGACGCTGCCGAGATCGTAACGGGCAAAATCGGGATGGTCGAGCAGACGGAGATAAGTGCCGGGGGGCAGCAGCAGCAAGTAAGTGATTCGCTCCCGCTCGATCGCGGCCAGGATCGCCGCCGGCTGAAAAACGTCGCTGATCACGAGCTTGGCCCCGGAACTCAGAGCGGCGGTAAACCAGCTGTGGCCGCCGTGATGTCCCAGCGGGCATTGCACGAGTACGGCCTCGCCCGGCTTGGCCCCCATGCGGCTGGACATCATCACGGAGATGATTTCCGCCAGGTCGGCGCGGTGAGTGCGCCGGGCCCCCTTGGGCAGCCCGGTCGTGCCGCCGGTAAATTGCAGGCGGGAAAGGGCGGCGGCGTCCCGGAACAGGGCCGGTTCCTCCCCGCTGCCCAGGGCGGCGGCGTCCCCCAGCGTACCCGGGCCGGCGGCGGTCCCCGGCGCACCCGGGCCGGCAGCCGCGGCCGTCTTGCCGCCGTTTTCCGCCCGGCGGCAAAGCAGCAAATCCACCGGCAGGTCGCCCACCGCCGCGACCTTATCCTGAAATTCCTCCCCGTACACCAGAAGGCGGCAGCGGCTGAAACGCAGCAGCCGTCCGATTTCCGCCGCCGACAGCCGGTGGTTCAGCGGAACGGCCGCAGCGCCGATTTTTTGCAGCGCGTAATACACCTCGATCAATTCCGGGCAATTGCGCAATAAATAAGCGCCTTTGTCCCCGGGGCGCAGACCGAGGGCGAGAAAGCCCCGGGCCAGACGGTTGATTTCTTCATTCAATTCGGCGTAACTGAGGCGACGGTCGCCGCTAACCAGGGCGATCCGGTTCGGAAAACGGCGCGCGTTGAGCAGGAAAAGCTCCGCCACGTTCTGGTACGGCACGGCTCAACCCCCTTTTTTGCCTGCGCTAAACCTGGCCAGCGCCTCCCGGTAGGCCTCCGTTTGAGTGCAGAACGGGGAAGCGACGGATTCCGCCTCCGTCACCATGTCCAGTTCCGGCGCCGCCGACCGGTTGATTATGCTTTTCGTCAATTGCAGGGAGAGAGGGGAGACGGCCGCCACTTCCCGGGCCAGGGCCAATGTCCCGGCTGCCAGTTCCGGCCCCGGCAGCACCCGGTTGACGAAACCCAGCCGCCAGCCTTCGGCCGCGCTGAGACGCCGGCCGGTGAAAAGTATTTCCTTGGCGCGCTGCGCCCCGAGCAGGCGCGGCAGGAAAGCCATAAGTCCCAGTTCCGGCACGATGCCGAGCAGGACAAAATTCGGCCAGAAAAAGGCCTGCTCGGAGGCCGTCACCAGGTCGCAGGCCAGGGCCAGGCTCATGGCGCCGCCGATGGCGTAGCCCTCCACCATCGCCAGGACGGGTTTGTCGATCCGCCGCACCGCCTCCATCGCCCGCAGATATTTTTGCAGGAGGCGGCGCGACTGTTCCGGCCTGAGCGGCGCGCCGGCGTTCTGGCGCATATCGCCGCCGGCGGAGAATACTTCGCCCTCACCGCGCAGAATGATCACCCGCGTCGCCTCGTTTTCCTCCAGCGCCGTCAGGTTTTCCCGCAACAGATCCATCATGCGCCCGTCCAGAGCGTTTTTCCGCTCCGGTTTGTTCAGGATCAGCCAGGCGATCTCTCCCTCGTGCTTTACATACACAGTGTCCGTCATTTTTTTCCCCTTTTCAAATTTTCAGCGCCGCCAGGTAGCCGGCCTTCGTCGCATCCGCTATCCGCGCCGGTTCCAGGCAGTCCCCCGCTTCGTACACCGGCCCGGAACCCGTCTGCCGCAGCCGCCGCGCCAATTCCTGATTGGCGGTAAATCCCAGGGTCACAGCCACGGTGTCCGCCGCCACGGTAAAAACCGTCCCGTCCTCTCGGGCGACGGCGACCCCCGTCTCCGTGACGGCCGTCACGCGGCTTAACGGTTCCAGCCGCACGTTCGCCGCCCGGCGGAAAGCCGAGATCATGAGGAACCGCTCGCTGCCGCCGACGTCATGGCCGATGCGCCGGCCTTCCTCCAGCAGCGTGATCTCCCGCTCGTGCTTCATCATTTCTTTCGTCAGCTCACAGCCGGGCAGCCCCCCGCCGACGACGGTCAACCGGCGCCCCAGCGGCCAGGAGACCCGGGCCATGAATTTCCGGGCCAGGGCGGGCGTGTAACAGAGACGCAGGAACAGGGCCCCGCTCCGCCACATAAATCTGTGCCCCAGGCCGGACTTGCGCGGCGGACGGCCGTTCAGCAGGTCGAGGAAATCATGCGACTGCACGACATTATCCCGCTCCGCCCCCGGCACCCGCAGCGGGATCGGGGAGCCGCCCACCGCCACAATCACCGCGTCCGCCTCCGAACGACGCAATAATTCCGGGGTGAAGGGCGTGCCGCAGTGAACCTGAATAGCGGGATGGGCCGCCAAATATTGCCGATAGTACTGCAGCAGCAGCTCATAAGTGGGGCTGAAGACGGAACTGAGCAGCAGGCAGCCGCCCGGCCGTGGCCCGCGCTCGTACACCGTCACCTGATGTCCGCGCTCAAAAGCGGTTTGGGCGGCGGCGAGACCGGCCGGCCCGCTGCCGACGACGATTACCTTGCGGGGAGCGGCGGGCGGCGGCGGCTCGTCCAGTTCCGGCCCCAGCCGCGGGTTGACGCCGCAGAAGTTCAGGGGCCGGCCGGAACTGACCGCGTCGTCGATACAGCGGCAGCAGGAAATACAGCGTTTTATTTCGCCGGGCCGGTTTTCCATGATTTTGCGCGGAAATTCCGGATCGGCGAGATTGTAGCGCAGACCGCCGATTACATCCGCCCGGCCCCGGCGCAGGATTTCCTCCATGACCCGGGGATCGGTCATCCGGTATCCCTGAGCCACGGGCAGGCGGGCCACGGCTTTTATTTTGGCGGCGATCCAAGCCCAGTGACCGTCCGGCACGTCCTTCGTCGTCAGAGGCACGGAGGATTCATGCCAACCGACCGCCAGGTTATGCAGATCCATGCCGGCTTCTTCCAGATAAGGCACCACCGCCAGCGAATCTTCGATTTCGTGTCCGTCTTTGATATACTCCACCGGCGACCAACGCACCGTAATGATAAAATCCTCGCCGCAGGCGGCCCGCAAATCGCGAATCACTTCCGTCGTCAGGCGGACGCGGTTTTGGAGGCTGCCGCCGTACTCGTCCTCCCGCCGATTCGTGGCACGGGAGAGGAAGCGATTCATGACCCCGCCGACGCCGGCCATGACCTCCACCCCGTCCCAGCCCGCTTCTTGCAAGAGCAGGGCGCTGTGCCTCATTTGCCGGCGAAAAACGGCGATATCTTCTTTGCTCATGACGCGGATAGGCGGTGAATTTTTCAGCAAAGGCACGTCGGACGGTCCCCAGGGTTCTTCCCGGTCTTCCGCCGCCGCCTTCCAGTCGTGGACGGCATAGAGCTGGCCCACGAGCAGACCGGAATGCCTATGGACGGCTTCGGCCATCCGGCGCAGGTTGGGCAGATCTGCGGCGGCAAAAGCGATCGGCAGGGGATACAGATGCTCATGCTGATCCGGGTGGCGCGGGAACATGGCCACGGTCTGGCAGATCAGCGCCACCTGTCCGCGGGCCCTTTCTTCCAGATAATGGATGAAACGCGGCTGCACCGTTCCGTCCATGTCCACATAGCCGCGGCCCGGAGACATGGAAGTCGTCAGCAGGCGGTTTTTCAACACTCTGTTTCTCAGGCGCAGCGGGGCGCTCAAGAAAGGAAACTGCTCCGTCATAATAACCTCCTCGGGAATCAAATTTGCGTCCGGAAAAACGCCTTTCATTCGCCGCGCGCCTTCGGGCAGGTCTGGCCCGGAATGAGAGCGGCGGTTTCCCTGTCTGCTGTTTTATATGTAGCAAATAATGTGCCAGCGCGAAAAAAAAAGCGCGCCCGGAAATCCGCCGAACCCAAACCGGCGCGGGACGTGCGTTTGGCCGCCGGAACCGCCGTCAGTCGTTCCGGGCGGAAACCTTCAGTTTTATATCAAACTGTTCAATTTTCCGGTACAAAGTGTTACGCGCGATATGCAGTTCCCGGGCGGCGTGGGACAGGTTGCCGCCGTGTTTTTCCAACGCCCGGCAGACCTGCTCCCGCGTCAGGCGGCGGGGCGGGGACACGGCCCCTTCTTCCGCCGCAGCCGGCGGCGCCGCCGCGAAATCCACCAGGGCGGCGGGCAGGAAGTCCAGGCTCGGCGGCGTGCTTTCCGCCATGATGAGCAGACGTTCCACGGCGTTGCGCAATTCCCGCACATTGCCCGGCCAGGGATAACGGAGAAACAGTTGCATGATCTCCGGCGGCAGGGCTTTTGGGGTCAGATGAAAACGCGCCGCCAGCAGGTCGTTAAAATAGGCGGTCAGCAGAGGTATATCGCTCACGCGCTCACGCAGCAGAGGCAGCCTGATCTCAAAAACGCCCAGACGGTAGTACAAATCGCGGCGAAATTTCCTTTCGGCAATTAATTGGGCCAAGTCCTGATTCGTGGCGGCGATAACGCGCACATTCAATTTACGGGTTTTATGGGAACCGAGGCGGGTCACGGCCTGCTCCTGCAGCACCCGCAGCAGAACCACCTGCATGTCGGGCGGCATTTCGCCGATTTCGTCCAAAAACAAGGTGCCCCCTTCGGCGTATTCCATTTTGCCGGCGGCACCGGCGGAGCGGGCGCCGGTAAAAGCCCCGCCTTCGTAGCCGAACAGTTCGCTGGCCAGCAATTCCCTGGGGACGGCCCCGCAATTGACCGGCACGAAATGTCCCGGCCGGCCGCTGCGGCGGTGGATGGCCCGCGCCACAACCTCCTTGCCGGTACCGGTATCGCCGAGGATGAGTACGCTGGTCGGGTGAGAGGCGATCTTCCTCACCGCCTCATCCACTTTTTTCCATGCAGGGCTTTCCCCGACATAATTCGTCTGTTCCGCGGCCGGGCTGGATATGACCCGCGGCCGCCGCTCGCTCGGACTCAGCACAAAAACGGCGTGTTCTTCCTCCGGCAGGGCCAGGACATAGCGGCGCGTCAGGCGGAATACCTCTCCGTTCCGGCCGGTGAAAACCGCTTCTCCCTCCGGGCGGCCTTGCTCCGGGCGGGATGCGGCCAATATTTCCTTCTGCGAAAAAAAGTCGCCTAAACTCCGGCCGAGCGGCGCCGGTTCGTCCCCGGCAAAAACCCGCCGCCAAACCCCGTTGGCCACCTGAATCAGTCCCCTGCCGTCCAGCACCAGCACGGCTTCATCCATCCGCTCCGCCAACGCGCGCCACAGATCAAATCCCGGCTGGCGCGCGGCGGCCAGACCGCCGATCATGGCCTTCGCCGCCGCCTGGCAGCATTGCATGGCCGAGTCCGGCAAAAGCCGGAAAGGATCGTTCATATTCAGCAGACCCATAAATTCTCTGTCCCGGAACATAGGGGCGCTGACGCCGGAATAATTGTGGGCCACCGCCCGGTAATGCTCGTACCCGTCCACCCGCACCGGGATTTTTTCCCGCAGGGCGATGGTCACATTGCCGCTGCCCACGGTCTCCTCGCGCTGGAAGGTGCCGTAGGTGCGCGTGTAAACCGAAAAAGGGGAGACGAATTTATACACAAAGCCGGTTTTGTCGCTCAAACTGATATTGCAGTTGAACAGCGCCATCAGGTATTCCAGCACCGGCGCGGCCATTCGGAGCAGCTGCCGGTTTTCCGTCTGTTTTTTTTGCAGCAAATCCTTATTATGTTTGGGAAAATCAGCGGACCACGGATCCAGCCCGCTCGCCCGACAGCGCTGCCAGGCGCGGGCAATCTCCGGCCGCACCATATCCAGCACAACTTGCCGGCTGATGTAGGTCTTCCACGCTTCCCGCATCTTTTCCTGATTATAACTCAAAACAACCTCCGCTGCTCATAGCGATTCGCGGCCTGCAGAAACGGGATTGTAAGACATATTGAATTATAACAAAAATTCCGCCCAAAACCAAGCGGAAAGAACTTACCGCCGGAATATTTTCCGCCGCCGGCCTTTTTTCGCCGGATTATAAGGGCTGGAGGGGCTAAAACTGAACAGTTTGTTCAGTTTTCGCGCCGAATAACATTATCGCCGGCGGACGTTTCATTTTCGCCGGCGGCCGGATTCCTGTCATTTGCGCTATTGCGCCAACAATTCGCCGCCCGGCTTAATATTGGCACAAATCTTGCACTGATAATTTAACGACGGAGAATAACAGGCGGGTGGCGGCGGCGGATCGGCGCGCCGGCGAAACAGCGCCGGAAGGAGGAGTAAGCATTGAAACAGAGTGAAATTCCGGTATTTGGCAATCTACAGGGGGTGAGAGTATTAAGCGTCGGTACGGCGATTGCCTGCCCGGCGGCTTGCAGCCTGTTTGCCGAACAGGGGGCGTCCGTCGTCAGCGTCGAGAGCGCCGTGACCAGGGACATGCTGCGCGGTATCGGGGAGTGCTGGACAGTCGAGCATCGGAACAACAGAACCATCGCTTTGAACATTCGGGCGCCGGAAGGCGAAATAGTCCTGAAAAAACTGCTCGGGCAAAGCGATATCCTCGTCGAGTCTTCTAAAGGAGGGACTTGGGCCAGGTGGAATCTGACGGACGAGGCGCTATGGGAAATAAATCCCCGCCTTGTGATCGCCCATGTTTCCGGATACGGGCAAACCGGCGATCCTGCCTACGTGAGCCGCGCTTCTTATGACCCCATCGGCCAGGCTTTCAGCGGATTTCTCGCTGTCAACGGCACACCGGAGTCGCCGCTGCCGGTCAAGCCTTATACCTGCGACTATATTACGGCCCTGTTCGCGGCCTGGGCCGCGCTGGCCGCCCTGTACCGCGCCCGGGAGACCGGCCGGGGCGAGAGCATCGACGTCGCCCAGTTCGAGGCGATGGCCCGTATCCAGGCCGATTACCTGATGGACGGGTTAAATCACGGGTTGCAGGCTCAGCGCATGGGTATTTACGGCAACGCGGTCTGCGCCCTGCCGAATGTCCAAGTATGCGGGGACGGCAATTTTGTAATGACGGCTATCGGGGGGGCCGCCATTTTCCAAAAATTAGAGGAACTGATCGGTCTCGGGGCCGACCCGGATTTTGCCGAACCGCACGGCGTCATCGACCGGGATCATCATCCCCGCAGCGAAAAAATTTGCGCCGCCATGAGCGCCTATTGCGCCGCCCATACGGCGGCGGAGGTGAACGAGGCCCTGAACGCCCTGCAAATACCGTGCAGCGCCATCATGACCTATGAAATGATGAAAAATCATCCGCATTATCTGGCCCGCGGGACATTTACCACCTGGCAGGATCCCAACACGGAGCGGGAAGTCATGGGCATCGGCGCCATTCCTTTTTTCCGGAACAACCCCAGCCGGATTTACCGCGGCGGCCCTCGTTACGGTGAGGACAACGAGGACATTTTACAGGAACTGGACTATACCGCGGCGGAGATTGCCCGGCTGTACGAAGCCGGCGTTATCAGCAAGTAAAAGGAGGTTTTTTCCAAAATGGCAACAAGCGGAAGTAAAAGCTATTATCCCTGGGTAGTCGCGGTCAGCGCCCTCTTTTGGTCCGGCCTGGTGTTCGGTCTTATGGCCAATACCGTCGGCCTGTATTACGCGCCGGTCTCCACGGAAATGGGCTGGAGCATCACGCAAACATCTTTTTTCATGACGATTTTTCCCATCGTCGCCGGCGTGTTTTCCCCGATTGCCGGCAAGCTTTACAGTTCCTACCCTAAGACGCACCATATTCTGGCCGGCGTGGCGCTGGTCTGGTGCCTGGCTCATATTTGGTCGGCCTTTTATACCTCCGTCTGGCAATGGAATGTTTATGGATTTATCACCGGAATCCTGGGCGGTCTGCTTATGTATATCCCGATTCCCCTGCTGATCAACAACTGGTTCACGCTGCAAAAAGGTGTGGCGCTGGGGTTGGCCGCCTGTTTTGTCAATATAGTTCCGGCTGTGTTCAACCCGATCATCACGAACCAGATCGCGCTGCACGGCTGGCGCAGCGTGCGTCTCACCGTGGCGATCGCGGTCGCCGTCGTCGTTATTCCGCTTACGCTGGCCTTAGTGCGCAAATTCCCGCAGGACAAGGGGTTGCAGCCCTGGGGCGGACAAACCGCCGCCGGCGCCACCGCCGGAGTGCCGGCGCTGTCCGGAGTCAAGGCCGGTGCCGCTCTGGCCTCCGCGCCTTTCTGGCTGGCGATTTTGATGGTTTCCTGCCTTGTATCCACTGCCTCGATCAATCAACGCATCGCCGGTCTGGCCGCGGCGCGGGAATTCGACCCGGCCGTTATCGGTCTGGCCGCCTCCTGCATCATGATCGGCGCCGTGGTCGGCAAATTCATTCTGGGCTTTATCCGCGACATTTCCAAAAACGCGGTCGTCACCGGCGTGGTCTGCGGCTGCTTCGGCCTGCTCGGCTGTTTCCTTTTTCTTACCCTCGGCACCAGCAGCGTTTTTATGTTTTTCGCCAGTATCCTTATCTATGGCTTCGGCTACGCCGGTCTGACGGTCGTACCGCCAATCGTCGTGGAATCTGCTTTCGGCGGTAAAAATTTCGCCCAGATTTTTGCCAATGTTTCGGTCGCCACCTGCGTGGCCAGCTCAATCTCTTCTCTCGTGTACGCTCAGATCATCGACCGCTCGGGCGGCAGGTACGAAGGCTGCTTCGTTTTCGCCATTATCCTCTACGCGGTATTTACCATCTGCGTCCCGCTGATTATCAAGCTGGGGCAAAAACTGCCGCGCGAGAGCGCGGAGCCGGACCCTCGATGAAAGAGATTGTGAACGATCTGGTCGCCGAGCAAGCGGCGGTGGATCGCCTGGTCGCCAATCTGAGCGCGGAGGATTGGGCGCGGGAATACAGGTATGAACCGTGGAATATCAAGGACAGCATTATCCATATCGCTTTTTTTGACGAGGCGGCGCTCAAACTGTTAGGCGGCGAAGCGACGGATCTGATGGAGATTTCCGCCGCAGCGGAACAGGATGAGTATGTCCGGCAGGTCAAAGAGCGCAACGAAATGTCCCCGGCCGAGGCCCTGGACTGGTGGCGGGAAACGCGCACCCGCCTGGACGCCGCCCTGTATGACAAAAACCCCAAAGAGCGCGTCCCCTGGGCGCCCGGTCTGCCTATGGCGGCCAAATCATTGGCCTCGGCGCGCCTGATGGAATTGTGGGCCCATTCCGTTGACATTTACGACGCGCTGGGTCTGCCGCCCCTCGTGGAAGAACGGATCACGAGTACGCTCTTCCTCTCGTGGCAGGCGCGGCCCAACGCCTACCGCATCAACAATTTGCCGCTGCCGGACGCGCCGCCGTACCTGGAACTCACCTTGCCTTCCGGCCGGCTGTGGACGAAAGGCGAAGCCGGCGCCGCCGACCGGATCAAGGGCGCCGCCGCTGATTGGGCTCTCGTAGCCGTGCGCCGCCGGAACTGGCGGGATACCGGCCTGACGGTGTCCGGGGAGGAAGCGCGGCGTTTCGCCGATATAGTACAGACCTACGCCGGCTGGGCCGACCCGCTTCCCCCGGTCGGAGGGTAAGGCCCCGCGCCGGTGAAAAAAAGAAAGGGATGATTGAACGGTACTACCTTCGGCGGGGGATTCGATCCACCGCCGAAGGTAGCGCCATGCCGACAAGCCCGTTATGGGCGACCGTGCCCGCGAAACCGAGTTCGCTCCAGGCATCATAATCCCGCGTGTTTTTCTTGGCGAGAAGGGCATTTTTCATCAGCGTTTTCAGCGTTACCTCGCACAATCCGTCGGTCAGGTCTTTGATTTCCTGTATGAATGAGCCGTAAAGCGTTAGGTCATTTGACATAGCGCAGAACCTCCCTGCATTCTTGATTAGCTGACATCATTTCATACCTTGGCGAACCTGCGTCCTGGCAGGGTAGCGTGATGTCAATGATCTTCATCCGCCTGCTTACCAGCCGCCAATTCTCATCTTTTCAGCGGAAATTCCTTTTGTTTCCCGGTAAATTCCTTAACAACCATTTTATATACAGTTATATTTTTCAATTCTTCATTTTGAAAAACATAAACCGTTTCTTTCCCCGTCTGATGCCGCATGATTTTATTTAACCCATCATTTTTTTCATTTATATTATTCAATATAAGTATTTCCCCAAATCCTATTATGCTCTTAAACGCATATGAATAATTACATGCCTTCTCCGCCTCTATTAACTTATTATCACAATCAATTTCAAAACACGCCTTATTATTTTTCTTAATTATCTCCATCTTTTTCCCGACATTCGCACTATGAAAAAACAATGTTAATATATTCCCGTCAAAATCATACCCATAATTTAATGGTACAATATAAGGCATCGTATCATCCGCTAAACCGATTCTGCAAACTTTACAATTTTTTATAAGATCCATTTTAGCATTAACGTCGATAATTTCTTTTTCTTTTCTTCTCATTGGGGTCCCCCTTCTTTCCAAAATACCATAAGCAGGTCTCGCTCAATCAATCATTATTTTACCATTGGCCGCCGCGAAATACAAGCAGCAGGCGAAACAGGGGTGTACGACAAAAAAATAAAGCGGTGCAAGGGAGAACAGAAAAGGCTTGACGTGGAAGTACTCGCAGAGTAAAATATTAAGGTATAGATACCATAATATTTGAAAGGCGGTAAAGA
>JAISWK010000152.1 GCA_031270805.1 Gracilibacteraceae bacterium
GCCGAACTGCCATCGTCCCCTACGGCAATCCGCCCGATCCGGCGTATACGGGACGATTGCCATCGTCTCCCGGGGCGCGCAACCCAGGACATCGTAGGGGCGGATGGTAATCCGCCCGATCCGGCGTATACGGGACGATTGCCATCGTCCCCTACGGCAATACCGCCCGATTCGGCGTGTACGGGACGATTGCCATCGTCCCCTACGGCAATCCGCCCGTTGGTTTTCGGGACGATTGCCATCGTCCCCCGGGGCGCGCAACCCAGGACATCGTAGGGGCGGATGGCAATCCGCCCGATTCGGCGTGTACGGTACGATTGCCATCGTCCCCTACGGCAATACCGCCCGATTCGGCGTGTACGGGACGCCTCGTTGCGACTAAGGCGCCTTATGCCAGTTAGCACCCATCAGTTTTTCTCAAGGCGCCAAGTCGCTGCCGATAGGGGCGCTTCCCTTCATCGCTTCGCGCGGTCGCGCCCCTATCCCCTACGGCAATACCGCCCGTTGGTTTTCGGTACGATTGCTTGTGGCCGAATCTGTAATAATAAAAAAACAATGGGCCACTTGTAAAAAACCGTAACTTATTATACAATGAAAGCACTTGTAATTTTCCAAAATATAAGGGGGAGCTTTTGTGTTTGATAACGATATCATGGTGGCCGGCGCCGATCCGGGTTTTGGCGCGATCAAGCTGGACGCCGGCAGCGAGAAGATCCTTTTTCCCGCCCTGATTTGCAACGGCAGCGAGCGTATTTTTTCCATCCTGGGTAAGTCCGACCAGGAAAAAGGCGCCGAGCTGGACAGGCAAATCGCTTCACTTGATGTTATTGTCAAGAACAATTCGTCCGGAGTGGAACGCCATTATTTTATGGGCAGCCTGGCGGAACAGCTTAACCCCAGGGAAGTCCACTACTGTTGGGATGAGGACAAGTCCGACGACGAGGAAGCGATGGCGCTCCTCATTACCTCCATCGCGTTGGCCCAGCCTTTTCCCAAGACGAATATCTACCTGGGCACGGGGGTGCCGGTCAAGTATTACGCGCGGCTGAAGGATAAGTACGAAAACGAGCTGAAGGGCTCTTTTTCCGTCACTTTTTTATCCGGCCCGCTGAAAAGCCAGACGCGGAGCATGAATATCCTGCGTTCCCGCGTACTGCCGCAGAGCTATGGCGTGTTCATCAAGGAGACTTTGCTGGAAAACGGCGATGTGCGCAATGAGAAATATCAGCGCGGCTATGTGCTGGTGATCGATCCCGGTTTTCGCACGACGGACGTTGCCATGTTTTACGACGGGGTGATGCTGGATCCGCCGAACTCCTTCAGCCTGGAAATGGGGCTGCAGTGGGCTTACGGTCGCGTGGCGGACAAATTGCGGGCCATGACGCTGGATCACGCGAATCCGATTGAGACGGGCGATCAGGAACTGGACAAAATTTTCCGGATGGGGGGCGGACTCTATCCGCGGAACAATGGCTCCATCGACCTGAACCCGATCATGCGCGCTCAGTTGAATCAGCTGGCGACGGACATCGTGCGGGACATCATGAAAACCCAGAAATCCCTCGCCGGGCGTATTCACAGCATCCTGATCTCCGGCAAGGTGGGCGAAATGATCTATGATTATATGAATTTGGAAAACAAGCTGCTGATTGACGACCCCCAGTTCGGAAACGCGAACGGGTTTCGGATTATAGCCGCCAATTTGCTCCACAACCTGACCCGGCGGGTGGAATTGGGGACTTAGTTGGACATAGTAGGGGCGCGCATTGCGCGCCCGATGACCCGATAGTAGGGGCGCGCATTGCGCGCCCGTCAGTAAAAGTGGGGATTGAATAATGAAAAACAGCGGTTATATCACAATTACGGTGGAGGAAGCGGCCGACTGGGTACTGTGGCGCGAGTTGGCCGGCATGAGTGCGGAAGCACGCAATCTCTTCGTGAAAAAGGCTCTGCTCCAAGCCGTGGCGAGAAGCGAGGGCGGGGCGGTCGCGGCGGCTTTTCCCTCCGCCGCCCTGAAACCGGTTGCGCCCGAACCGCCTTCGCCCGAGGCGAAACCGGCGGCGGAGAGCGAGGCGGCGGCCCCGGTCGAACCGGAAACTGTCCCCGGCCTCGCGCCGGCCGGAGATGCTGTCCCTGACCCCGCGCCGGCCGTGCCGCTCCCGGCGGATGCGGCGCCCTTCAGCCCGGCCCCCGCGCCGCTGAAAAAAGCGGCGACCCCGGCCGATCCGGAAGCGGATTTTGCCAAATATACTTGGGGTTATCGCTATACCGTCGGCGACCCGGCGGCCAAATTAATCGGCCGGGCCGCGCCCAAAGATCCGCCGCCCCCGCCCCCCCCGCCGGCGGAGAAAACCGTCGATCCGGAAACGGATTTTGCCAAGTATACCTGGGGCTATCGCTATACAGTCGCCGCGCCCGCCCCGGCGGAGCCGGAGCCGACTACTGCGGAGGCCGCGCCCGCCCCGGCGGCGCAAATTTTGTGGACAGGGCCGTCCGGCGAACCGTCCCTGGGGGCGGAACCGGAAGCCGGCGTTTGGCTGGATCCGGCCGAGGCGGAAAGCGAGCGGGAAACAATCACCTGGCTGGAGGCGGAAGACGGCGCCCTGCCTTTTGAACCGGCCGAACCGGATTCCGCCATCGTGCTGGAGCCGGTCGAGCCGGAGCCCGCCGCCATCGTGCTGGAACCGATCGAGCCGGAGCCCGCCGCCATCGTGCTGGAACCGGTCGAGCCGGAGCCCGCCGCCATCGTACTGGAACCGGTCGAGCCGGAGCCCGCCGCCATCGTGCTGGAACCGGCGCCCGCCATCGTGCCGGAACCGGCCGTCGGCTTACCGCCTTTCCTGCGCAGCGTAGTGGAGGAAGAAAACGACGAAGAGTTGTTGGACTTTTTCCGCCGCCGGCGGGAAACCTGAGCGGGAGGTTTTTCATGCTTGACATAAAATTACTGCGAACTCAGCCGGAACTGGTGCGGGCCGCCTTGGCCAAACGCGGAACCGGAGTTGATCTGGACGGATTTTTACGCACCGAGGAAGAACGCCGCCGCCTCCTGACGGAGGCCGAAACCCTGAAGGCGCGCCGCAATACCGCTTCGGACGAAGTGGCCCGCCGCAAAAAAAGCGGAGACGACGCCGCGGCTCTGGTGAGCGAAATGCGGACGGTGAGCGAGCGCATCCGGACTTACGAAACCCGCTTGGCCGCCCTGGAAGAGGAAATACGGCAAACGCTCTACGAGATCCCGAATATTCCGCACGCCAGCGTGCCGGTCGGGAGCGACGAGAGCGCCAATGTGGAGATCCGCCGCTGGGGCGAGCCGCGCCGCTTTGATTTTACGCCGCTGGCTCATTATGAGCTGGGGGAAAAATGGGATATACTGGATTTTGCCCGGGCCGGCAAAGTGACCGGGGCCCGATTTACCTTTGCCAAAGGACTCGGCGCACGGCTGGAACGGGCGCTGATCAGTTTTATGCTCGATCTGCACCTGCCCAAGGGGTATGTGGAAATCCTGCCGCCCTACATGGTCCACCGTCATTCGATGGTCGGCACGGGCCAGCTGCCCAAATTTGAGGAAGACGCTTTCCGCGTGGCCGGCACGGAGTATTTTCTCATCCCGACGGCCGAAGTGCCCGTGACCAACCTGTACCGGGACGAGATCCTGGACGCCGCGGCCCTGCCGATCTACCACTGCGCCTACAGCGCCTGTTTCCGGGCCGAGGCGGGCGCGGCCGGGCGGGACGCGCGCGGGCTGATCCGCCAGCACCAGTTCAACAAGGTGGAGCTGGTAAAATTTTCCTTGCCGGAAAATTCCTATGCCGAGCTGGAGAGCCTGACCGCCGATGCCGAAGCGGTGCTGCAGGCCCTGGAACTGCCCTACCGCGTCGTATGTCTGGCCACGGGGGATCTCGGCTTCAGCGCCGCCAAGACCTACGATCTGGAAGTGTGGCTGCCGAGTTTTGACCGCTACCGCGAAATATCCTCCTGCAGCAATTTCGAGGATTTTCAGGCCCGGCGGGCCAATATCCGTTTCCGCCGCGGCGCGAAGGACAAACCGGAGTTCGCGCATACGCTGAACGGGAGCGGAGTGGCGATCGGGCGCACGGTGGCCGCCATCCTGGAAAACTGTCAGGAGCGGGACGGGCATATCCGGATTCCGGCGGCCCTGCGCCCCTATATGGGAACCGACCGGATTGGCTGAGGCCGAATATCCGTGCTTGGTTCTATTTACAAGTTTTGCCGACTGCGCCTGACGACGGCGTCTGATTAATTTTTTCCAAAAAACACACTGAAAAACACTTAGGGATCGGCGGGGGAGCGACCTTGCCCTCCGCCGGCGCCCGGAGAAAGGTCGAAGAACATTGAAGTATACCAAATCAATCAGGTTTAAGTTAATGCTCCTGCTGGTGATTCCCCTGATGGCAGTCGCGATCGTCTATATCTCCACCGCCTTAATTATTGGCAACATGATGCTCAATGAGAACAATCTGACTGTATCCGAAGCGAATGAACATACTATTCTGGCCGCCGTAGAAGACTGGCGCGCCTCGACTTTGGGCTACGCCCGGATCGCCGCCGCCAACCTGCCGGAAGATGTGGTCGCGGCCGTCAACGCCAAGGCGACGCCGGAAATAATCAGTTTGTTCTCGGAAATTTTTGCCTATACCAACTGCGACGGTATGACCATTACGGATATGGAAGGAACGGCGCTGGCCCGCCTCGCGAGCCCGGACAAGTTCGGCGACAATATCCGCTCCTCGCTGGCCATTGCCGACGCCCTGGAGGGTAAGGCCGTCTCTTACGCTTACTTGACGACGAATAACGGCTTCAGTCTTACGGCGGGCGTACCGCTCTACGATGGGGCGGAGCGGCAAATCGGCGTGATTTTTCTCTCCAAACGGCTGGACCAGGCGGCGACGCTGGCCACGCTGAAACAGATCTCCGGCTGCGATATTGTGCTGTACGGCGGGACGGCCCCGCTCTTGAGTACGCTGAGCGGGGCGGCGGAGACCATGCCCGCGGAAATATGGACCGAGTTGAGCGCGGGTAAGAGCGTGGAATTTTCCCAGAACGGCGACGTCGATCGCTATATCCCGCTCCGGGGCCGGAATGAGCAAGTGGTCGGCGCCATGCTTATCCTGAGCAAGTCCGCCGAATACGGCTATGTTTATTTCATCTGGGGCGCGCTGTTCGCTCTGTCCGTCCTGATCCTCGGCCCGATCCTCCATCTCGGCATCAGGCGCTTCATCAAGCCGATCCGGGTGCTGGACGACAACGCCAAACAGCTGGAAACCGGCGATACTTCCGTGGAGGTGCAGATTAACCGCACCGACGAAATCGGCGACCTGCAGGGCAGCGTTAAACATCTGGCGGAGTTTATGCGGGAGCAGGCGCGCGTGATTGAGCAGATCTCCGCCGGCAATCTGGACGTCGCCTATACGCCCAATTCCGCCCGGGACACGGTCGGCAACAGCCTGGTCAAAATGATCGCCAACAACAATGATATGCTCTTCAAAGTCCGGCAAGCCTCCACCGAGTTGTTTTCCATCTCCGCCCAGGCCGCGCGCGGGGCCCAGAGCTTGGCAGAAAATTCCAGCGAACAGGCGGCGACCATCGAGGCCTTCAACGACCTCTTGGGAGAGATCCAGTCCGAATCGGAGCAAAACCTGGCCGTGGCGCGGCAGACCAACCATGATATTGACGAAGCCGGCTCCCTGATGGCCAATTGCCAGAATTCCATGAGCTCCCTCGTCGCCTCAATGCAGACCATCAATGATAGCTCCCGCGATATTACCAAAGTGATCAAGGTGATCGACGATATCGCTTTTCAAACGAATATCCTGGCCCTGAACGCCGCAGTCGAGGCGGCCAGAGCCGGACAGCACGGCAAAGGTTTTTCCGTCGTGGCGGAGGAAGTGCGGAACCTGGCGGCCAAAAGCGCCCAGGCGGCGAAGGAAACGGCCGCCCTGATCGAGGACAGCATGGACAAAGTCACGGAAGGCCGGCGCCTGACGGACGAAACCAGCGCCAATATGCAGGCCGTCGCGGATATTGCCGTGAAGAACGTGACCTCGGTCGGCCGGATCACGGAGCTGAGCGAACACCAGAAAGCGGCCGTGGTCGAATTGAACACGCGCTTGAGCGAGATGGTGAACGCGGTGCAGTCCATCGCTTCCACGGCGGAGGAGAGCGCGGCTTTTTCCGAGGAAATGTCGGCGCAGGCGGAACTGCTGTCGGAACTGGTGAACCGCTACCGCTTAAGGGCCCGTTAGCCATGAAGGATAGCGGCCATAAAAAAGTTATTTATACGGTTATCACCGGGCAATATGATTGTTTGTTCCCGCCCCTCGCACAGCAGCCGGGCTGGGATCTGCTCTGTTTTACCGATGATCCGGGGCTGAAATCGGATTTCTGGTCCGTCCGCCCCCTGCCCCCTCTGGCGGAGCTGGAGGCGACGGCGGGCGACCCCGTTCGCCAGGCCCGGCTGGTCAAGATCCTCGCCCACCGCTTTCTGGCCGCCTACGATTACAGTGTTTATATCGACGCCAACCGCGTCCTGCTTGAACCGCTGGATCATTTTGTCACCGAGGGGGCGGAGGCCCTGCTCTGCCTGGAAGGCGCCGCCAACGACCCCTGCGCCGCCGGGGAAGCTCTGCTCGACGCGCGGCCCGACGACGATCCCTGCCTTGTGGAAGACCCGGCCGTGCCGGCGGCGGCGGAAGCGGACCTGCTCCGGGCTCAAATCGCCCGCTGGCGGGCGGCCGGTCTGCCGCGCGGCTGCGGCTGTCCGGCCACGGCCCTGCTCGGGCGCCGGCACAATGAGGCGGCGGTGGCGGCCGTCATGGAAGCTTGGGCCCGCGAAGTCCTGGAGGGCAGCGCCTGGGACGAATTAGCCCTGCCCTTCGCCTGCTTCAGCGTTCAGGCGGAGGAGGGCGAGGAATTTTCCCCCCCGTGGACGGAGCGGCTCGGGCCCTTCGCCCGGCCGAATCATTTGCTCTCGCCGGCGGAGGAAACGGCCGTCCGGATGCCGCACCGCGCCCGCCTGGACAGTGGCCGGGACTGGGCGCCGCGGGTCTATCCCCCGAACCAGCCGCCGCCCGGCGGCCCCTATGAGGACTATCCGCTCCTCTTGACGATCGGCGTGCCGGTTTCCAATCAGATCGGCACGATCCGGCGCTGTCTCGAAGGGATTGAGCCGTTGCTCCGCCATTTGCCGGCGGAACTCGTCGTCGTGGACACCGGTTCGACGGACGGCACGGTCGGGGTCTGCCGCGAGTTTGGCGCCCGCGTGCTGGATTTCCCCTGGTGCGACGATATGTCCGCGGCCCGCAATGTCGCCATCCGGGCGGCGCTCGGTCTTTGGTACATGTCGATCGACGACGACGAGTGGTTCGAGGACATCGAGCCGCTGCTGGACTTTTTCCGCTCGGGTCGCTGGGTCGATTATGATTACGCCGCCTACAGCCAGCGCAACTACTCCAATCCGAGCATGAAGCGATGGGAGGATTTTCCAACACCCCGCATAGCGAAAATGCACCCCAGTCTGCATTTTCACGGGCGCATCCACGACGTCCTGGAGAAAGACCTGCCGGAGCGCCGGATATGCTATATCGACGCGGCGGCGCACCATCTGGGCTTTGCCCACGTCGACGCCTGGAGCCTGCGCCGGAAGACGGCGCGCAATATCTGGGGGCTGCGCCTGGATATGGCCCAGTATCCGGACGACCTGCGTTTCAGTTACCAAATGTGCCGGGAAATGAGTTTTATCCGCAATTATCCGCAGGCGCTGCGGCTGATCTATTGGACGCTGGCCCTGGATCGCGCCGATCCGGCGGAAAGCGGTGCTGGTTGGCGGCATATGATTATCGCCCAGGCCCCTATCCTGCTTGTCAACGGGAGCTGGTTTCACCAGGCGATTCTTTTTGCCGAGCGCTGGCTGTCCATTCCTGATTTCAACCCGCTCTCCCAATGCACGCTCCTGCGCACCATATTGCTGACTCGGGCCCGGCTGGGCGATTATAAAGGCAGCAACGCCCACGGTCTGCAGTACCTGGTCGTGCGGCGGGAACTGCTCCGTCTGCCGGAGTCGGATGTGAAGCCGATGCTGGCCGAGCTCATGATCAATAGCATCGAAGCGAAGCCTTATTGCGAGATTTTGCAGCAGATGATAATAAATTACCGGCTGCTGCGCGATTACACGGCGGCGGACACCCTCGTCATGAACGAGGATATGCTGGACTTGCTCTGCGAAGACAGCGTCTATCGGGAAACGACGCTGGCCTACCTGTACCGCAACCGGCGCTGGGCGACCTGGCAGTTATTGTTCGCGCATTACTACCGGGCCGGGCGGGCCGACGGAACGCGTTTATTGCTGGCCGCCCTGGCGGAATTGGTCCAGGCGGAGGATTACGAACAGGTGCTCCGCCTCATCCTGGCCGGCGGAGTCAAAGCGGCCGGCTTCATGGCCTTTATGGAATTGCGTTTGAGCGCGGCGGCGGACGCGGAGTCGCCGGCCTACCGTCAGGCGGTGGAATTTGCCGCCGGGCTGGAAAGCGACGCCCGCTACCGCTGCCAATTTGTCCTCCTGGGGGAGGTTTTCCGTCTCGGTCTGGACCCCGCGCCCGCCGTCGCGGCCATGGATATACCGGCGGTGGACTATATCTTTGCCCGCCTGGAGGCGGAGACCGGCGGCCCGCGCCGGTTGTGGGAGTATTTGCTGGCCTGGCAGGCTGAGGCTGAGGCCGGAGACGGGGCGGAGGCCGGGGCCGGGGCTGGGACGATGGAGCGTTACCTGGCTCTGCGTGTGAGCGAGGTTTTGTTCGTCAAAAACAGAGCGTCGGCCCAGCTGGATACGGCTGTCCTGGAGACCTATCTGGAGCGGCGGCGGCAATGGGAGAGCGCCCTTTACGCCCCCGGTCTGCTGGCCGGCGGCGGGGATCCCCGCCTCCCTTCCTCTTTGCGCGCCGTCTGCCAGGCGGGGGAGGCGCTGCGCCTTTGGCGGACGGAGGGCGATTATGTCGGCGCTCTGCGGGCCCTCAAGGCGGCGGCCGTTTTGGACGACGTTTTCCGGGAAACGGCGGAAACGCTGGCCCGGCGGGTGACGGCGGATTACGAGCGCGCGCAGGCGGAGAGTGAACGGGCCGCCGCCGCCGCCGGTCGGGCGGAGTTTGCCGCGCTGCTCGACAGCGTCAAAACCGAGGCGGCGGCGCTGATCGCGCGGGGAGCGGCGGCGGAGGCGGCGCTGATTTTGAGCCAACTCGAGGCCTTGGCCCCCGGCGACGCCGAGATTCAGGCTTTGCGCCGCGCGCTGGCCGCAGACGGGGGGTGAGTTTGCCTGTGGGCAAGGTATTTATTTACTGTCCGGCCCAGCTCCAAACCGGAGGGCCGGAGGCGCTGCACTCGCTGGCGGCCAAGCTGCGGGCGGCGGGAGTGGAGGCTTACCTGGTCTATTACCACCACAATTCCCCGGATTACCGCATTCCCCCGGATTTTAACCCGGTTCACCCGGCTTACGCGCCTTTGCAGCTGCCTTATTGCGCCGAGGCGGAAGACCGGCCGGGCCATGTCGTCGTCCTGCCGGAAGTCGTGCCGGAATGGGCGGCGCAGTTCCGGCAGGCGCGGCCCGTGATCTGGTGGCTGAGCGTGGATAATTATTTGGCCAGCTTTACCGCTCCGGATGGCGGGATTGACCCCTACCGCTTCGGCGCGGATCCGCGCGTCTGGCACCTGGCCCAGTCGGAATACGCGCGCCGTTTTTTGCTCGAAGGCCTGAAAATCCCGGCGGAGCGGGTACTCATGCTGCGGGATTATCTGCACCGCCGTTTCCTGGCGGAGCCGCCGGCCTCCGCCGCGCACAGGCTGCCCTTCGTCTTCTTTAACCCGGCCAAAGGCTGGGATTTTACCCAAAAACTGATTGGGCTGGAACAGCAGACGCGACAGGAGGGACGGGAGGATGTGCCGTTTTTCCTCTGGCTGCCGCTCCAGGGATATTCGCCGGAGCAATGTGCGCGTTTGCTCCGCCTGGGCATGGTCTATATTGACTTCGGCGGCCACCCGGGCATGGATCGGCTGCCGCGCGAGGCGGCCGTCAGCGGCTGCTGCGTACTCACTTGGCGCAAAGGCAGCGCGGCTTTTGCGGAGGATGTGCCGCTGCCGCCCCCATACAATATGTCCAGCGATCAAGCCGAAGACATGCCGGCGATTATCAACCTCATCGACGACTGTATCGCCCGCTATGACGAACACGCCGCCGCTTTCGCCCCGTACCGGGCCTGGATCAGCGGGCAGGAGGCGCGCTTCACCCGGGATGCGGCGCGCGCTTTCAGCTATCTGCTGGAGAGGCCGCTGCCGGAGCCGGAAGCGGAGGCCATCGACGAAACCCGCTTCAGCCGGCTGACAGAACTGCTGACCACGACGATGGAAGCGCTGGTTTACGCCGGGCGGCAATGGGCGGCCGGCGACAGGGAGGCCGGTTTGGACATGCTGGCCCAGGCCCGGACGGCTTTGAGCGCCGTTTGGACGGCCAGTGGGCGGTTGCAGGCGGATATGCTGGCCGGCGAGCGAGCGGAATAAGAGGCAAACGCCTCCAACGGAGGGGAATTGGTCACGGCGGCGAAGCCGCCGGGGAAAGCGCCCCCTTCTCAGAAGGGGGTGGCGGCGAAGCCGCCGGGGAAAGCGCCCCCTTCTCAGAAGGGGGTGGCGGCGAAGCCGCCGGGGAAAGCGCCCCCTTCTCAGAAGGGGGTGGCGGCGAAGCCGCCGGGGGTTGCCGTACCCTGCCGAATGGTTAGTCGAACTTGTGCAGGAACCTAACCGCTGTTCCCGCCAACTCCTGAGAGTAACCTCATGCGGGTTACAGCGGTTAGTGTCGCCGGGACGATTGCCATCGTCCCCTACGGGAATCCGGAGCGGCGGGCGTAGGGGCGGATGGCAATCCGCCCGTTTCCGATACACGCGCCGGCTATTCAGGCCAGGATCTGTATACCGCCGCAGACGCCGATCATTTGACCGTTCAGGTAGCGCGCCCCCTCGCTGGCCAGGAAACTGACCACCGGGGCGCAATCCTCAAAGGCGTCGCCCAGATACCCCACCGGACTCTTCCTGAAAAACCCGGCTGACCCGGGCAGCGTTCTCCGGCGGCAGCATGTCGTAGTCGTAGGGCAGCCAGGCGGCGGCAGCATCGTCGTACCTGGCCGCGGCTACTATCCGGAGGTTCTTGTCGGTGACTGTAATCGGGTTGCCCAAAACCGGCGCCGCACACAGCACCAGGCGCCTGATATCCGAGTCATCGCCGAGAATCGCCGTCAGTTCCCTGCCCCACACCGATAAACAAAACCTCGACGGCTTCCAAGGCCGCCTCCGGCAGGTCCCTGTCCCGGCAAATATAGACCCGCCCCCGGCGGCAGCTTTTGCCGCGCTCAAAAATATACGCCGCCTGAAAACCGGCGTTCCCGTCCCACAGGCCAAAACCCGCGACTTCGGCCAGTTCGCGCAAAGAATCCGCCAGAACCTGAACACTCAGCAACATTTGCGGCATACAGGCGTCACACTCCCCCTGTACGATGTCTTTGTTTGTTTTTTTACCGGTGCGGATATTCTTGTCTGCCCCGTCTTCGGCCAGAATCGCCCCGAACAAGCTCTCGGCGGCCAGACCGGCCTGCGCCACGTTGGGGAACGTCGCCGCGATCACCGGGTCGGCCAGCGGTGGCAGGGTGCGTTCAGTATAACGGATAGCGGGGGGTTGGCAAGTATTTTCTGGAGTAGGGATGAGGGCAGAATTCTTTCGGTGAATTCTTCTTGCAAAAAAAATTTAAAAAATTTTTCTCCCAAACGGGCAAATTTGTCAACTGGAGTTGTCACTTTTTTGGCCTGGGGTCGATCGCTGAACCCCTTGATTTAAGCGGAAAGTCGGGCGGGGGTCGAGGCGATTTTCGCCTAATAAATGGAAAAAATCGGGCGAGATATTCCGGTTAGCCGAGGCTATTGACATGCCTTGAAAAATATGATAGGATTAGTGCGAGGTAATGTTAGTTTATGCTAATATACCTGAATCCGAATCGTTTTGTTGAGTGCCGGTCTATCCGGCGGGAAAATGGCTCGTGACGGGCATCCGCGCCGTCTGGAAAACAAAGGAGGTATCCCCTATGGCGGATAAAACGTCGCACCGAATGTTCCCCATTTACTTATACTCGCGGTTTCGATGTCTTTCCCTCGCCGGCCTGTTGCCGCGCCGGAAAGACAATAAAGGAGATGGGTTCCTCCAACCGGTATCCCCCGGACAAGCCCGGAAGTCCGCATAACCGGCCGCAAAAACTGTTCGTCATTGTCGCGGGCATGAAGCGGAACGCTGGATCCCGAATGGGGACGGACAGAAGGGCTCGACACGGAGCGTGGGAATAATGCGCAGTTCCCGCGTCCGAAGGGGGAGACCGGAAAACGGACGAGGCTGCTCACAGGCAAAGCCGTAGCCGCCGACGGCGGCGCGGTTGGAAAACGGCCCTCCACTGCCTAATGTGGAGAGAAAGGACATTATTATGTCTGCGAAAAAGATTCTGACCCTTGCTATCGTCTCCATGTTGGCGCTCGCCTTGTGCGCTGCGCCGGCCTTCGCCGATCCCACTTATCCCAGCCCCGCCCAGACGGACATCTTCTACGTCTGGGGTGTAGACGAAGAAGACGAACCGGTGCTGGAGCTCGCCGATGAGATGGCCACCCACATGGTGCTGAACTCTGTGTATGAAGATGGCGTTGTCTATATCCTCTTTAAGACGAGCCTGCAGATGGGCCCGGGCGCTCCTTACACGGGCGAAATTTTCGCGACGGCCGACAGACCGGTTGAGATTGGCGATGAGGTCAACAACACGGTGACGATCTCCTATGAAGCCGATCCGGATGAGTATGTGGAACTGGATTTCGACATCTATGTTAAATATCCGGACGGATCGGTATTCCAGCATGTGCAGCCCGCATACTTCGCTTTGGTCAATTAACTGATTGGAAGGAGAAGTCAATATGACAAAAACTAGACGCTTTTTAGCTGTTATCCTGACCTTGCTCATGCTGACTTCTCCCATCTCTCCCCTCGCCGCCGAGCCCGGCGGTGAGGGGGAGGCGGGGGAAGTTTTGCCTGACGGTCTCTATTCCATACCGATAGATTTTTTCAACGGCTATGGCAATGGTTCGTGGTTTACGCGCAGCCCATTCTCGAACACGCCTATCGCGTTTAACCAGCGCGCTCTGCTGACCGTGGATGACGGCGCTTACAGCCTGACTTTGCAGTTTTACGCTTACAGTATCTTGGAGATGCTGCAGATCGTCGACCCGGACAAGGTCGGCGCCCTGATCGCCGGGGAGATAAAGTTCGCTGTGAACGGCGACGGGACGGAGCCTGCGGCGCCCAAGGGGTTAGGTCAGACGCCGATGGCGGATATTGACCGAAATGGCAATTACATGGACGTGGAGCAAGCCGGGTTCTTGGAAGCTATAGAGTCGAAGCTTCTTTATGTTCGTTCTGAGGCGCGCGAGCTTTACCTGCCCTCCGCGTCCGTCCGGATCGAGCAGGGGGACGAAGATTTGGAAATTACTTATCTGACCTTAGCCGTAAATAATCTGACCGACCCGATCCTGCTCAAGGCTGTTACCTATGAGACAGTGGAAAAAACCATTGCCACCACGAAGGATATGATCGGCTTCATGGAGCCGGGGAAGATCTGGCGCGTCCCGGACGATATCGCCGCCGGCGCCTGGGAGTTTGAATGGGGCGATTTTTTCGGCAGCCCCACATCAGTCAACAAGCTGTCAAAAACGACTTACATGTCTCTGCTCCTGGAGAACACCCGGCAGGCCTCAAGTTTGAGCTTCGCGGACGGCGCGGTTCAGGCCGTTTTTGACCTGGGGCGGATCAATCATTTTGAAGATTTTGTCGATCCCGCCGATACGTACGGCATTGAGATTTACACTGTGAACACGCCGGTCGGGCGGGAAAGAGCGGTCAGATCAACCTATCTTAACGGGATCTACAATACGCGCTACGACACGATTTACGACTACGCGGACGAGACGGACAAGGCCGCAGGCGTCTTTACCCTCACCCTGCCCGCCGCCTCCGCCCGCGACTGGGTCTTTGGCGCTCCCACTGGGAAGTGTTACGGGCGGATCTACCCCGTGCCGGTACGGAGCGAAACTGTGCCTCTGACGCTGACGGACGGAGAAGTAACCCTGGACACGGACACCGCCGCCGCCCCGGCGGAGAGCGTATTCACCGCGCCGGCTCACCCCTCCTGGAGTGAAGAATTGCGCTATATACAGGAACTCACCTACAAAAGCTATACCTCCCTGGCGGTGGCCGGTCATTACCGCGTGTATGAGCCGCGGCTGACGGCGGCAGGGGCCGCAACGGAACCCGCCCATGGAACGCTCCGTTTTGACCTGCCGGACGACTGGGACTTGAGCCGGCTGTACGTCGTGCGGATCAAGAGCTCTATAGGCGAGATCGAATGGACGGTCTATGATGAGACGGCGAAGATCGTCGAGGTGGCCTTGGGGGCCCAGCGGCTGGACAGTCTGCATTGCGGCCTGATCTTCGTGGAGAAGGCCCAACCGCTGGTTCTGTCCGAGCTGGGGCTGGAAAACGGCAAGGTCTATCGGGCCAAGGCCGTTATCTATCACGCCACGATGAATTACGCCAGCATGTCTAATGTGGCAATTGCGGATAATACCGTCTACATCACAGCGGAGGACGGCGGCGGTTACAAGTTGTATACGGAGCTGCGGAGCGCGGTGGAGGACGGCAGTTCCCTGGCGGGCTATATGCGCAATCTGCAATCTTACCAGGCTGACTCAAACAGTGAACTGCGGCCCTCCGAACACCTGGCCTACTATGCTGAGGACGGCGTACTGCAGTTTGACTGGCTGTCCCAGGAATACGACATCGCCTACCTCAGACGGGCGGTGGTGGATTTGGCCGACCCCGGCCCCGGCGGCTATTACTGGGTGAAATTCAGTGTTCCCGCTATGGACGGCCTTTTAGGCGGTTTGGGGCGGGGTGACCGCAACGCCCGGATGGCGATCATCGCGGTGGAGGAAGCCGCAGACAACCCGTATGACGATTATGATAAGACCGTTATTCTCTTGCCGCTGCACAAAGCGGATCAATTGCTGGCGACGGAGACGCTGAACGAGGCGGGGGAGGCTATTCTGAACGAAGCGGCCGCTGCAGCGCTGGCGGTTTATAACAGCGATCCGGCGGATTCGGCCGTGGTCAAAGCTGCCCGCGACGCGCTGACTCTGGCAATTGAACAGGCTGCAACCATGCTGCGAGAAGAAGACAGCGACTGGCCGGAGATTTACGGGCCCGGAAGCTATGAAGGCGCGGGAAGTGGCCATAACGGCGCCATTACGGTTTCGGTGGAAGTCGACGCCAAACGCATTTTAAGCATTACCATCGGGGCGAACGTCGAAACTCCCGGCTATCTCAGCACAGTTGCCTCCGTCGTACCGGAGCGGGTGCTGGCGGCCCAGAGCGCCGGCGGCGTGAATTTGGATGGGGTGGACACCGTGAGCGGCGCGACCTATTCCAGTAACGGCATCAAACAGGCCGTCGCCGCAGCGCTGGCGGAAGCGCGGGCAGCGCTCGTAATCGACGAACCCGACCCCGGCGCGGATATGGAGGCGTTGGCAGACGCGATCGCCGTCGCCGCCGCTATAGCGGACACGGGCTATATTGCCGATTCCTATGAGGCGTTGCTCACCGCGGTCGCGGCGGCGGAGACCGCGCTGGCCGGGGGCGGGCTGAGTCCGGAACAGATTGAGACCCAGATTGCCGCCCTGGAAGCGGCGGAGGCCGCGCTCATTGAGGAAACGGCGCTGCAAGCGCGTCCCGCGGAGGGCGAACCGGTCGAAGGGACATATTCTCTCGCGGGCCGGACGACCCTCAAACAATTTGCTTCCAACAACGACTCTATGGGTAACCTGGCTATAGATCACAGCCAGTCCTACCTTGAAATCGACGAAAACGGCGCGCGGGTGCATCTGTTCTTTAACCCGCTGCGCGTCCCGCTGGGAGGGTCTGAATTTGAGGGCTACCTGCTGG
>JAISWK010000158.1 GCA_031270805.1 Gracilibacteraceae bacterium
CCCAGCGAGTCTCCGAGCTGTTGGTAAGTCCTCTGCAACAGGCACCCGGCGAGTCTCCGAGCCGTTGGTGCCGAACTGCCATCCGCCCCTACGATGTCCTGGGTTGCGCGCCCCTACGATACCCGGGGGGTGCTGCCAATGCTTTTCCACACAGTCTGCCGTCCCCATTTTGTCCTGCCCATTTTGCCCGTTAGAAAAATGTTTTGACAAGCGGCGCCGATGTCGTTATGATAAATAACGTGCGGTTATTTGCTGCGGTTATTTATTAGGGAAAGGAATGATACCGATGACCAAAATCATCCAAATCGAAGGAATGTCCTGCTCTCATTGCCAGGCGGCGGTGGAGAACGCCCTGAACGCCATCGACGGGGTGCAGGCAGAGGTTGATCTGGCCGCCGGCACGGCCACCGTGACGTTGACCCGGGAAGTCTCGGACGAAACCCTGCGCCAGGCCGTGGAGGAAGAGGACTATGCCGTACTCAGCATCGCCTGAGGCGCAAAGCCACTTGCTCCTTCGCTGAGCCGGGGTTCGCACCGATTATGCGGGAGTTAATCGTGGTGGAGGGGCGCGGCGATGCGGAAGTCGTCCGGCGCGCGCTGGGAGACGTCGAGGTGCTGTGGACGGACGGATTCGGCCTGACGGCGGACAAATTGGCCTATATCGCCGGGGCGGCGGCGGAGGGGGGCGTTATCGTCTGCACCGATCCGGATCATGCGGGGGAAACTATCCGGGCGAAGCTGGAGCGCCGGATTCCGAACCTGCGGCATGTTTATTTGCCGCAGCGGGAAGCGCGCGGCCGGCGCGGGGACATAGGCTGGGAAAACGCCTCGGTCGCCGCGGTGCGGGCCGCCTTTGCCCGGAGCCGCACGGAGGCGGAGACCGAGGCGGAGGCGGAAAGCGGCGCCCCCCTTTCGCCGGGGCTGAACGCGACGGATCTGCTGGAGCTGGGTTTGACCGGCGTCCCAGCGGCGCGCCTCCGCCGGCAGACTATCGGGCGGGCCCTGGGCCTGGGAGAATGTAACGCCAAACAATTCCTCCGCCGGGCGGCCCGTTTTCACCTCACCCGCCGCCAGGCGGAAGAAGCGCTGACCAAAGAATGGGGGATGCATGGGTAAAGTCGCAGTGCTGAACGGTATTAATCTCCAGTTGCTGGGCCGGCGGGAACCGGAAATCTACGGCCGGGTCACGCTGGAGCAAATAGACGCCCGGCTGCGCCGGATGGGAGCGGCGGCGGGGGTGGAAGTGATCTGCCGACAGACAAATTATGAAGGCCGGATGGCCGACTGGATAGCGGAACTCGGAGCGGAGGATTTCCTCATTTTGAATCCGGGGGCCTGGACGCATACGCAGTACGGCCTCGGCGACGCCATCCGCGGCGTGGGCGTACCGGCGCTGGAAGTGCATTTATCCAATATCCACGCCCGCGAGAGTTTTCGCGCCCGCTCCGTCGTGGCCCCGGCCTGCGTCGGCCAGATCTGCGGCCTGGGTCCGGGCGGCTATTACCTGGCCATGACCTATGCCCTGGAATGGCTCGCGGCGGGGCGGACGGCAGAGGAGGAGCCATGACCCGGGACGGCTACAGGGAGAGCCGTTTGGCCGCTTTGCGGGAAAAAATGAGCCGGAAGGGGACGGATCTCGTTCTGGTGGAATCGCCGGTCAACGTTTTTTATCTGAGCGGCTTTACCGGTTCCAACGGCACGCTGCTTATTACGGCGACGGATGAGTACTTGCTGACGGATCCGCGCTACGCGGCCCAGGCGGCAGCGGAGGCCGAGGGATTTTCTCTGCGGGTGGGGAGGGAGCATTACGACCTGATGGCGGAAATCGCCGCCGCAGCCGTCTGGGGCTTGGAAGAAGAATTTATGACCCTGGCCCGCTACGCGGCCTGGCGTCAGGCCTTGCCCCGGGCGGTGGAGCAGCCTTTTTCCGCCGAGCTGGCTGGCCTGCGCCAAAAAAAGGACGCCGGAGAAAGGGAAATCCTCCGCCGCGCCGTCGCCGTGACCGACGAAGCCTTTCGCTACATTCTCGGCCAGATGGGGGCGGGCGTGACGGAGGCAGCTTTGGCCCGGCGCCTGGAATATTTTTTGCGTGAACACGGCGCCTCGGGGCCGGCCTTTCCCTTTATCGTGGCCTCCGGTTTCCGCGGGGCGCTGCCGCACGGGCGGGCGACGGATAAGCCGCTGGCCGTCGGCGATTTGGTCGTCATGGATTTCGGCGGCGTGTTCGCCGGGTATCACAGCGATTTTACCCGCACGGTCTGCATCGGCCGGGCGGACAGCCGGCAGCGGGAAATATACGCCGTTGTTCTCGCGGCCCAGTTGGCCGGCCTCGCCGCTCTGCGCCCCGGCGCCCTCTGCCGGGAGGTGGACGCCGCCGCCCGCCGGGTCATCGAAGCCGCTGGCTACGGCGCGTATTTTACCCATTCCTTCGGCCACTCTCTGGGTTTGGCAGTACATGAAAAACCGACCTTGGGGCCTAAAGACGATACCCGCCTGGAGGAAGGCATGGCGGCGACGGCGGAACCCGGCGTCTATATCCCGGATTGGGGCGGCATCCGGATCGAGGATGTGGCGCTGATCACGGCGGACGGGGCGGAAGTGCTGACCGGAGCCCCGAAGGATTTGATCATCGTCTAATTAAATTTATGGCGCTCTGTACCTTGCGCCGGTAATATGCTATAATTATGTCATAAGGTCTGTCGCACCATACTACGGGGAACGAGGAACATTTATGACGATAACGGAACACATAGACGAGAGCGGTGTTGTGCTGGTGGTGGAAGGGCGGGTGGATACAAACACCAGTCCGCAGCTGCAGAATTTCATCCTCGCCGCATTGCAAACGACGGGACATGTAACGGTGGATTTCGCTAAAGTGCCGTATCTCAGCAGCGCCGGTCTGCGCGCCTTGCTGCTCGGGCATAAGCAGGCCGTCTCCAAGGGCGCCGTTCTGGAGCTGGTGAACCCCACCGAATTTGTGACCTCGGTGCTTAATTCCGTCGGTTTTGATAAAGTACTGCGCATTAGGCCGAAACCGTAGTTCTCATGAGCGTGAGCAATGCTGTTAAATCCGGCGGCTTGACCTCCAACGACGCCTTTATCAACGACGTCGCAGCCCGATATTTGGTTCCCTCCGTGCTGGCTATGCTTGGATCGCGCCTCAGCACGCTGGCGAACGGGCTGGTTTTGGGCCGTGTCCTGGGGGCGCCGGGGCTGAGCTGCCTCTCCCTCGTCGGCCCCGTCTCCTTGTTCTATCTCTCTTTGGGCGCTCTGATCGGCATGGGAGCTTCCATCGTCTCAGGCTTTGCCCTCGGGCGCGGGGATCGGGAACGCTGCGACCGGATTTACACGCTGTCTTACATACTGTCGGGCGCGGCGGGGCTGCCGCTCTTAGTCGGCGGCGTCACGGCCGCCGACGCCATAGCTGAGGCGCTGGGCGCCGGGGACGATATTTTTCTGCTCACCCGCGATTTTATCCGCGTCGCGGCTGTCGGCGGCGTATTCACCGTCCTGATGTACACGCCCCTCAATTATCTCCGTTTGTGCGGCAAGCCCAACCACGCGATGGGGATGCTCCTGATCATGAGTTTTGCCAACATGGGTTTTTCCGCTTTTTTCGTGCTGATCGTCGGGATGCGGACGACCGGGGTGGCGCTGGGCGGCGCTCTCGGCGCCCTGGCCGCCTTGGCCTTTGGCCTGTACCATCTGAGCGGCGACCGGTCGGGACTGCATTTCCGGGCCGGAAAATTCCCCGCCGCCGACCTGCGGACTGTTCTGGCTTTCGGCAGCGCCCCGGCTCTGAACAATATCTGCCGCGCCGGACAATATTTTCTCATCAACCTCCTGCTCCTGCGCGTTGCTCCGGCGGCTTTGCCCGCCTATTACGTCGTCTGCGCCGTTCAGGAGGCGCCGCTGGCTCTGATCCTCGGTTTCGCGCAAATCCTGTCGCCTTTGCTCAGTGTCGCCTTTGGAGAAAGGGACGGGCGCAGCATCCGCAAAATCGTCAAAAAAATATTTCTCCCCGGAACTCTGCTGCTGGGAGCGGGCGCTCTGGGCCTCTTTCTCCTGCGCCGGCGCGTCGGATTCTGGTTCGGCCTGCCGGACGACCCCGCGGCGGCCGAAGTGAGTACGGGCCTGGTTTTTTTGGCCCTAAGCCTGAACATTTCTTTTTTCAACAATATGGCGGCCAACTATTTTAACGCCACCAAGCGTCCGGCTGTGGCCAATATAGTCGCGGTCTGCCGGCTGCTGGTTTTTATGGTCGGCCCCGCCTACCTGCTGGCGGGAAAACTGAGCGTGACCGCCGTCTGGCTCAGTCTCCTCGTGGCCGAACTCTCGACTGCGGCGGTTCTGGCTCTGACTTTGACGGTTCTCCGGGCGCGGGACGGCGCTTTGTCGCCTTTTTGGCTGCTGGATCCTTCTTTTACGGCTGGGGAAAACACCATCGATTTTTCTGTGCTCAATACGAACGAAGCCGCCTCCATGGCCGCCGAACGCATAGTTGATTTTTGCGCCGTGGCTGGCGCCTCCGACCGGCAGTCCATGTGCCTCAGCCTGGCGCTGGAAGAAATGCTGGTTCTGATTAACGAACACGCCCTCGACCGGCGGCAGGAAAAATTCACCGACGTGCGCGTAACGGTTACATCCCGGCAGCTGACCCTGCGCCTCCGTTACGCCGGCGCCCCTTTTAACCCGCTGCGCTATGCCGGGACGGCGGCGGCGGGCCTGCCGCCGGAGGAGGACGAGACCATCGGGGTGAGAATGATCCGGCAAATGGCTGCCGCCGTCGAGTACAGGCAGGTTTTTGGGATGAACAACCTTCTCATCGTTATTTAGGCAGCCGCGCCGGCGTCGGCACGGAAACAAGGAGGGCAGACCACTTGCCGAGAAAAAACAACGTGGACACTCAGTCTGTGGACATCCGTTTCGCCCGGCCGGACGAGGCCCGGGTTCTGATTGATTTGCTCGGGCGGCAGCACGGTCGTTTGTACCCGCAGGGAAAATTTTACGACGAGGGCTTTGTGGCGGAGGCAATTGCCCGGGAGGAACTCCACTTCGCCCTGGCCGAGGCCGGAAACGGCGAAACGGTCGGCATGATTTGCGCCGGCGTTCAGTCCGCGCCCATTCCCGCCCTGGTTTTTTCGCTCCTCACGGTGCTGCCGTCTTACCGGGGGCATGGTCTCGGCCGCCGGATGCAGGATTTTTTGGACGCCCGTCTGCCCCTCGCCCGTTACCCCTACGCCTGCATGTATTGTCTCACCCTGAATACGGCCAGCCAGGCCGACGCCTTGAGTCGCGGCTACACGCCCACGGGACTGCTGCCCAACCGGTATTTTTTTGACCCGGCCGCCGCCAACTTGGCCGGGGAGACCGTACCGCTCAAACGCAGCCATCTCTTGATGTGCAAAGCCTTCGCTCGCCGGGACGCCGGTGTTCTCTTCTGCCCCGCCGAACTGGCGGATTTCACCGCCGCGGTATTCGGGGCCCTGGGCGTCGGCTTTACTCTGGCTCCCCCCGGGGCCCGGCCGGCGGCGGCGGAAACTGAAGCGGAAGCGGAAGCCACCGTTTTCCGGGCCGTCCGCAACGAAGAACATCGATTGAGCGAAATATGGATAGAGCGCGGGGGCGGCGATTTGCCCCAGCTACTCCGCCGCTGGGACGACGCGCCGGGGCAGACCTGCTCCATCCGCCTCAGCATGGCCCACCCGAGCTGTCCCGCCGCCTGCGCGGCGCTATACCGGCAGGGGTATATTTGCACGGGACTCACCCCGCTGGCCGCGAGCGGCGCCTACCTGCTTTTCTACCGCTCGCCCTCCGCCCCGCTGGATCGCGGCGGACTGGCTTTGCACCCCGCCTTTCTCGCCCTGTGGGAAAAAATTAAGGATGCGGATTGAAGATGTTTACCACAATCAAAAACAGGGTACTTTTTACCCTCATCTCCCTGTCGCTGGGAGTTCTGCTCCTGATGAGCGCCGTGTGCCTGTACGGAGTTTTCAATATGCGGGCCTGGATCGACAAGGGCGTGGCCGATCTGAGCCGGGAGGTGGAATCCCAGAGTACGGAAAAACTGGGCCGCACCATCGAGCATGACTTGGGGGAGGTCGTCGAGGACAAGGCCGCCCTCATCAGCGAAAAACTGGCGGCCATCGAGCGGCAGACCCTGCACGCGGCGAGCGCGGCCGAGTATATTTTTGCTCATCCTGACGAATTCCAGCCGCGGGCGATAGACTACTTGCAGCCGGGGCAGGAAAACACTCCGACGCCGCATATCCGGACGGCCCCCGGCGTCGATCCGGCCGCTATCCAGGCTGAAATCCGTCTGGCCGCCAATATCCAGGACGTGCTGCGCGGCATCACCGTTTCGGACATCGGCCTCAGCGCCAGCTATATAGGCGTCGAATCCGGTTATTTCATTTCCGTGGACAAAAACGCGGCCGGCCCGGAAAATAAAAATTACGACCCGACCACGCGGCCCTGGTACGTCGGCGCCAGGGAAAAGCAGGGCATTTATTGGGCGGATGTCTTTTTGGACTCATCGGGCCGGGGACTCAGCCTGTCCTGTTCCATGCCCTTTTACACCGAGGAGAACGGCGTCAAAACGCTCAGAGGCGTGGCCGGCAGCGGGGCGGTGCTTGACGACATCCGGGCGATAATTGACGGGGCTGATATCGGCGGAGCGGGTTACGCTTTTTTGCTCAATCATAAGGGCGAAATCATCATGTCGCCCAAGCTCGCCCCCTACGCCACGGACGAGCAGGGAAGGCTTGTTCTCGAAAAATATGCCAACAGGGGCCCGGCGGAGCAAGCTCTGGCGGCAGAGATGACAAGCGGCCAAACCGGGTTCGTCAGCACGCGCCTGGACGGGGAGGACGTATATGTGGGTTACACCCCGCTGGTCATAAACGATTGGTCCGTCGGCCTTGTCGTCGCCCGGAGCGACGTGCTGGCCCCGGTGGATGAGATGCGGGTGCAGTTGAGCTCGCTCCGGGATGCGACGATACTCGCCTTGAATGAAAATATTACCCTTACCGCCCTGCTCCTGCTTGTCGCCATTGTGCTGGCCGTGCTGGCGGCGGTCATGCTTTCGCTCCGTTTTGCCGGGCGGCTGACGGCACCGGTCGTCAGCCTGAATCGGGGGGTGCGGGAGGTGAGCGAGGGCAACTTGGACGCGGTGATAAACGTGGAATCCCAGGATGAAATCGGTCAATTGGCGCAGGCTTTCAACGACATGACCCGGCGGTTGAAGGAGTATATCCAAAATTTGTCTGTGGCGATGGCGGAAAAAGAGCGCATTGCCGCCGAACTGAACATAGCCACGAAAATTCAGAGCAGTATGCTGCCCGGCATGCCGCCTTTTCCGGACAGACACGATTTCGACCTCTACGCCGTGATGCGCCCCGCCCGGGAGGTGGGCGGCGATTTCTACGATTTTTTCCTCGTGGACGAAAAACGTCTGGGCGTGGTCGTGGCGGACGTATCGGGCAAGAGTATGCCGGCCGCCCTGTTTATGGTCGTGGCCAAGACGCTGCTGCGCAACCAGATGCAGCTGGAGCATGATCTGGAAAAAGTCTTTTTTACCGTCAACAACCAACTGGCCGACCGCAACGACGAAGCTATGTTTGTGACGGCCTTCGCCGGTTTGCTGGAAACGGACACCGGGGTGTTCACTTATGTGAACGCCGGACACGCCCCCCCGGCCCTCAGGCGCGGCGGCCAGAGCTTCAGCTGGCTGGAAACCGAACCCGGTTTCGTTCTGGGCGGGATGGAAAATATCAGCTACACCGCTCGGCAGGCGCGGCTGCTGCCCGGCGACGTAATTTTCATTTATACCGACGGCGTGAGCGAGGCGAACAATCCGGCGGGGGATTTATTCACCGAGCAAAAGATTCTCGATGATTTGAACGCTTTCGTCCCGACCGGCGCCGGGGCCGCGGCCTGGGTGGAAAAAATGCGGGAGAACGTGGCTGATTTCACCGGCGGTCTGGAGCAGACGGACGATATCACCATGCTCGTTCTGCTCTACACGGGCGGCGGGGCCGTGAAAACACTGACTGTCGCGGCAAGTACCGGCTGCCTGAACGAAGTCGCCGCTTTTTTGGCGACCTGCATGGATGAGGCCGGATTTCCCGCCGCGGAAGGGGCGAACCTGCAACTGGCGGTAGAAGAAGTTTTTGTCAATATCGCCCGCTATGCCTACCCTCAAGGCGGCGGCTCGGTGGAGCTGACATGTTCCTGCACGGCGGAGTGTACCATCGTTAGGCTTGAGGACGAGGGCATACCGTATAACCCGCTGGCGCGGCCGGATCCCGACATCGAGCTGCCCGCGGAAAAACGCGGCATCGGTGGGCTGGGGGTCTACCTGGCCAGGACTTTGACGGATTATGCCCAATACAATGAAATAAACGGGAAAAACATCTTGACCCTGGTCAAAATCAATTCTCCTGCCGGCTGACGCTGATGATCACGCCCGCCAGTTCCTTCTGCCCGCGCAAATACCGGGCCAGGGCCGGCAACATGGGGGCTTCGCTCAGGAAATGCCCCAGCTCCGCCACCGCCACGCCCCGGCTCAGGCAGTCCAGGCGGTGATGGTAATCCAATTCTCCGGTGATAAAGAGGTCGGCCCCGCAGGCCAGGGCCCGGGCGGCCAGGGCATTCCCGCTGCCATTGCTGATAGCGACGCGGCGCACCGGGTGATCCGGCGGGCCAAACCAGCGGATCACGGATAAATCATAGGGATGCGCCCAAAGAGCGGAAGCGGGGGCGGCCAGCGCGGCCAGAAAAGACTCCCGCACGGCGCTCAGGGGGGTGACGGCGGGTAAAAGGCCGCAGAGACCGTAGCCGCGTTTTTCCCCTTCCCCGGTCAGAGCCATAACGTCGTAAGCCGGTTCTTCGTAAGGGTGCGCCCGGCGGAGGGCGCGGAGGGCCCGGTTCAAATTGCGACCCGCCACAACGCTCTCCAGGCGCGTCTCGGCGACGCGGGCCAATTCTCCCACCCGCCCGCTGTGCGGTTCCGCGCCGGGCAGGGGCCGGAACATACCTTCCCCCTCCGTGCGGAAAAAACATTCCGCGTAAAGGGCGCTGCGCGGGCCGCCGCTTACGCCCGCTCCGACTCCCGCCCCGGCCAGAGCCAGCCGCACATTTTCCGTCTGGGCCGGCGGCGTAAAGACGACGAGTTTGTACAGGCTCTCGGCGCCGGTCGGTTCGAGAAAATCCGTTTCGCCCAGAGGGAGCAGGCGCCCGAAAGCCAGGCTGGAAGACAGGGGCGACTGATCGAGGTTTGTGTGGGCGGCCAGGCAGGCAATGCCGCGGCGGTAAAGGCTGAGCGGAACCTGAGCCGCCGGGTTGTCGCCGCGCAGATTGCGCAGCGGCTGAAAAAGCGGGGGGTGGTGGGTCACGATCAGTTCCGCCCCCAGCGCGGCCGCCTCGTCGACTACCGCGGGGACGCCGTCCAGGGCGAGCAGTATTTGCCTGACTTTTTGCCCGCCGTCCCCCACAAGCAGGCCGGGGTTATCCCAACTTTCCGCCCAGGTTTTTGGGGCCAGGGCTTCAATCAATTGCTCAATCAAACCGACGGTCACGGCCATATTATTATTTCCTCCTGATTGTTGTTTTTAGGATCAGTTCACAGTACACAGTTCACAGTTCACAGTTGGGGAGGGAGAGGGATTAGGGATTAGGGATTAGGGATTAGGGATTAGGGATTAGGGATTAGGGGCAGGACAAAATGGGGACGGCAGACTGTGTGGAAAAGCATTGGCAGCAACCCCCGGGTATCGTAGGGGCG
>JAISWK010000057.1 GCA_031270805.1 Gracilibacteraceae bacterium
TCAAGCACTTCAAACATCTGAGTTGGCCTCCCTTCATACAATTCCACTGTTTTTTTGATAACAGACTGATCCACGCCCGCCTTGTTCATGATCAGAACCGTCACCTGTCTGAGAATATCCAGGCTACTCTGTTCCGCAGCTTCCAGACACGGTTCGGCATATTGCTTGATTCCTAACGCATCTTCCGGGGTTTTTATCTTGTCCAAAATCATGACCAAGGACATCAAATTTTGATTGCTTTGCAACTCCTCGCGGGAATATTGGTTCAAATCCACGAGGACATAGGAGAATTGCGGGATGTATTCCTCAAAACCGGCTCGCGGGAACACACGCTCGGCGAAGTTCCTGTCGGCTGTCCATGTGTGTTCACCATCATAATAGACAATCGGTAAAATCGGCGGCAGCTTGAAGCCTTTGGCGGAACTGCGGACAAGGCGCGGATCCTCTATGCCGTTTTTCTTGTTCTCATCGCATTTCTCATCATTGCGTCGGCAATAATCAATCCAGATGTAAACCATATACTGCAACAGTTTGATCGCGATGTCGAAGCGGACGCTGCTCTGATGCTCAGTCAGGCTGATAATGAAAACCGGCTCCTCTGTTCCGGACAAGCGGATCTGTTTTACTGTATCAGCGTCTTGTCCATCAGTGACAAGCGGGATGAAACGCTCCGAGATGTCCTCAATATCCTCCGGTTGCACATTTTTCAGCAGTTGGTTCATGGAGAAGTCACGGATAAACTGCGCATAGTAATTGTTGTTGCGCATGACTATCTTCATGAAGTTGTCTCTGGCGTCATGAATTGTATCCATATGTACAGTATAGAGGATTCGCGGTGTTTTGGCAAGACGTTTCTGCTTCTAAGAAGGGGACGTCCCTGCTCCCAATTGTGCATTGTGCATTGTGCATTGTACATTGTCCGGCCGCGTTCCCGGGGCGGCAGACTGTGTGAGAAAGGGAGTCGTAGGGGCGGATGGCAATCCGCCCGTTTGGTTTCGGGACGATTGCCATCGTCCCCTACGGCAATACCGCCCGATCCAGCGTATACGGGACGATTGCCATCGTCCCCTACGGCAATGCGCGCCCCTACGATACCGGGGGTTGCTGTCAATGCTTTTCCACACAGTCTGGCGGAGATTTTTTGGCAAAAATATCGGCGCCGCTAACACAAAGCGGCGCCGATATGATATACTGACATCATTATATCCTATTGCCGGCACGGCGCGTCGTGCCCTCACGGCGCCGGGATATATAAATTCCGCCGCAACTAAGCTGACTAGGAGGATCATATGGCCACGAAGATGAAACAGGCTGAAGTAAGAGGAAAACGGGTTTTTGTCCGCGTTGATTTCAACGTGCCGATGGACGAGTCCCTGCGCGTCACGGATGAAACGCGGATCCGGGCGGCGCTGCCGACCATCCGTTATCTCCGGGAAAACGGGGCGAAGATCATTCTCGCTTCCCATCTCGGCCGCCCCAAGGGAGGTTTTGAAGCCAAATTTTCCCTCGCCCCCGCGGCGGCGGCCCTCGGTCGCCTGATCGGAGCGCCCGTTACTATGGCTCCGGATTGTGTCGGGGCGGAGACGACCGCTCTGGCTGCCGGCTTGCAGCCCGGCGAGGTGCTGCTTTTGGAAAACCTCCGCTTTCACCCGGAGGAGGAAAAAAACGATCCGGCTTTTGCCCGCCAATTGGCCGCCCTGGCGGATATTTACGTCAATGACGCTTTTGGCAGCGCCCACCGCGCCCACGCTTCGACGGAAGGCATCACCGCCTTTCTCCCGGCCTACGCCGGCTTTCTCCTGGAAAAGGAACTGACATTTCTCGGCGGGGCCCTGAACGCCCCCGAGCGACCCTTTGCGGCAATTCTCGGCGGGGCGAAGGTCAAGGACAAGATCGCCGTCGTCGATAACCTGCTCGGCAAGGTGGATACGCTCATCATCGGCGGCGGTATGGCCTATACCTTCCTCAAGGCTCAGGGTTACGCCGTCGGCCGCTCCCTGCTGGACGAGGAAAGACTGGATTTTGCCGCCCGTGTGCTGAAGCAGGGGGCGGAGCGCAATGTGCAAATCCTGCTCCCGGTTGACGTGGTCGCCGCCGGGGCCATCGCGGCCGACGCCCCGCGCCGGGTCGTGAGTGTCCGGGATATCGGCCCGGAGGAAATGGGACTCGACATCGGCCCGGAAACCATCGCCCTTTTTGCCGCCGCCGTGCGAGCCGCGCGCACCATCCTCTGGAACGGGCCGATGGGCGTCTTCGAGATCGACGCTTTTGCCGCCGGCACGAACGCTATCGCCCGGGAACTGGCCAATTGCGCCGGTGTGACCATCGTCGGCGGGGGCGACTCCGCCGCGGCCGTGGAAAAAGCCGGTCTGAGCGATAAAATGACGCATGTTTCGACCGGCGGCGGGGCGGCGCTGGAATTCCTGGAGGGCAAGACCTTGCCCGGCGTCGCGGCCCTGGAACGGGAGGCCGGCCGATGAACACGCGCACGCCGCTTATAGCGGGCAATTGGAAAATGAACAAACTCACGGGTGCGGCCTCGGCCTTTGCCCGGGAATTCAAAACCCTGGTCGCGGGGCTTATGGGGGTAGACGTCTTAATTTGCCCTCCTTTCACCTGTCTGGCCGCGCTGCGGGAGGAATTCCGGGACACGCCGGTCGGGCTCGGCGGCCAGAATATGTTTTATGAGCCGGACGGCGCTTACACGGGCGAGGTCTCGGCGGAGATGCTTTTGGACGCCGGCTGCGCCGCAGTTATTCTCGGCCACTCCGAGCGGCGGGAAATCATCGGGGAAACCGATGAGATCGTCAGGCGCAAAACGCGGCTGGCTCTGCAAACCGGGCTGCGCCCCATCGTCTGCGTCGGCGAGACCCTGGCCGTGCGCGAAGCGGGCCGGGCGGCGGTACATGTGCGCGACCAGACGGAAAGCGCCCTGGCCGGGTTGAGCGGGGAGGAAGTTCGCCGCGTTACCGTGGCTTACGAACCGATTTGGGCCATTGGCACGGGCCGCACCGCGACCGCCGCCGACGCCCAGGAGATCTGCTCCCTCATCCGGGCGACCATCGCCTCTCTGGCCGGCGGGGGGGCGGCGGCGGAAGTGCGCGTACTCTACGGCGGCAGCGTCAAAGCCGCCAATATCGCCGAATTGCTGCAGGCCGGCGATATAGACGGGGCCCTGGTCGGAGGCGCCAGTCTGCAGGCGGCGGAATTCGCCGAACTCGTTCGGCTGGCCCGGGTTCGGACATGAAACCGCTGGCGCTCGTGATCCTGGACGGGTTCGGCTCGTCGGAGCACACCCGGGGCAACGCCGTCCGGGCGGCGCGAATGCCGGTCTGGAACGGACTGCTCCATTCCTGCCCCCATACCCTGCTCAAGGCCTCAGGGCTCGCGGTCGGGCTGCCGGAAGGCCAGATGGGCAACTCCGAGGTCGGGCATCTGAATATCGGGGCCGGCCGCGTGGTCTACCAGGATTTGACGCGCATCGACCGCGCCGTCGCCGACGGCGCCTTGGCGGCAAACGCCGTCCTGGCCAGGGCGATGGGCGATATTCCGCCCGGCGGGGCCCTGCACTTGCTCGGACTCTTATCGGATGGCGGCGTTCACTCGCACAATACGCATCTGTACGCCCTGCTGGACCTGGCGGCGGCGCGGGGGGTGGAAAATATATATGTCCACGCGATTTTGGACGGGCGGGATGTGCTGCCGCAAAGCGCGCTCCTTTTCCTGCGCGAATTGGAAGCGCGGCTGGGCGCGCCGGGCCGGGGCCGGCTGGCGACGCTCTGCGGGCGCTACTACGCCATGGATCGGGACAAGCGCTGGGAACGGGTGAGCAAAGCCTACCAATTATATACGGCCGGCGCGGGCCGGAGGGCGGCGGACGCGGAGCGGGCGATCGCGGATTCTTACGCGGCCGGCGTCACGGACGAGTTCCTGGCCCCGGTGCTGCTGACGGGGGAAGAGGGGGACGGCCTCATGCGGGACGGGGATAGCGTGATTTGTTTCAATTTTCGCGCCGACCGCATGCGCGAGATCGTCGCCGCTCTGACCCAACCGGATTGCCCCGGCCTCACCCGGCCGCTCCGCCCGCGCCTGCGCCTGACCTGCCTGACGGAGTACGACCCTCTCTACAACCTGCCGACGGCTTTTCCGCCCGAAGACCTGCCGGACACATTCGGCCAAGTGCTGGCCCGGGCCGGACTGGCCCAGCTCCGGCTGGCGGAAACAGAAAAATACGCCCATGTCACTTTTTTCTTCAATGGCGGGCGCGAGGAAGCGGAAGCGGGGGAAGACCGTATTCTCATTCCCTCGCCCCAGGTGGCGACTTACGATTTGCAGCCGGAGATGAGCGCCCCCGCAGTCACGGACGCCGCTCTGGCCGCGCTGGAGCGGGACGTTTACGCCGCGCTGATCATTAATTTCGCCAATCCGGACATGGTGGGGCATACGGGCGTGATGAGCGCGGCCGTTCGGGCGGTGGAAGCCGTGGACGCCTGTCTCGGCCGCCTTTGCCCCGCGGTGCTCGTGCGCGGCGGCACGGTTCTGATCACCGCCGATCACGGCAATGCGGAACAAATGATCGATCCGGCAAGCGGAACCCCTTTTACGGCCCATACCACGAATCCCGTGCCTTTTGTCCTGGCCGGGGAGGCCGGTCGCGGCCTCGCCCTGCGTCCGGACGGCGCGCTGGCCGACATCGCACCCACGGCGCTGGCGCTGATGGGACTGCCGCAGCCGGCGGCCATGACCGGACAGAGTTTGATCGTAAAAACGAAAGGAAGTGTGGCAAATGTCAACAATTGATCAGGTCACGGCGCGGGAGATCCTGGATTCCCGCGGCAATCCCACTGTGGAAGTGGACGTCGTGCTGGAGGATGGCACGTTAGGGAGGGCCGCCGTTCCCTCCGGGGCCTCGACCGGGGCTTTTGAGGCGGTGGAACTGCGGGACGGCGATCCGGAACGCTACGGCGGCAAGGGCGTGCTGCAGGCGGTCGCCAATGTCAACAACCTCATCGCTCCGGAACTGGCGGGCGTAAGCGCTTTTGACCAACCGGCTCTCGACGCCCGCCTGAACGAACTGGACGGCACGCCCAATAAAGGCCGCTTGGGGGCCAACGCCATCCTGGGCGTATCGCTGGCTGCGGCCAAGGCGGCGGCCCAGTATATCGGCCTGCCTTTTTATCAGTATATCGGCGGAGTGAACGCCAAAACGCTGCCCGTGCCGATGATGAATATCCTGAACGGCGGCAAGCACGCGGACAATAACGTGGATATCCAGGAATTTATGGTGCTGCCGGTCGGGGCGGCGAATTTCCGCGAAGCCCTGCGCATGGGGACGGAGATTTATCACAGTCTGAAAAAAGTGCTGCGGGACAAGGGCCTGGCGACTTCGATCGGCGACGAGGGCGGTTTTGCCCCGAACCTGGCTTCCAACGCCGACGCCCTGGCCATGATCGTGGACGCCGTGGAGCTGGCGGGCTACAAGCCGGGAAAACAGGTTTTTCTCGCGGTGGACGCCGCGGCGACGGAGTTTTATCAGGATGGAAAATATGTGCTGGCCGGCGAGGGCCTGACCAAAACATCCGCCGAAATGATCGACTACTACGCCAGTCTTTGCCAAAAATTTCCAATAGCCAGCATTGAAGACGGCCTGGCGGAAGATGATTGGGCCGGCTGGAAAAAGCTGAACCAAAAACTGGGCGGCAAAATTCAACTGGTCGGCGACGACCTCTTTGTCACGAACACGGAACGCCTGGCTCGCGGCATCAAAGAGGGCAGCGCGAATGCCATCCTGATCAAGCTGAACCAGATCGGCACTCTGACGGAGACGCTCGACGCGATCGAGCTGGCGAAAAAAGCCGGTTTCGGCAATGTGATTTCTCATCGCTCCGGCGAAACAGCCGACGTGTCCCTCGCCCATGTCGCCGTCGCCACGAACGCCGGCCAGATCAAGACCGGCGCCCCGGCCCGCACCGATCGCCTGGCCAAGTACAACGAACTGCTGCGCATCGAGGAAGAACTGGGGGATTCCGCCGGCTATTACGGCGGCAAAGCGCTGCGCAAAAACATTTGAATGAATGATTGCAGCGGTTAAAACCCGCAAATTGAAGGAGATTTTTCCGCATGAAAAAACGGTTTACCCTGGTCTGTACGTTGCTGTTATTTGCCTTCCTGGCCGCCTGCGCTCCGTCCTTTGCGCTCAAGGTCAACGGTCAGGCCATTCCCCTCAAGGACTATGAAGATTTTTACGCCTACTACCAGGATTATTACGAGCAGAACAATTACGACTGGGAAAGCACGGATAAAGAGCTGGTAAAACAGGGGATTCTTAACTCGCTGATCCAGGATGAACTCCTGCGCCAGGTGGTGGCGGAGAAAAAATGGGATTTGCAGTCAGCGGAAGTCAACAGCGAACTGGACGGACTGAAGGAGCAAATCACCACCTTCGGCTACCCTTCCTACGACGCCTGGCTGGAAGCCAATAATCGCACGGACGAGAAAATGCGAATTATCATCGCTTTTCAGCAGAATGTCAGCAAGGACGAAGGCGCCGTGAGCGCGGAAGACCTTGAGACATGGTTTGACGCCAATTCCAACCTCTTCTACGAACAGGAGAGCGTGACCGCCAGTCATATCCTGGTGGAAGACGAGGCGTCGGCGCTCCGGCTGGCGGCTGATTTGCAGGGCGCCGACCTGGATACTTTCGCCGAAGCGGCCCGGCAAGAATCCATTGACACGGGCAGCGCCACGAACGGCGGCAGTCTGGGTTCCTTCGGCCGCGGCGAGATGGTGGCCGAATTTGAGAACGCCGCCTTCAGCCAGGAGGTGGGTACCGTCAGCGCGGTACCGGTGCAGTCCCAGTTCGGTTATCACATTATTTATGTCCAGGAACACCAGGCGGAACGGCAGGGCAGCCTCGAGGATAATATCGAGCAGGCGCGGGTAGAGGTCTATTACGTCAATTTGCGCGATACGGCCCAGATCGAGTACGGGCGGGACATGGCCCCGGCGGAAACTCCGGCCACAGAAACCCCGGAAACGCCGGAAACCCCGGAAACCCCGGAAACCCCGGAAACATCAGAGACGCCGGTTCCGGAACCTGAAGGATGAACGGGAGCGGGGTTAAGCGCCTTTGTCTCATCATTATCGTCGGTATTGTCCTCCTCCTGGCCGGGCAGGGCTGGCTGATCATGCGTCTGCCCGACCTGGACGGAGGAACGCCGCCGCCGGCGGACGAGCCGGAGTTTCCCCAGACGGAACCCGCCCCGGATAGCGCGGGTTTTATCAGTGTGGAGACGCTGAAAAAGTACGCGCAGGAGTTTTATGTCAACACGGAATTCCTCAACCTGATCTTCCCGGATAAAATCGTCTACAAACGCGCCGGCGTCATTTATTACGCGGACGTGGATCCCACGCTGGCCAAACACGATTACGACTGGCAGCGCCTGACCCGCCTCGCCTCCCGCCCGGTTTACGCGGACGAAGCCGGCGGGATGCACTCCCTGCTCGGCATCGACGTGTCATTTTACCAGGAGAGCATAGACTGGAACGCCGTGGCCGGAGACGGGATTGATTTCGCCATGATCCGCCTCGGCTACCGCGGCTATGGCACCGGAGCGCTCGTGCTGGACGAGCGTTTTTTGGAGTACATGGCCGGCGCCACTCAGGCCGGACTGGAAATCGGGATTTACTTTTTCTCCCAGGCAGTGAACACGGCCGAGGCCGAGGAGGAGGCCGACTTTGTCCTGGCCGCCCTTGAGGGGTACAATGTCTCTTTTCCCATTGTGTACGATTTTGAGGAAATTGCCGGCGCGAATTCCCGGGCCGACTACCTGGGCAAGGAACAGGTGACGGACGACGCCATCGCTTTTTGTGAGCGGATCGCGGCCGCCGGGTACACACCGATGATCTACGCGAATCCGGGCTGGTTTATCCACGAAATGGAGCTGCCCCGCCTGGAAGGCTATGAAAAATGGATCGCCCAATATTATGACACCCCCTTTTTCCCCTATAAATTCTCCCTGTGGCAATACAGCGACTCGGGCACGGTGGCCGGCATCCGCGGCGACGTGGACATGAATCTGGCTTTCCGACCCGCCCCTAATCCCTAATCCCTAATCCCTTGCCCTCCCCACTCTTTCCTCTTTACTCTCCTCTCTTTCCTAATATTGCGGATGGTTCCCCTTCAAAGGAGGAAAGAGTGAATAGGAAAGAGTAAAGAGTGAGACGAGAACTCTCTTTCCTCTTTACTCTCCTCTCTTTCCTAATATTGCGGATAATATTCATGCGAGAGCTCAGCGTATTTGACATCATAGGCCCCAATATGATCGGCCCGTCCAGCTCGCACACTGCGGGGGCGCTCCGTATAGCCGCCGTCGCCCGCATGCTGGCCAAGGGCCAGATTCGGGGCGTTCGTTTTACGCTCTACGGCTCTTTTGCCAGAACTTACCGGGGACATGGCACAGACAGGGCGCTGCTGGCGGGCATCCTGGGCTTTGGCCCGGAGGACGCGCGCCTCCGGGACGCTTTCGTCTGGGCGGAGGCCTCCGGCCTGCGGTACGCCTTCCACTGCGACGAGGAAACGAAGGATCTGCATCCCAATACCGTGGATATCGCCCTGGACGACGACAGCGGGCGCACGACGGTCATCCGGGGGAAATCCATCGGCGGCGGCGCCATGGTGATCGGCAAAATTAACGGGGTGGAAGTGGATTTCAGCGGCGAATACAACACCCTCGTCATTGAGCAGCAGGATGAAAAAGGCGTGCTGGCCCATATTACAAAATGTCTTTGCGATTTTAACGTCAATATCGCCTTTGCCAAACTATTCCGCGAAAGCAAAGGGCAAATTGCTTACACGATCATTGAAACGGACGAGGCCATCCCGGAGGAAGCAGTGGCGAAGATACTCAGCGCGGCCAATATCTGGGCCGCGACGCTTTTAACCCTTGACCCGCGGGCGCAGAATAATGACAATCTCTGACCCGATGAATTTTGGCAGCGGGGAAGAATTGCTGCTCTGCTGTGAGACGCGGCGGATGAAAATATCCCAGGTGATGCTGGAACGGGAAAAGGCGCTTTTTCCGGAAAAAGACGCCGTCGGCCAAATGGAGCGGGCGCTCGTGATCATGCGGGCGGCCGTGGCGCAGGCGCTTACGGAAGCGCGGCCCTCCATGGGCGGCTTCCTCGGCGGGGAGGCCATCCTCCTGGAGTGCTACCGAAAAGACGGGCGGGATCTATGCGGCCCGCTGCTGGCCAAAGCGCTGGCCTACTCGATGGGAATCCTGGAAGTGAACGCCTCAATGGGTTTGATCGTGGCGGCCCCCACCGCCGGTTCCTCGGGCGTCCTCTGGGGGGTACTCTTGGCGGCGGAGGAAGAACTGGGTTTGGTGGAAAAAGATTTGCTTGCGGGGCTGTTTACAGCCGGCGCCATCGGCTACTTAATTACCCGGAACGCCACCGTTTCCGGCGCGGACGGCGGCTGCCAGGCGGAAGTCGGCGCCGCCGCCGCGATGACCGCTGCGGCGCTGACGGAATTGCTGGGCGGCGCGCCGCAGCAGTGTCTGGACGCGGCGGCTACCGCTCTTTCTAACCTGATGGGCCTGGTGTGCGACCCGGTAGGCGGTCTGGTGGAGGTTCCCTGCCAGAAGCGAAACGCCCTCGGCGCAGCTGACGCCATTCTGAGCGCCCAGATCGCTCTGGCCGGCGTCAAAAATCTGATTCCCTTTGACGAGACGGTGGAGGCTATGCACCAGGTAGGCAAGTGCATACCTTCCCAGCTGCGCGAGACGGCGCTGGGGGGCCTAGCGGCGACGAAAACCGCGTCCGCCCTTGGAAGGGAGAAGTGAAAGCAACCTCGGGCGGATTGCCATCCGCCCCTACGATGTCCTGGGTTGCGCCCGTCCCGTGGCGTCTCTGCCCTAGTAGGTCGCGAGAATATTGCCCCGGCAAATTTCACAATATTTTTTGTTACTTACTCATTGACAGGGCCTATTTGCCGGAATATAATGATTATATCGACCAACGCCGCGCCGGAACTATCCCGGCGACAACCCGAACCGGAAAGGAGCGGAATACCATGAACGGACGCCGGCTAAGACAAATATTTCCCCAAAAAGAGAATCGAACCAAACCGCGCCGGGCGCTGCCCATCATGGTTCTGGCCGCGCTGACCGCCCTCATCCTCAGCCTGCTGGGCGCCCATACCGGCGGTCTGGCCGCTCTGGCCGGCACTGAAAATACTGTACTTACCCCCCCCCCCCCCCGGAAAATATTGGATATAAGGCCCTCGCTGCTGCCGGCGGGATAACATACGCCGCTCCGAAATCTCAGCCCGCCCAGTGGTTGAGCGCCGCGCCGGTGGAGGACTTCGTCTACACGGTCAGCGCCGACGCCGCGACGATCACGCGGTATAAGGGGCCGGGCGGGGACGTGGAGATCCCGGCCGAACTGGGCGGCGTAGCCGTGAAAAGCATCGGCGCCTCCGCGTTTTACAGATGCACCGGCCTGACAAGCATCGCCATCCCCGCCGGCGTGAAGACCATCGGCGAAGCCGCGTTTTCCGACTGCACCGGCCTGACAGGCATCAATATCCCCGTCGGCGTGACGAGCATCGGCGACTACACGTTTTACCGCTGC
>JAISWK010000155.1 GCA_031270805.1 Gracilibacteraceae bacterium
CAGGGGGCGATGGTCGTTCCCCGTGCATGATGTTTTGTGGGGCGCTGAGCAGTAACTGTGGGTAAGAGACACAAGGGAATCCTGAACAGACAATACCAATAATTTTTATCTACACCCAGTAAGCACATTATTATTGACAAAAGCTTGGGCAAACATTATAATGTGTATCGGGGTGCTGGATTGTTCCGGCTGAGATGAGCTAATTGAGGCTTTAGACCCTTTTGCGGAGATTTCTGCGGGAACCTGCTCCGGATAATGCCGGCGAAGGGAAAAATCAACTCTTGCACGAGTGGACGTCCGCGTTTTCCCCGCAGGCGTTCTTTTTTTTACGGGCGTGAACAGTCTCGCGCCCAACTACTTTATAAGGAAGGTGAAAAAAATGGTTCAACCGGAAGCCAGCATCGCTATCCAAATTTTACCTCAAACAGCGGAGGAAAACATTATCCCCATTGTGGACCGGGTTATCGCCCATATTAAAAACAGCGGCTTGAATTACAGCGTCGGCCCCTTTGAAACCACGGTGGAGGGGGATTTTAACGCTTTGTGGAAAATTGCCGCCGAATGTCATTATATTTGCCTGGAGCAGGGCGCGGCGGGGGTGAACGCCTATATAAAAACGGCCCTTAACACCGAAAAAGGGGTTTGGAGCATTGAAAAAAAATGCGCAAAGCATAATTCCTGATAAACAGCGGCTTGCCCCCGGTCTGCTTATTGCCGCCTTAATAGCCCTTTGGCAGCTGGTATCCGTTTCCGGGCTTGTGCCCGCCTTTATGCTGCCCTCCCCTTTGGCGGTGGTCAAGGCTCTACGGGCGGATATTTCCCTGCTGGGCAGGGATTTGCTGGTAACCCTCTCCGAGGCCATTATCGGTCTTGTCCTGGCCATAGTCGCAGCGTTTATTATCGCCATAATTATGGACAGCAACGCCCTGTTAAACCGCGCGGTTTTCCCCCTGCTGCTTTTTACCCAAACTGTTCCCGCCATTGCCATAGCGCCGCTTTTGGTATTGTGGATGGGTTACGGTATAGCGCCTAAAGTAGCCTTAATCTTTCTCACTTGCTTTTTCCCTGTTACCGTGGGCTTAATAGGCGCCTTCGCCCAAACGGATAAGGAAGCCGTACAGCTTTTAAGGTCGATGGGGGCGAGCCAATGGCAAATATACGCTTACTTAAAGCTGCCCGGCGCGATGCCGGCTTTCTTTGCCGGTCTGCGGATAGCCGCCTCCTATTCCATCGTGGGGGCGGTGATTGCGGAATGGCTTGGCGGCAACGCCGGTCTGGGGGTTTATATGACGCGGGTGCGGAAATCCTATTCTTTTGACAAAATGTTCGCCGTCATTCTGCTTACCGCCGCCTTGAGCCTGGCTTTAATAAAGCTGGTGGTCTTTATCCAGAAAAAATCCCTGCCCTGGCAGGAGGAGGATTGAAAAATGAAAAAAAGGGTTTTGCTTTTATTTTTATTTTTAGCGCCATTATTATTATGGGCGGCTTGCGGAAAATCAGTTCCGCCGCCGAATACGGACGCCGCGCTGACGCAGATTCGGGTTGTGCTGGATTGGACGCCCAATACCAATCACAGCGGGCTTTATGCCGCTCTGGCCCAGGGCTGGTTTGCCGAGGAAGGCATAGAGGTGGAAATAATGCAGCCGCCGGAAGACGGGGCTATGGTGCTTCTGGCCGCCGGAGACGCCGATTTCGGCATAAGTTTTCAGGAAGAGCTGGGACCCGCCATAGCGCGGGAAAATCCCATGCCCTTAATGGCTGTCGCCGCGATAATAAATCATAATACCAGCGGGATAATGTCTTTGGCGCAAACGGGCATACATTCCGCCGGGGATTTGGAGGGCAAAAAATTCGCCTCCTGGGAAACCCCTTTGGTATACGCCATTATGCGGAATCTAGTCGAAGCCGACGGCGGGGACTTTGCGCGGGTAAATATGATTCCCAATGCCGCGACCGACGCCATTTCCGCGCTGCAAAGCGATATGGACGCCATTTGGATATATTATGCCTGGGACGGCATTGCCGCCGAAATAGCGGGGCTGGAAATAAATTATTTGGATTTCGGGCGCGTAAATCCGCTTTTTGATTTTTACACCCCTGTTTTGGTGGTGAACAGCGATTTTGCCGCCGCCAACCCCGGGGTGGTAAAGGGCTTTGTGCGGGCGGCCAGCCGCGGCTATGATTTTGCCGCCGCCAATCCCGACCAAAGCGCGGAATTTCTTTTGCAATACGCGCCCCAGCTGAACAGAGCGCTGGTTTTGGCCAGTCAGCGTTATTTGGCCCCGCTTTATCAGGGCGACGCGCCCCGCTGGGGAGAAATAGACGCTTCCCGCTGGAGCGCCTTTTACCGCTGGATGTTTGAGGAAGGTCTTTTGGAAAAAGATATACAGAGCGGCGGTTTCAGCAATGAGTATTTGCCTTAAATTGAAGGTGTGTGGGTTAAGCGATGCTGTTTTCATGCGAGAATATAAGCAAATATTATAACGGCGCTGCCGTAGTTAAAGACATAAACCTTAATTTGCCGGAAAAATCCTCCGTGTCCCTGCTGGGACCCTCCGGCACGGGTAAAACGACAGTTTTTAATATCCTGGCGGGCGTAAGCGTTCCCGACGGCGGATCTGTGCGGCTTAGAGGAGAGAATATCACCGGAAAAGCCGGTTATGTATCCTATATGCCGCAAAATGATTTGCTTATGCCCTATCGCACCGTTTTGGATAATATTATACTGCCTTTAATCATAGGCGGCCAATCAAAAAAGGAGGCGCGGGAATACGCCGGGGATTTTCTGCCCAAATTTGGTCTGGCCGACTGCGCGCATAAATATCCCCGCCAAATTTCCGGCGGAATGAAGCAGCGCGCCGCCCTTTTGCGAACCTTTTTTATGGATAAACCCGTTATTCTGCTGGACGAGCCCTTTTCCGCGCTGGATGTAATCACCAAAATACACATGCATAAATGGTTTTTGAGCATCGCGGAGGAAATGGGGCTTTCCACCTTATTTATCACCCATGACATAGACGAGGCTATAAGCCTTTCCGATTTCGTTTACATTTTGCAGGGCAGCCCCGGCGCTGTGTGCGCCGGCTTTGAGCTTTTGCCCCGTAAGAGCCGGGAAAAGGATTTTATCGCCTCGGCCCCTTTTGCCGCCGCTAAAAAAGAGATATTGAACGCCTTGGGACTGGGCGCATGAAACAGTTTAAATCCCTAATAATCCCTAATCCCTAATCCCTAATCCCTAATCCCTAATCCCTAACTCCATAAGTTCTTTGATTTTGGCCAGAGGCAATCCGGTTCCCTGCGCCACCTGCTCCGGCGCAAGGCCCATTGTCAGGAAGTTTCGGGCGCTCGCCTCAATCCCGCGTTGCTCGCCGATCTCAATCCCTTCATCCCGCGCCCATTGAATGACGCCTTCCTGGTGCATAACATCATCTACCCAGCGATAGTATTCCGCCCGGGTTACCGGATCGGCCGCAACCCGTTTATACTGCTCGCAGTATTGCTCAAAACCGCTGTCTTGTTTGATAAATTCCTGCAATTGCGACGTCATTTTTACAACCTCCTCAATAGTGATCTTCTTCTGCGTGGCTGTGTCAATAGCATACAGCCAGCAGTGCAGTTTGTTGGTAAAGTCTGTTTTGATCTTTCGGAAGCGAGGCAATTGAACGTTGTAAATCGCAAACTGCGCCGCCGCTACTTCGATTGGCGTCTTAGTATACATGATTTTAGCCGGCTGTACGACGTCTTTGTTGGTGCCCTCGGCGGTGCGGATATTCTTACTCAAAATGTTGATGGCGATTACAAACGGCATATTACGCGCCATCATACGCGCATTCGTTCCGGGGCGGGCCGTCTCGGTGAGGATCCGGGAACCGGCAAGCAGGTTGCGTTGCGGCATGGAACTGTCGCCCAAAATCTGCACTTCGGCAATTACTACCTGATTGGTGTCGCTCCAGGCCTCTATGTCAATTCTGGTGCCGCGTTCACGGGTCATACTGTGATGCCGCTGTGGGGTCAAGGAAACAATCTTGCCTATGCTGACTTTATCTTCGGCCAGAATCGCCCCGAACAGGCTCTCGGCGGCAAGACCGGCCTGCTCCACGTTGGGGAACATCGCCGCGACCACCGGGTCGGCCAGCGGCGGCAGAGCATCGTTTTTCGGGGACGGGTTTACCGGTTTGTTTTGCTTGTCGTCCGGCATTGTGGCGCTTCCTTCCCGCTTGGGATTTCGGACTTTCCGCTCTGTTCAGTATAGCGGATAGCGGGTGGTTTGGCAAGTATTTTCTGGAGGCTTATGAAAATTACAGAGAAGCAATTCGCGATTATCATTGTATTCGTTTAACCGTCAACAGTCAAGATATTCTTCCCTGCTTCGCGAAGGCGCCGAGAGTTTCGCTACCGTTCACACCCCTCCGTCATGCTGCGTTCGGCGAAGCCGAATCGCAGTATCCACATGGGCGCAAATGGATTCTGCGACGGAGGCGCGACACCCGGTAATGACCCCGAGCGCCTCCGCGCAGAATGACAAAAAGGGGTGACTTACCAGCGGCTCGGAAACTCGCCCGCCATGGTTTTTTTGCAGGTTTCCGGACTATATGATATAATGGTTCGATTGCGGCGAATCCCGCGGCGTCCGTCCGCTTTAACATCTTAGGAGGGCAAAAATGTCAGCGAAAAGACCTGGTACGACTCCCAACAGCGCCACCTCCGCCGCCAGACGCAAGAAGGAGAAAAAACTGGCGCGTCGGCGCCGGCGGCGCGTTATAATTCGCAGTATTCTGCTCTTGCTGCTTTTGCTGATTGTGACGGTCGGGGTTTTCGGCGGGCTGTTCGTCTACCGGGCGGCGTCCAAAACCCCGGAATGGAATCCGGAACTGCTCGTCAACCAAAAACAATCATCCGTCGTCTACGACAGCGGCGGCGCCCAGATCGCCCAGCTGCACCAGTCCGAGAATCGGCTGGCCGTGGACTTCAAAGACGTCCCCCCTCTCGTGCGGGAGACATTTATCGCGGTGGAGGACAAGCGTTTTTACGAGCACTTCGGCGCCGACCCGATTCGCATCGCCAAGGCCTTCCTCAACAACCTGCGCAGCGGCTCCTTGAGCGAGGGCGGCAGCACGATCACGATCCAGCTGGCCAAAATGACTTTTATCGACGACCCGACGGCCAAGAAATACGAGCGCAAAATCCAGGAACTGATCCTGGCTCTGCAGATTGAGCGCAACTATACGAAGGATGAAATACTGACTTTTTACCTGAATCGCATTTTCCTGGGCGAGAATTGCTTCGGCATCCGCACGGCTTCGTTGACATATTTTGGAAAAGAACTGGCCGAGCTCAATCCGGCGGAAGTGGCTCTGCTGGCCGGCCTGCCTCAATCCCCCAGCGTCTACGACCCGTACCTGAATCCGGATTCCGCCAAAAAACGGCGCAATCTCGTCCTCTCCGTCATGGTGGATAACGGCCTGCTCACGGCGGCCGAGGAAGACCGCTGGCGCGAGGAACCATTCACCTTTGTCGAACAGGTCAAATCCGGCGAGGCCCAGGTGAGTTACTCCAGCGATTCCGGTTTCCAGATGCAAAAGCGTTTCCCCTATTTTGTCGATTTTGTCACCGCCCAATTGCAGGACGAACTGGGCTTCAGCGCCGAGGAAGTTTTCAGCGGCGGTCTGCGGATTTACACCACGGTCGAGCCGAAAATCCAGGCCAAAGCGGAAGAGATGTTTGCCAACGCGGAAAATTTTCCCTCCGACTCCGGCGAATTCCCGGCCCAGGGCGCGATCACAATGGTGGACAATTCGAGCGGCGCCGTCGTGGCCATGGTCGGCGGGCGCCAATACACGCCGATGGGGCTGAACCGCGCCTGGCAGACCGTTCGCCAGCCGGGTTCCTCCGTCAAACCGCTGACTGTTTACGCCCCGGCCCTGGAGAGCGGCAGCTTTTTCCCCGGCTCGGTTTTTGATGATTTTCCCGTCACCTACAACTTGCCCGGCGGTTCCTGGTCCCCGGTGGACTACGACACGGAAACCAGCGGCTGGAAAGGCCTGATCACGATGCGGGAAGCGGTGCGCAACTCGGTCAACGTGTACGCCGTCCGCCTCATCGAAGCCCTCGGCATCGAGTATTGCTGGAATTTTGCCAAAAACAATCTCGGCCTGCCGCTGGAAGAAAGGCACAAGGTGCTGGCTCTCTCCCTCGGCGTCGCGGAAATGTCCACCCTGGACATGGCCTTGGCCTACTCCGTTTTCCCGAACAGCGGCTTTCGCAACAAAGCTTTTGCCGTGACCCGGGTGGAAGACGCCGCCGGCAAGGTGCTATATGAGCAAAAACCGGCGGGCGAGCGGGTGATGAAAGAGACGACCGCCTACCTGATGAATGATTTGCTCCGCACGGTGGTCACCTCCGGCACCGGTACCCGGGCCCAGATCGCCAACTGGTACATCTGCGGCAAGACGGGCACTTCCTCCCTCGATCCGGAATTGTACGGCTTCCGCACCGGCAACCCCGACGCCTGGTTTATCGGCTACAGCCCCCTTTATACGGCGGCGGTCTGGATGGGTTACGACGTGGTCTATCCCAATCATTATTTTTATCAGCAATATGGCGGCAATTTCCCGGCCCGCCTGTGGAAAGAAGTGATGACGACGGCTTTGGAGGATAAGGCCGTCCAATCCAGTATTCCGCGGCCGGAAGGAATAACGGCCGTGAGTTTTGACCTGAAATCCGGTCTGCTCCCGAGTTCGCTCACCCCGGACAATTTCATCGGCACGGAGATTTGCGCCACAGACGGGCGGCCGACGAGCGTCAGCGAAGTCTGGGTGGAGCGGGTGGTGGATCCGGCCCGTCCCGATTTGCTCGCTCCGGAAGGCAGCGGCGGTGTGACCCGGCTTTTCCTCGATTTGCCCTGGCGGGAGGAAGAAGCGGAGACCCCCTGGCCGCCTTCGGAAGCCGCTTACCGCATTCCGACCGAATATTCCCAGACCATGGACACCGGGGAGCGGCCGCAGACCGGCGACGCGAGTATCCCGACCCCGGTGATCGCGGATCCGATGGCTTCTGTTTATGAAGCGACAGTGACGATGCGGGTCGACTCCGAGTTTGACGAAAGCCTTTACGGCCTGGTTCTCTACGTGCGCGACCCGAACGGGCTGCTGCTCAGTTATATCCCGGACGACGTTTCCGCCGGCGTGATCACTTACCGCTTCGCGGAACCGGGGACGCTCCTGCCCGGCACTTACACCTTCTGGGCGGCGTATGTGGACAAAGAGTCTTTTGCCGTCGGCCCGGCTTCCCAGTCTTACACGCTGGAGGTGGCGGAGGAGTAAAATGAGCGACCTGAAAGTCGTGACCGAGAACCGGCAGGCGCGGCATAATTATTTTATCGAAGAAAAATTCGAGGCGGGCATTATCCTGACCGGCACGGAGATAAAATCCATCCGGGCGGGCCGCGTCAATCTGAAAGACAGTTACGCCGAAATCGCCGCCGGCGAGATCTGGGTGGTGCAAATGCATATCGCCCCTTATGAGCAGGGCAACCGTTTTAACCATAATCCGCTGCGCCGGCGCAAATTACTCTTGCACAAAACGCAGATCCGGAAACTGGGGGCCCAGGTGCAACAGCAGGGCATGACCCTCGTCCCCCTCCGCCTTTATATCGTGCGCGGTCTGGCCAAGGTGGAACTTGGCCTGTGCAAGGGGAAAAAAACCTATGACAAACGGGCGGCTATAGCCGAGCGGGACGCGAAACGCGATATGGAGCGGGTTTTGCGCGGCCGGTAGGATTATTCTTGGCCCACTTATCTTCCAAATCTTCATACATCTGCATTGTTTTTCTCCCGCACAATCGCTAAAGCTTGTTCTGCTGAATACCCTATACGAATTAACTCAACAACTTCTTCAGCTCCTTCTTTTCGGCTATTCTTAGCAACTTCCTCAATTTTATCTTCCAAATCTTCATACATCTGCATTGCTTGCCTCTCCTTTTCATTTTTATTTGTTATTAAAACAATGTCAGCAGCTTTCCTATTCTAAATTATCATTTAATAAATAATTTATCGGCCTTTATTTATGCATATAAAATACCAATGCCAAGAAAACTGCCATTCACAGACAAGTATTGGTCTGTGAATTCAATATTTTTTTTATTTATTTCTAACTCTTTTAGAACATTCCAAAGAAACATTAAATCAGGACACGCATCAGAACAAATATCATGATGTATAATAATTTTGGAACTAGTCCTCACAAGCATATGATCTTTCAAGGCACCAATCAATCTATGATCGCCATCAATAAAAGAGATATCAGGTCTCTTTTCTTTAATTATATTGAAGAATTCTTCTGATTGCGATGATCCTTGAAAATAATTTATCTCAAAATCATCTTTTTTAG
>JAISWK010000045.1 GCA_031270805.1 Gracilibacteraceae bacterium
TTTTGTACTCTGGCAAGGCGCCAGGTTCCGCTAATACTGGTTGTATTTGCGGGTTCTGGCAACGCAGCCAGAGTGCAAAAGGGCAAGTCAAATGTATAAGTTATTTGAGAACAGTTCCTAATAAGGAGCTGTTTGAGTTCTTTCCCGTCTGAGAGAAGCGTACCGGGGTCTCCGATGCGCTTTTTTGCGTGCGGCGGCAGGAAAACAAATTGTGGCCGTCGAAAATTAATCGGATTGAATAAATTGGTGATATTATTTAAGGAGGACTCAAGGTGACGCATGCGATTGTTGAGCGTTCGTTGGAGTTGGGCGGACGCAGACTGAGTTTGGAGACGGGGCGGATCGGCCGACAGGCCGGCGGCGCCGTTTTGCTGCGCTACGAAGACACCGTAGTGGCTGCTTTCGCGACCGGCAGCGCCAAACCGCGGGAAGGGATAGACTTTTTCCCGCTGACCGTGGATGTGGAGGAAAGATTTTACGCCGTGGGCAAGATCCCCGGCGGTTTTATCAAAAGGGAGGGGCGGCCGAGCGAGCGCTCCATCCTGAACGCCCGTCTGATTGACCGGCCGGTGCGGCCGCTGTTCCCCGCCGGCTACCGCAATGACGTCCAGGTGGTGGTAATGATCCTCTCGGTCGATCAGGACTGCCCGACGGATGTTTCGGCCATTAACGCGGCCTCGGCGGCCCTGACGCTGTCGGACATACCGTTCGAGGGCCCCATCGCCGCCGTGATCGTCGGTTACGACGGCAAAGATTTTATCATCAATCCGAGCGTGGCTCAGGAAACGGAGACCCTTATGCACCTGACCGTCGCCGGTACGGCGGACGCGGTCATGATGGTCGAGGCCGGCGCGCGGGAAGTGCCGGAAGAAACCATGCTGGACGCCATTTTATTCGGGCACGAGGCCATAAAACGCATCGTGGCTTTCATCAATGATTTCCGGGCCGCGGCTTTGGCGCTCGGCTTGGCCAGAGAGAAAACAGAAGTGAATTTCGCCGGTTACGACGCGGAGCTGACGGAAAAAATACAGGCCCTGGCTTATGAAAAACTCGACCGCGCCGTGCGGGTGGAGGAGAAGAAAGCGCGGGAGACGGCGGTGGAAGCCGTAAAAGAAGAAACGCTCACGGCGCTCGGGGCCGAAACGGAAGAAAACCCGGAACGGCGGAAAGAAGCGGAGCATATCCTGGACGATATGACGCGCAAGATCGTGCGCCGCCTGATCTCGGTCGAGCATATCCGGCCGGACGGCCGGGCGCTGGACGAAGTGCGGCCGCTGGAAATCGAAACGAATGTGTTGCCGCGGGCGCACGGCAGCGGCCTGTTTACCCGCGGGCAGACCCAGGTGCTGACCGTGGCCACGCTGGGCGCCTCCAGCGACGAACAGATCATCGACGGTCTGGGGCTGGAGGAATCCAAACGCTACATGCATCATTATAATTTCCCGCCGTTCAGCGTCGGGGAAACGCGGCCGATGCGCGGGCCGGGCCGGCGGGAAATCGGGCACGGCCAGCTGGCGGAGCGGGCTTTGCTGCCGGTTATTCCGGCGGTAGAAAAATTCCCCTACACGCTGCGGCTGGTTTCCGACGTGCTGGAATCGAATGGCTCCAGTTCCATGGCTTCCGTGTGCGGCAGCACGCTGGCCCTCATGGACGCCGGCGTGCCGATAACGGCGCCTGTCGCGGGCATCGCCATGGGCCTGATTAAGGAAGACGGGCAAATAGCCGTCCTGACCGACATCCAGGGCTTGGAAGACCATGAGGGCGACATGGATTTCAAAGTGGCGGGCACAGCCGCGGGGGTGACGGCGCTGCAGATGGACATCAAGATCAAGGGCGTGGATCGGGAAATATTGGGCCGGGCCCTGGAACAGGCCCGCAAAGGCCGGCTTTTCATCCTGGAACATATGCTGGCCGTGCTGCCCCAAAGCCGCAGCGAGCTTTCCCCTTATGCCCCGCGCATCATCACGATGATGATCCATCCCGACAAAATACGTGACGTTATCGGCTCCGGGGGAAAAGTGATCAAAAAAATTGTGGAGGAAACCGGGGCCAAGATCGATATCGAAGACGACGGCCGGGTCTTTATCGCGGCTGTGGATGGCGCAGCCGGTGAAAAAGCCGTGCAGATTATCGCCGCCCTGACGGAGGAACCGGAAGTCGGCCGGATCTACAAGGGCAAAGTCGTGCGCATTATGGAATTCGGCGCCTTCGTCGAGATCATTCCCGGCGTCATGGGTTCGTCGGGCAAAGACGGACTCGTGCATATCTCGGAACTGGACGTCGGCCGGGTCAACAAAGTCGAGGACGTCGTGCGGCTTGGCGATGAAGTCATGGTCAAGGCTATCGGGATAGACAAACAGGGACGCCTGAAGCTTTCGCGCCGCGAAGCGCTGGGAAAAAGGTAGGCGGCATGATCGAAAAAACGATTTTGCCCAGCGGCGTGAGGCTGGTCACGGAAAGCCTGCCGCATATGCGCTCCGTCGCCGTCGGCATCTGGGTGGCCGTCGGCTCGCGCTACGAAGAAGCGGAACTCGGCGGTATTTCCCATTTTATTGAGCATATGCTGTTCAAGGGAACCAAAAAACGCAGCGCCCGCCAGATCGCCGAGGAATTGGACGCGGTAGGCGGGCAGCTGAATGCTTTCACCGGCCGGGAATCCACCTGTTTTTACGCCCGCGTCCTGGACGAGGATATAGGCGTGGCGGTAGACGTGTTGACAGACATGTTTTTTCACTCCGCCTTCGCTTCCGCGGAAATCAATAAAGAAAAACAAGTCGTCTATGAAGAAATAAAAATGTATGAGGACACGCCGGACGACCTGATCCTGGATCTTTTCACCAGTAATATCTGGCGCGGACACCCGATCGGCCGCTCGATTTTGGGCGGCGTCGCTTTGCTGGACAAACTTACCCGCGCCGATATAGTGGCTCATATGAAATCACACTACACGCCGGAGCGGGTCGTCGTTGCGGTGGCCGGAAAATTCCACAAGCCGCAGCTGATGGAATTACTTGAGCCCTTCGCCGCCTGGCGGCGGCCGGCCGCCGCTCCCGTGACCACCACCCCGGAGGCCAAGACGACCCGGCGCAATTTCAGCAAAGACATTGAGCAGCTGCATATTATCGTCGGCGTGCCCGCTCTGCCCATCCGGCATGACGATATTTACACCCTGCAGATTATCAACAATTTGCTCGGCACGGGCATGAGTTCAAGGCTGTTTCAGGAAATCCGCGAACGGCGCGGTCTGGTCTATGATGTCCATTCCTTCCTCGGCGCTTACCAGGACACGGGTTTGTTCGGCGTTTATGCCGGCACGACGCCGGGAAAAGGCGAAGAAGTGATCCAGGCCATCCTGCATGAAGCGGAGAAGCTGAAAGAAGACGGCGTGGACGAGGAAACGCTTGCGCGCACCGTCGCCCAAATCAAGGGCAGTCTGTTCCTCGGGCTCGAATCGGTCAGCGGCGTGATGAACCGGCTGGGTAAAGCGGAGATTGATTTCGGCGAAGTGAAAACGGCGGAGGAACTGATGGCCGAATGGACGAAAGTGACGCCGGCCGACGTGCGCCGGGTCTGGCGCGGATTGTGGCGGCGGAATTCCATCAGCGCCGTCACGCTGGGGCGCCGCATTTTGCGTCCCGATTTACGCAGCCTAATCACCAAGGGCGCCTCCTGATGGACGAGTTGCCGGTCAGAGTCAAAATATTGCGCCCGGAAGCCCGGCTGCCTTTTTACGCCTCGGCTGGCGCGGCCGGCGCGGATTTGTCCGCCTGTCTGCCGGAAGCGGCGGTGCTGGAACCGGGGGAAAGGATAAGCGTTCCCACCGGTCTGGCCCTCGAAACGAGCGAAAGCGGGTATGCCGCTTTGATTTTTGCCCGCAGCGGCCCGGCCGCCGCGCGGGGTCTGGCCCTGACGAACGGCGTCGGGGTGGTGGATGAGGATTATCGCGGGGAAATATGCCTCCTGCTCGTCAACCTGGGACAGGAGACGATTATCCTTAGCCCGGGGGAGCGCCTGGCTCAAGTCGTATTTGTGCCGGTGCGGCGGGGACTGTTCCGGGTGGAAGAAGACCTCGGCGTCACGGAACGCGGCAACGGCGGCTTTGGCTCGACGGGACGGCTGTGACAGAGGAGGACAATGATTAAAGTATATGTGGCGGGGGCTTGCGGTCGCATGGGCCGCCTCACGGCCGAAACCGTGCTGCGGCAGCCGGATATGGAACTGGCGGGCGTGGCCGACGTCCTGGGGGAAGGGCAGGAGTGGCCGGTTGCGGCGAACGGTCGGCCGCCCTTGCGTCTGGCCGGTCGGCCGGAGGCGGAATTGCTGCGCGCGGCCGGGGCGGAGGTCATGGTGGATTTTACCGGCCCGCAGTCCGTGCGGGAAAACGCCGTCGCCGCCCTGACCGCAGGAGTGAGGCCGGTAATTGGGGCGACCGGGCTGGACGCGGCGGCTGAGGCCGAACTCCGGCGCTTGAGCCGGGAGAAGGGCGTCGGCGTTTTTATCGCGCCGAATTTTGCCTTGGGCGCTATCCTCATGATGAAATTCGCCGAACAGGCCGCCGTCTGGTTTCCCGATGTGGAAATTATCGAACTGCATCACGATCGCAAGCTGGACGCCCCTTCCGGCACGGCCCTCCGGACAGCGGAGCGGATTGCCCGCGTCCGCCGGCCCAAACGGCAGGGACACGCGGCGGAAGCGGAAAAACTGGCGGGCGTGCGCGGAGGCGATTTTGAGGGTATGCGCCTCCACTCCGTCCGACTGCCCGGACTGGAAGGGCATCAAGAGGTTATATTCGCCGGTTCCGGCCAGGCCCTCACGATCCGGCACGACGCTTTCAACCGGGAAACATATATGCCGGGCGTAATGCTCGCCATCAGGCAAGCTCGCGCTTTGACGGACTTTGTCGTCGGACTGGAGCATTTTTTGGATTAAAAATTTCCCCCGGGGGCGAAAATCCTTTGACTTGGAGCGCGCTTTGCGCTATAATCAGGGATAATGTAAAAGCTGATAGAAAAACGGAAGTGAAATATTGTGGCTGATGTAGCCGTGGTCGGCGCAACAGGCGCCGTGGGACGGGAGTTTCTGGATATTTTGGCGGAGCGGTGCTTTCCGGTGGACGAGTTGCGCCTGCTGGCGACGAAACGTTCCGCCGGCCAGCGCGTGGTCTGGCGAGAGCGGGAATTTGAGGTGCGGGAGACGACGCGGGACAGTTTTCGCGGCGCGGACATCGCTTTTTTTGCCGGCGGATCGGACGGGGCTCGATTCGCCGACGCGGCCGTGAGCGCCGGGGCGGTCGTGATTGACAACAGCAGCGCTTTTCGCCTCCGCCCCGACGTGCCCCTTGTGGTGCCGGAAGTGAATGCGGCGGATATCAAACAGCATAAAGGCATCATCGCCAATCCGAATTGCTCAACTATTATCATGGCGGTGGCGATTAAACCGCTGGAGGACGCGGCCCGGATCCGGCGGATTGTGGTCTCCACCTACCAGGCTGTTTCCGGCGCCGGTCGGGACGGGATGCAGGAACTGGAAAATCAGTTGCACCAATGGGCCGCCGGGGAACCGTCCGCTCCAGGTAAAATTTTTCCCTACCAGATCGCTTTTAACCTGATCCCACGCATCGACGTTTTTCAGGAAGCGGACTATACAAAAGAAGAATGGAAAATGGCCCGGGAAACACAGAAAATTTTTCACCGGGAAGATTTGCTCGTAACGGCGACCTGCGTGCGGGTGCCGGTGTTGCGCTCCCACGCCGAATCCCTTAACCTGGAAACAGAAGGCCCGCTTACCCCGGAAAAAGCGAAGGAGCTCCTCAGCCGGGCGGCCGGCGTGCGTCTGGTGGACGATATTCAGGCCGAACGCTATCCGATGCCGCTGGAAACCACGCATGAGGATGATGTTTTTGTCGGGCGTGTCCGGGCCGATCTGACGCTGCGGCACGGCTTGAACATGTGGATTTCCGGGGATCAGCTCCGCAAAGGCGCGGCGCTGAACGCCGTGCAGATAGCGGAATTACTGTAGAAAGACGAGGCGAAGCATTGAAGATACTCGTGCAGAAATTTGGGGGCACCTCCGTCTCCACGGAAGAACGCCGGGCTAAGGCGGCCGCCAAAGTGCTGGGCGCGGTAAAGGAAAACTATGCGGTGGTCGTAGTGGTTTCCGCTATGGGACGCCGGGGCGACCCCTATGCCACGGACACCCTGATTCAATTGGCGGCGGATATTAACCGGGAAACGGCCGCCCGGGAGCTTGATTTGCTTATGAGCTGCGGCGAGGTGATTTCCGGGGCGGTGCTGGCCGCTACGCTGCAGGGATACGGACTGCGGACGGCGCTGCTGACGGGCGGGCAGGCCGGGATTATCACGAACGCCGATTACGGGGAGGCGCGCATCCTGCGCGTCGATCCGCAGGAGATTTACCGGGAGCTGGAGGCGGGCTGCGTCGTCGTGGTTACCGGATTTCAGGGGGCGACGGAGGATGGGCAGGTCACAACCCTGGGCCGGGGTGGCAGCGACACCACGGCGGCGGCGCTGGGCGTGGCCCTGAACGCCGAGGCCGTGGATATTTACACCGACGTGGAAGGCATTATGACCGCCGACCCGCGCCTTGTGCAAGACGCTCGGATTTTGGACGTGGTGACCTATAACGACATCGCCCAGCTGGCGCATGAGGGGGCCAAGGTCATTCATCCCCGGGCCGTGGAGATCGCGATGCGGCAAAATATCCCGCTGCGGATCAAAAGCACGTTTTCCGATACTCCCGGCACGCTGGTCACGAACAGTCAGCCCCATCGCGCCGCGGGGGCCGATATGTTTGACGATCGCTTGATCACCGGTATCGCCCACATGCCTCAGGTAACGCAGTTTACGATCGACATCAGCCGGGAGGCGGACAAACCCAAGGTTGTGCGCCGGATTTTCAAGTCCATGGCCCAGGCCGGCATCAGCGTGGATTTTATCAGCACGCAACTGGACACGGTGCGTTATACCGTGAAAGACGAATTGGCGGACAAAGCGGCGGATATATTGCAGAGCATGAATACGGAAGCCAAACAGCTGCCGGGTTGCGCCATTATTTCCCTCGTGGGGGGAGGGATCACCGATGTGCCGGGCGTGATGGCCGATGTGGCGGAGGTGCTGGCCGAAGGGGATATAGAGATTTTGCAGTCGGCGGATTCGCATACGACGATCTGGGTGCTGGTGGCCGGGCCGCGTTTGGCGGAAGCCGTGCGGATGTTGCATGACAAATTCATCAATCCCAGCGGCCGCTGACATCGGAGAAATGGAGTGTTTCGGATGTTTGGACGAATTTTGACGGCGATGGTCACGCCCTTTCAGGCCCAGGGCGGGGTGAATTATGCGGGGGCGGCGGATCTGGCCGCTTACCTGGCCGCGAACGGTTCGGACGGCGTTGTGGTGGCCGGAACCACCGGGGAAGCGCCCAATCTGTCCGCAGAAGAAAAAACAGAGCTTTTTCGGGTTGTGCGCCGGGCAGTCCCGGCCGCCTGCAAGGTCGTCGGCAATGTCGGCACCTACTCGACGGAAGAAAGCGTCAAACTGGCGGAAGCCGCGCAGGACACGGGAATCGACGGAGTGATGGCCGTGGCGCCTTACTACAGCAAACCATCCCAGGAGGGGATCTACAGACATTTTCAGGCGATAGCCGCAGCCACTCCGCTGCCGGTGATGCTGTACAATGTCCCGGGACGCACGGTCGTGAACATTTTGCCCGATACGGTCAAGCGCCTCAGCGCCCTGCCTAATATCACCGCACTGAAAGAAGCGGGCGGTTCCATGGAGCAAATGAGTGAACTCAAGCTGAGTTTGCCGGCGGATTTTGCCGTTTATGCCGGGGACGATTCCCTGACCCTGCCCATGCTCGCCCTGGGGGCCCGGGGCGTGGTCAGCGTGGCGGCTCATGTGGTCGGACTCCAGATGCAGCGCATGATAGGGGCGTTCACCATCGGCAATACAGCGGAAGCCCTTGACTGGCATACCAGGTTGTACCCGGTGTTCAAAAATTTATTTATCGCCGCCAACCCGGCGCCGATTAAATTTGTGCTGGAAACGCTCGGCCACCCTGTCGGCCCGTGCCGTTTGCCTTTGACTGAACCGAACGAACAGGAACGGGAATTGCTGCGGGCAACAGCGCGCTTGATTCAGGCGCTGGCCTGAAAAGGCGCTTGAGGATTCGTATTTTAACAAGGAGGTTATATTTTTGCCAAAGGATCATAAACTGCAAATCATTCCTTTGGGGGGACTGGGTGAAGTAGGGAAAAACATGACGGTGATCCGCTACGATGATCAGATGATCGTCGTCGACGCCGGGCTGGCTTTTCCTGAAGACGATATGTTGGGCATCGATATAGTGATCCCTGATTATGCCTATATCTTGGATAATATAGAGTGTTTGCAGGGTATCGTGATAACCCACGGACATGAGGATCATATCGGCTCGCTGCCCTACTTGCTGAGAGATGTGAACGCGCCGCTTTTTGCCACCAAATTGACGATGGGACTCATCCAGGCTAAACTCAAAGAAAGCAATGTCAACAAACTCAAAGGCACTGTGGTCAAACCGGGCGACTCCTTCAAACTGGGGAGTTTTACCATTGACTTTATCCGGGTCAGCCACAGTATACCCGATTCGGTGGGATTGGCCATACACACCCCCATGGGCACCATCGTCCACACCGGCGATTTCAAACTCGACCACACGCCTGTAATCGGCGAGGTGCTGGATATTCAGAAATTCGCCGAGTTGGGGCATAAAGGCGTACTCTGTCTCCTCTCGGACAGCACAAATGTGGAAAACCCCGGTTTTACGATGACGGAACGCAAAGTGGGGGAGATGTTTGATAATGTTTTCCAAAACGCGAAAGAGCGGATCATTCTCGCCAGCTTTGCTTCCAATGTTCACCGGGTGCAGCAGGTCATAGTCTCCGCCTTTAAGACCAACCGCAAAGTGGCGATTGTGGGGCGCAGTATGCTGAATTACGCGTCCATCGCGGCGGAGTTGGGCTACCTCATCGCGCCGCCGGGAACGCTGGTCGATGTGGACGAGATCGTCAAACTGCCGAATAACCAGGTCTGCATCATAACGACCGGGAGCCAGGGCGAGCCCATGTCGGCGCTGACCCGTATGGCGGCGGGCGACCATCGCCGGTTGGAGATTCGATCCGGGGATACGGTGATTATCTCGGCCAACCCGATTCCGGGCAACGAAAAATCCATTACCCGCACGATCAATCAACTTTTCCGTCTGGGGGCCAACGTAATCCACGGTTCCGCCAACCAGGTGCATGTATCGGGGCACGGCAACCAGGAAGAGCTGAAACTCATGTTGAACATGGTAAAACCCAAATATTTCCTGCCAGTACACGGAGAGTACCGGATGCTGGTCAAACACGGCTTGCTGGCGGAACAACTCGGCATCCCCCGGGACAATATTTTTATCGCCGAAAACGGCAGCGTGGTGGAGTTCACCCGGCAGGGCGCCGCCATTACCGGCAAGGCCCCGGCGGGACGAATCCTGATTGACGGCCTCGGCGTCGGCGACGTGGGCAATATCGTCCTGCGCGATCGCAGACAATTGTCCCAGGACGGCTTGGTTATTATCGTTATGACCCTCAACCACCTGACCGGCGATATTGTCGCCGGCCCGGACATTGTGACCCGCGGTTTTGTATATGTGCGCGAATCGGAATTGATGCTGGGACAGGCCAAGGAAAAAGTAATCCAGACGGCGGAGCGTTGTCTCGGCAACGGTATATCGGAGTGGGCTCTTTTGAAATCCCAAATCCGGGAAGAATTGAGCAGACATTTGTATGAAAAAACGAAGCGCCGCCCGATGATCCTGCCGATTATCCAAGAGATTTAAGCGCAGCCTGTTTTGGGTTTCGCAGCCTGAGGGGGAACGGATGCCGCGTCGGTCGGCCAAGGTATTAAAAATCGGCTCCGTGCCGATCGGCGGCGATCACCCGATCGTTATTCAGTCGATGACTAATACCGATACGCGGGATTGTGGGCGTACCCTGGCTCAAATCACCGCGTTGCGGGACGCCGGCTGTCAAATCGTCCGCGTGGCCGTGCCGGACACGGCGGCGGCGGAGGCGCTTCGGCGCTTGAGCCGGGCCAGCGTTCTCCCGCTGATCGCCGATATTCATTTTGATTATCGCCTGGCCCTGGCCGCCATTGCCGCGGGCGTACAGGGGTTGCGTCTCAATCCGGGCAATATCGGGACGCGGACGCGCGTGCGCGAAGTGGCGCGGGCGGCGCGGGCGGCAGGCGTGCCGATCCGCATCGGCGTGAACGCCGGTTCGCTGGAGCGGGATATTCTGGCCCGGCACGGAGGCGTTACCGCCCCGGGCCTGGTTGAGAGCGCGCTGGCTCATGTCCGGCTGCTGGAAGAGGAAAATTTTGATCAGATAAAAATTTCCCTTAAAGCCTCCCGCGTTCCCTTGATGCTCGCCGCCTGCCGGATGCTGGCCGCCCGAACCGATTATCCGCTGCACTTGGGCGTGACGGAGGCCGGGACGGCGCGGGGCGGCGTCGTCAAGTCGGCCGTGGGCATCGGGACGCTCTTGGCGGAAGGGATCGGCGATACGATTCGCGTTTCGCTGACCGGGGATCCGGTCGCGGAAATAGCGCCGGCCCGCGCGATTCTCGACGCGCTGGAACTGCGGCCCGGTCGGGTCGAAGTTATCAGCTGCCCGACTTGCGCCCGCACCGGCATTGATGTGGAGGGTCTGGCGGCGCGGGTGGAAGAAAAACTGACCACCCTGCCGGCCTTGCGCCGTTCGCTGACGGTGGCGGTGATGGGTTGCGCCGTGAACGGACCGGGGGAGGCGCGGGAAGCCGATTTGGGCGTAGCCGGCGGGACGGGACGGGGCGTGTTGTTTGCCCGCGGGCAGGTGCGGGCGCGACTGGCGGAAGATGAGTTGCTGCCGGCGCTCTTCCGGGCCATCGACGAGTTTGTGCGGGCGGAAGCCGTCGCAGGGCCCGAGCCGCCGCCCTGAGAGCGGGCGACCATTTAATTGACAGTCGCCCGGTTCGGCGGGAACTGCCGCCGCACTTCCGCCCTGATTTCGGCGTATTCGGCCGGCGCCGCCAGAATTTCCCGGGCAAAACGGGAGGCGTATTCGATCAGGCGCGCGTCCCGGGTGAAATCAACGAGTTTTAATTCCGGCAGACCATGCTGGCGCAGACCGAGCAGTTCGCCCGGGCCGCGCTGTTTCAGGTCTTCTTCGGCTATGCGAAACCCGTCTTCCGTTTGACAGAGGATTTTCAGGCGGGCGTTGTTTTTTGCCTCGCTGACCAGGAGACAGTAAGACTGTTCCCCGCCCCGCCCCACCCGTCCGCGCAGCTGGTGCAATTGGGCCAGGCCGAAGCGTTCGGCGCTCTCGATGACCATGACCGTGGCGTTCGGGACATTGATCCCCACTTCGATCACGGTGGTGGTGACGAGGATATCTATGGCCCCGGCCGCGAAGCGGTTGAGGATATCCTCTTTGTCCGTCCCGCTCATCCGGCCGTGCAGCAGGGCCAGGCGGCGTTCAGGCAGAGCGGCGGCCAATTCCGCCGCCCGTTGTTCCGCCGAGATGAGATCGGTTTTTTCTGTTTCCGCTACCAGCGGGCAGACGATATAAGCCTGCCTCCCTTTGCCTGTTTCCCGCGCCAGGGCCGGAATGAGGCGGGCCCGGCTTTTTTCTGTTATATGGCGGGTCAGCACCGGTCGGCGGCCGGCCGGCATTTCGTCCAACGCGGAGAGGCTCAAATCTCCGTAAGCGGTCAGAGCCAGAGAGCGGGGGATAGGCGTCGCCGAAAGGACAAGCACATGGGGATTTTCCCCTTTGGCCGTCAGGCGGGCGCGCTGGCGCACGCCAAAACGGTGCTGTTCATCCGTTACGACCAGCCCCAGCGCGTTATAGCGTACTTTTTCCTGGATCAGCGCCTGCGTACCGACGACGATATGAGCCTTGCCGGTGGCAATCGCGCTCAATACGGCTTCGCGCTCTTTTTTTCCCTGCGCGCCGACGAGCAGCACCACTTCGACCGGCAGCGCGGCGAACAAAGTTTGCAAAGAGTTGAAATGCTGGTAGGCCAGAACTTCGGTCGGCGCCATGAACGCCCCCTGCATCCCCGATCCTACGGCCATGAGCAGAGCCGCCGCCGCCACGGCGGTTTTGCCCGAACCGACGTCGCCCTGCACCAGCCTGACCATACCGCGCCTGCTCGCCATGTCGGCAAAAATTTCTTCGATAACGCGCTCCTGCGCCCCGGTCAGCTTGAAGGGCAGCGAGCGGAGAAAATCCGTCGCCAGGGCGCGGCCGGCGTCGAGAACCGGGCTTTCCCCCTGTTCGGCCGTTTTGCGCCGATCGGCCAAGGCCAACTGCAGGAACAATATTTCTTCCAGCACGAGGCGGTCGCGCGCCGCAGCGGCCCGGGTCAGAGTGTCCGGGCTGTGGATCAGGCGGAAAGCCTCCGGGCGGGGCATCCACTCCGACCGTCTGGCCTCTGGCAGGTATTCCGGGAAAAGGCGCTCCACCCAGGGGAGAACATTTTGGATCATCGCCCGCAGAGCTTTGGAATTAAGCTGGGCTGTCTCCGGGTAAACGGGGGTCAGCGCGCCCTGCTCGGCCTCTCCGGCCTGAATATCCACCGCCAGCAGTTCCGGGACGCTTCGCCGCCGCTGCACCTTGCCCGTGACGGTGACGATGTCGCCCGCCTGGTATTGCTGCGCGATATGCACCTGATTGAACCAGATGGCGTCCAAAAAAGACCCGTCCTGCTCCAGGCGCAGGACGACCACTTTTACCCGGCTGGTTCTCACCTGGGTGTTCGATACCGTTGCGCAGACCATGACCGTCTCCCCCTCCCGCAGGTCGGCAAAGCGGCGCAGGATCCGATCCTCATAACGGCGGGGGTAATGGCGCAATAGATCCTCTCCCGTGCGGATACCCATTGCCGTCAGTTGTTTCAGCCGTTGCGGGCCCACACCTTTCACAAATCGGAGCGACAAACCGCCGGTCGACCCGACCGGGGGCGCTTTTTTTTCTGCCGGTCGCCGCTTCTCTCTTCGCTCGGCCGGCGCGGCGGCTGTACTTTCCGCCGCCGGTTCGGAGGGGAGGGGGTTCTCTTTTTGCCATATTTTTATAGCAGGTAAAACATCGTTCCAGGCTGCGCTGATTTCGCTCCACAAGGCCCGCCTGGCCCAGGGGCTAGCCTCGCCATACTGCCGCGCCAATTCCCTCAGGTGGGCGGACTGTTCCGGGGTCAGCGCGCCGTCGCAACGGGAAAACACGCCGAGAATAAAGGTATGAAAACCTTCCCAGGCGCCTGCGTTCAGATAGCCCTGCTTGCGCTCGGCTAACAGGGCGCGTTCCACACTTTCCGCTTCCATGCCGTGAGTTTTTTGGCCTCCCTTGCCGGTATCCGGCCCCGGCGGCGGGCAGGGGTTATTCCACGCCGAATATATAGTAGTAAAGCGGCTGTCGTCCGGCGTGGACATCCACCTCGACCTCGGCGTTTTCGGCCCGCAGTCGCTCCGCCAGTTTAGCGGCGGCTTCGCCTGATGTTTCCTCCCCGTAAAAAACTGTGACTACGTCGCGCTCCCGCCAGGACATCGCCTCCAGCACGCGCAGGGCGGCTTCCTCCACATCGGCGCAGGCCGTGACGATCTGCCCCTCGACCAGGCCGAGTACGTCGCCCGCGCGGATGGTGAGCCCGTCAAAGGATGAGTCGCGCACGGCGTAAGTCACTTCACCGGAACAGACTTCGCTCAAAGCGGCCGTCATAGCGGCGGTGTTCTCTTCCGCCCCAGCGTCGGGATTATAGGCCACGAGAGCGGCCACTCCCTGCGGCGCCGCTTTGGAGGGGATGAGGTGTACCTCGCGGTCGTCCACCAGTTCGCGAACCTGGCCGGCGGCCATGATGATATTGCTGTTGTTGGGCAGGATAAAAACATGCCGGGCCGGAACCAGGAGTACCGCTTCCGCCAGGTCCTGCGTACTCGGATTCATCGTTTGCCCGCCCGTCACGATCCGATCGACGCCGAGGCTTTGGAAAACCTCCGCTATGCCTTCGCCCATCGCCACGGAGACAAAGCCATATTCCTTCCATTCTGCCACCGGCAGCGGCAGCGGTTCGCCCGCGTCCGCCCCGGCCGCCTCTTTGGCCTGCTCCCGCCGTTCATGCGCAATAGCTTCGTTCTGAGAGAGCATATTGCTGATTTGCACATTGTGCAGACTGCCGAACTGAATGGCGTAACTGAGGATGGCGCCGGGGTTTTGCGTGTGGATGTGGATCTTGACCACTTCCTCCGTCCCGACCGCCAGGAGGCAATCCCCCTGATCTACTAGAGCCTGGCGCAGGAGATCCGGGTTCAATCCCGCGCCTTTGAGCAGGAATTCCGTACAATAGGGAAATTCCAAATCTTCTATTTCGGCGATGCCGACCGCTGCCGGCGGGGCGAGGGGCGTTTCGGCCTGCGGTAGCGCGGACGGAGCGATTTTGCGGCCCTCCAGCACAGCCAGCCATCCGCTCATAATCACGAGCAGGCCCTTACCGCCGGCGTCCACCACGCCGGCCTGTTTCAGGACGGGTAAAAGATCCGGTGTGCGGGCCAGCGCGCGCTCTCCCGCCGCAAACGCCGCGCGCAACACGGCGGTTATATCGTCCTCGCCCCCCCGGACGCTGTTCAGCGCTCCTTTGGCCAGTTCCTTTACCACCGTCAGGATGGTGCCTTCCACCGGTTTCATCACTGCGCGGTAAGCGGTGTCCACCCCGGCCTGCAGCGCGTTGGCCACGGCCACGGCATCGGCTTCGTCCAGCCCATCGAACCCCCGGGCCAGCCCGCGCATGATTTGTGACAGGATAACGCCGGAATTACCGCGCGCCCCCATCAGCGAACCGCCCGAAGCGGCGCGAGCCACGGCGCCGATCGTCTGATCGGCCGCCCCGGCCGCAGCGGCGACGGCCGATTGATAAGTGAGAAACATGTTTGTCCCGGTGTCGCCGTCCGGCACCGGAAAAACATTGAGCGCGTCAACTTCTTTTTTTTGCTGTTCCAGGATCTGCGCGCCGCCCAGCAACAGTCGCCGGAACTGCGCGCCGGTCAGGACAAATGTCTTTTGTTCCGCCACCTTTTCCTCCTCCGCCTACGCTAAAAATCTGACGCCTTGCACATTTACGTTGACCGCAGCCACCTTCAGCCTGGTGGAGGACTCCAGGGTGTATTTCACTCGCTCCATCACATTGGCCGCCACTTCCGAAATCTTGATCCCGTACCCCACGACCACATAAAGGTCGATGACGACACTGCCGCCTTCTATTTTTACCTCAACGCCCCGGGACAGATTTTCCCGCTTCAGCAGGCCCGCCATCCCGTCCGTGAGTTTCCGGGGCGACATGCCAATCAGGCCGTAACACTCCATAGCCACGGAGCCGGCTAAATTGGCCACTACTTCCTCGGAGACGTCAATGCGGCCCAAATCGTTCTCAATGGTATTTCCCATGTCTGCGACCTCACTTTCAACTGCGTCGACGCAGCCGCGAGACTTTTTCCGGCGGATTCGCCGCGGTTGCGCGCTATTTTACAAATAGCATAAACTAAAATGCCGCTTAAGTCAAATGGCAAGTGTTTGTCAGGGGCAAGTTTTTCGCCAAGCGTAGGTTCAGGGAAGTGCGGCTTACATATTACCCCCGGTACGCGGACGCCTCCGGCTAAGCGCGGGGAGAAAAATAGGGCAATAATCCCATGGCATCGTAGGGGATAGACGCGCGACCGCACGAAGTGAAACAGGGAGCGCGGCTATCACAACAAGCACGAGCGCCGCGGAGCGGAGAAAGCGAGTGCGACTTGCAGCAGCAACAGGGAGAATCGCCGATAGCTGAAGGTGCTGCCACGAGCGATGCGACCATGTTGCAATGCCAGCAACACACCGCCTCGCACGAAACAGATAAGTGAAAACGCGAGTGAGGCGGTGATGTTGCAACGAGGCAAAGTTGAGAAGAGTATCGTAGGGTAGGGGACGCCGCCCACGGCGTCCCGCCCCACCTGCTCAGGATTTCCTCCTTGAGATAGATACTCCTTGTAACCTGTGTCCGGGGACACCCGGACGCAGGCTTTTTTTTGGTCCCGCAATCCCCATTTAGTCCCGTCCCTAATCCCTAATCCCTAATCCCTAATCCCTAATCCCTACTCCCTTTCCCAATTGTGCATTGTGCATTGTGCATTGTGCATTGTGCATTGTGAATTGTGCCGCTTCAGATGATAGTCAGGTTAAAATACATCGGCAGAGAACCTTCATGGCTGTTAAGCGTATTATCTTTTTGGGCCCAGATGTACAGCGTATATTTACCCGGGCCGAGTTCCCCGTTGATCGTTACCCCGTCGGCTGATCCGGCGCCGTAAGCGGCGATAACACGTTTTCCCTGACGGCTCTTGACGATTTTATAAACAAATTTACTATGTTTCGCGGCGACGCCCGTCAAGAGCAATGATTCGCCCGCCTTCATTGTTATGTCGTCGCCGCTTTTCAGGACGGCGCCGTTGTTTGCCAAGCGGGAAATGGTTATTCCCTCGTTTAACAGGGTGAACTTACGGGTTTTGTCATTGCCGGCCGTTTTTTCCGCATACAATACATTTGCCGGGTTGAGTTTTAGAATCGGGCGCAGACCAAAACTGGAAACCGTATAATTTCCCGGCAAAATATGATTTGAAGATTCCGGCATCGGGGAACGGGACAAGGCCCATATGGCGTCGCCGCTGTCGGTAAGGGTTTCGCCGTTCCGCAGCCGGATCGCCGCCGCCTCGCCGGCTATTATATATTCGGCGGCGGATTTATTGGCCGCGTCCCAGTGGAACACGTCGGATTGGTATTCGCGCCACGGCAGGTATACTTTATCGTCATATGCGGTTTTGGGAAATTCCGTCGTATGTTCCGGCCCGGAACCCCACAGCGTCGTGAATGAACCATTTACCCACTCGCCCGCGCCGGGATTCCACATTTTCTGCACAATAACGGCAGTATTGAGCGCGCCGTTCTCGGCGCCGGTGAAAGAATTGTTCAAAAATGAACCGTTCAGCCATTGGCGAATGGCGGACTTTGTATAATCGAAGGAAAGCCAGGCGTCATTGCTGTGGAATTGTCCGCTGTCCAGAACATATTCGCTCAATAGCGTAATTGAGCCATCCGCCTCGTCCTCGCCCATAACCCGCCAGAGGACAGGCCGAAGCGAACCCTCGTGCTTTATGGCCGGCTGCGTCCAGCTCGACGCTGTTTTGCGGGTAAATGTCGCCGTCATGGCGGAAACATGGTTGTATGCTCCCAAATAGACGGTGCTGTTGATTAACTCAGCAAAGTTTACGCCGTCGGCCGGACTGCCGATAACAGATTCGTCCGCCGGGCCGGCGGGCATTCCCGCTATAAGCAGAGCCGACCATAGTATAGCCGCGCAGACCTTTACCTGCATTATGGGCATTGCTTGTCTCCTTTGGCGATTTTTGAATCAAACAATACCTGTTATCGCCTTTTCGACCTGATCAAAGTTATCGCCACCAATGACATAGTAGACATAAGGCCCGATTCTTCCACAGCGGCCGGAATCAATCTTGAATTTTTCCTCCGCCAAATAATTTACGTCCCACTCTTCTTTGCGGGTTTGCAGGTATTTGTTTACCGCGTCTTCAACTTCGCTCTCCCGGTCGGGCGCGGCGACAAATACACCGTACTCGTTTTGGTTTGTGCCAGTCGGTATTTTCATAACAAAGTCGCTGATCGCCTCGCCGTCGACTTCCAACAACATCAGCATATATTCGCGGTCAGCGGTGTGCATAGCGCTCGTATCAAAGTCAATGGTCGCCTCGACGGTTTTCTCCAGTTCGGCGATGGAGACGTCTTTCTGCGGCGTTGTGGCGGCGCAGCCCGCCATCAGGAAAGTCGCCGCGCAGAGCGCCAGCATAAGTCGTGTCATTTTTCTAATCCTCCTTCCGGCGGGTCTGTCTGAATCCTCACAAATTATACAATGCCGGCGGTAGTTTGGCAACAGGGGGGTGGGAAATTGGGCGGGAGTTTTTCGCAAAAAAAGGAAATCAGATTGGAATGTCGAAGTAATCGTATACAGGCGAGGAGGGTTGACTGGTGCGCAAACAAGGGCCGGTGAAGGCGCGGATGGGAGACGGATAGTGATAAGCCTGAAGAACGTGTCAAAAATCTATGCCAACGGCGCTCGCGCGCTGCACAACGTGGATTTGGACATTGCCGCCGGTGAGTTTGTTTTTCTCGTCGGTCAGAGCGGCGCCGGCAAGTCGACGCTGATAAAATTGCTCTACCGGGAAGAAACGGCTACGCGCGGACTGGTCATGGTGAACAAATTCAACTTGATGCGGCTGCGCAATTATCAGATACCGGCCTATCGGCGCCGAATAGGCGTTATATTTCAAGATTTCAAATTGCTGCCCAATAAGTCGGTCTTTGAAAATGTCTCCTTTGCCCAACAGGTGATCGGAAAACCGAAAAGAGAGCGCAAGGCCAATACGGACAAAATGCTGGCTCTCGTCGGTTTGTCCCATAAGGCTCGCTCCTTCCCCGGCGAACTTTCGGGGGGGGAACAGCAGCGGGTCTGTATCGCCCGGGCTATGGTCAATAACCCGCTCCTCCTGGTCGCCGACGAGCCGACCGGCAACCTGGATGAAACAACCGCCTGGGAAATCATGCGGCTGCTTTATGAGTTGAACCGCCTGGGGACGACAGTGGTGATGGCCACGCACGCCATGTACATTGTCAACAAAATGCAGAAAAGGGTCGTTCGCGTGGAGCGCGGCCGGATAGCGGGTGAGCAGCCGGAGGTGAGGCGCTGAATTGTTTTGGAACTCCCTGGGTTTTGTGCTTAAGCAGTCCTTCGTCTCCCTTTACCGGAATTTCTGGCTGACTTTCGCCTCCATCCTGACCTCCATGCTGGCCTTGACCTTGCTCGGTTTCGCCTTGTTGTTCCTGGCGAACGCCGATCATTTTGCCCGGGCGATGGAGTCGCAGGTGGAAATAGCGGCTTTTATCGACGACGCAGCCGACGACGCCGGGGTGGCGGATATTATGCAAGCCATTCGGGAACTGGCCGGCGTCGCGGACGTGACGCTGACGACAAAAGACGAGGGCCTGCGGACGCTGTTTCCGGACGCGGAAGCCAGAGCCCGCTACCTGGAAGATGTGGGCGGGATCAATCCCGTCCCCAACAAACTCACGGTCACGGCCCATGAAGCGGAGGCGGTGGCCGACCTGGCCCAGCAGATCATGGAAATGGCCGGGGTTTACCGTGTCAATTACGGCGAGGATTTTCTCGTGCCGCTGCTCCGGCTCACCGCTTCGCTCCGCTGGGTTGGTTTGGCGGTGGTGGGGGCTTTCGCCCTGGCGACTATGCTGCTCATATCCCTGAATATCAAAACCAATGTCCAAACGCGCGAAAAAGAAGTGCAGATCATGCGTCTGGTCGGCGCGGAGAATTTTCTTATCCGCGGGCCTTTTTTCTTTGAAGGGCTGCTGATCGGGTTGCTCGGCGCGACGCTGGCCATCATTATCGTCGGCCTCGTCTACACTTGGCTGGCGGAATATATTACCGCGAACCTGGTTTTCGTTCCCGTCGTCTCGGATCGCGCCGCTCTGTATTCCGTGCTGGAGATCATGCTTCTGGCAGGCATGACGCTCGGCGCCGTAACTAGCGCGGTTTCCGTCCGGCGATTCTTGAGATTTTAACGAGTTAAGCGGAGGGTGAAGCAGTTGAGAAAAACCAGAAAAAGGACGGGTCTCCTGATCGGCTGTTTGTTGCTGGGCCTGATTTTACCGGGCGCGGCGGTCGCGACCGACGAACTGAATGAAGCAATCCGCGAGGCGCAGGAAAAATATCGCCAGCAGACGCAAGTCGAGGGACAGCTGAAAAACCTGACCGTCAAAGCGACGGAGATGGAAAATAAGATTCGGGATCTGAACGCGAAGATCGCCCAGGCTTCCCGGGATCTGAGCGCCAAGGAGTCGGCCTACCTGAGCGCCGTGCAGGAAGTGGATACTGTGCGGGCGGCCGCAGTCCAGAAAGAAAAAGAAGTGGAAGCTCGGCAGGAAGCGCTGCGGGCCCGTTCGCGCGCCGCTTACGAAGAAGGGAATATCAGTTACCTGGCCGTGGTATTTCAATCAGCCAGCATTTCTGATTTTCTCACCCGCCTCGAGTATATGGAGCGCATGATCGACAACGACCAGAACCTGGTCGATGATGTGCGCGCCCAAAAAGCGGAGCTGGAAGCCCAGAAAGCCGCGCTGGAGCTGAAAATGGCGGAAGCGGAAAAACTGAAAATAGAAGCGGCGGCGGCCAAGAACTACCTGGACGCCTCCCAGGTGCAGCAGCAGACGGCGCTGCGGGAAAACGAGCGCGATCAGGACGAGCTGATGGAACAGATGGAGCAGCTGGAAAAAGACTCCAAGGAATTGGAGGCCAAGATCCGGGAGCTGCAGCGCCAGAACCAAAGCGGACTCATCGGCAATATCACGACCTGGCCCACGCCCGGTTACTCCTATATTACGAGTCCGTTTGCCATTCGCAACCACCCGATCACGGGCCAGGTGAAACAGCACACCGGGATAGATATCGGCGCGGCCAACCGCAGTAAGATTTTGGCCGCCGGTTCCGGCACGGTTATTCTGGCCAGCTGGTACGGCGCTTATGGCAACGCGGTCATAGTCGATCACGGTAACGGCATTTCCACCCTGTACGGCCACATGTCTTCCATTAACACCCAAGTCGGCAATCCGGTCGTGGCCGGTCAGGTTATCGGTTATGTCGGTTCGACCGGCTGGAGTACGGGGCCGCACCTGCATTTTGAAATCCGGCTCGACGGGACGCCGACCGATCCGATGCCATATTTTCGCTGAGACGGCCGCTCGCTGACGGATCGACCCGCGAAGAAGAAAGCCGAGGAGAGTTTTGAACGATAATAACAGAGACGAGTCCGCGCCCGAGGAAACTGAGTCTGCGCCGCGGCCCCTCAAAGCATGGCAGCAGATTCTGATTTCCGTCGTGCTGGTTCTGCTGGTTCTTTTTGCTGGCGCCAATGTAATCATATATACTAACTATAATAACCTTGGAAAATTATTCCAGGTAGTTATGAATATACACGAACATTATGTGGAAGATGTTCCATTCACTGAACTCGTGGACGGCGCCATCGGCGGCATGGTCAAAGCCCTGGATCCGTACAGCTCCTACCAGAACGCGGAAGAGAGCGCCGAGTTCATGCAGGAACTCAGCGGGCGTATCGGCGGCATCGGGATACTGATCAGTTCGGCCGACCCGAGCAAATTAGTGGTGGTCAAGGTTTTCAGCGACAGCCCCGCCGAAAAGGCCGCCCTCCTGCCCGGCGATATTATCATCGGCGCGGACGGGCAAAACCTGACGGAGATGGAGCAGGACGCGGCCATCAGCCTTATCCGGGGGGAACCGGGGACGGACGTGGCGCTGGATATTCTGCGCAGTGAGGAGGGTCGAACCTTCCAGGTAACGCTCAAGCGGGAATACATTGTCGTGCCGTCGGTGGAGGGCGGGGAACTGCCCGGTCGTCCCGGTCTGGCCCTGGTCGCGATTTCCAGTTTTACCGAGCAGACCGGCGACGAGTTCGCCCGGGTGCTGGAAGAGATTGATATGCCCAATAAGGACGGTCTGATTCTGGATTTGCGCTACAATTCCGGGGGCGAAGTCAGAGCGGCTTTGAAAACAGCGGGCTTCCTTGTGCCGGGCCGGGAAATTTTTTATGTGGTTGACCGCGACGGCGCGGAAAAGGCGGAGGTTTCCGATTCACCCTATATGGACAAACCGCTGGTCGTACTCGTCAACGGCTATTCCGCCTCGGCGGCGGAAATAGTGGCGGGAGCGGTGAAGGATTACGGCAGCGGCAAGCTGGTGGGGAGCAAAACCTACGGCAAGGGAGTTATGCAGACGGTCTACCAGGTGGACGGCAGCAACCTGGTGCTGACGACGAACAGATACCTGACCCCCGGCCGCCATGACATTCACGGCAGCGGGATCGAGCCGGATGTGGTCGTGGACCTGGCCGCCGGAGAAATCGTCACGATCATGCCGGAGACGGAGACCTTTGACAGCCAGCTGCGGGAAGCGGAGCGCGTCCTGCTGGAATTGACGGAAGCCCGGGGATAATATGCTTATGCGCCTTCTGGCCGTCGGCGCCTGTCTTTTTTACGGGCTGGCCCGTTTTACCCTCATCGCCTTGACCTCGCGGGATTACGGATTGGCGCTGCAGATAAATATTCTGTGCTGGATAACCGTGCTGCTTCTGCTCCTGCTCATATATATCCTACGCGGGAAGGACGATTTGCAGGCTCTCGGCGTCCCGTTGCTGCTCTTCTGCTCTTTCACGGCTGGGGCCCTGTACATGCGGGATTTTCGCTATTATTTTCTCGTCTGTCTGGGTATATCCGGCCTTGCCTGCCTCTACCGGAATCTCCCCCGTCTGACGCAGTTTTATCTCACGGCCAACGCGGTGGTATTAGTCCTGCTCCTCACCGGTCTCTTCGCTCTCGATCCGGAGATGGACGTAGCTGTGGCGACCGCTTGCTGGATTATTTTCCTCTGTTCGGCCGCGCTCCTCCTGGCCCTGACCAGCCGGGCCGCGGGCCAAACCGGGGCTGCCGACCGCGCTTTCCGTACTTTTGCGACGCTGATGAACACGACGCCCAACCTTATCGCCATCGTGGACGGGCACAATCGGGTGGTATATATCAGCAAAGCACTTGCCAAATTTGCGAATATCTCCGACCCGGAATCCGTGAAGGAGCAACCGATTTACGCCCTGTTTCGGGATGCGGCCATGCAGGCAATGATCGGGGAAGTGCTGGCCGTAGACGGTTTTCATGACGAGGCAAAAGAAATCATCCTGGAGGGTGAGCCGCGTTTTTTCAGGTGGTGGCCGATGATTTAACCGATATGGAAGGCAAGTTCATTGACATTATGGATATAACGTCGGTGGCGCGCTCCCGGCTGGAGGCGGAGAAGGCCAACGAGGCCAAGACTGATTTTCTGGCGATGATGAGCCATGAAATCCGCACGCCGCTGGGCGCCATCATCGGTCTTTCCGAGGCCGGTCTACATCGCCCCCTGCCGGAAAAGCTGCGCGCGGATCTGGAAACCATCCACCAGGCCGGGGCCGGACTGCTCGCGTTCATTAACAATACGCTTGATATCGCCAAGATCGAGGCGGGCGGCCTCTCGCTCGTGCCGGCGGAATACGATTTGGCCGCCATGATCAGCGAAACGGTACAGATGAACCTCGTCCGCGCCGGCGACAAGCAATTCACTTTCAAACTGGAACTGGATCGCACGCTGCCGGTTCGCCTGTTCGGGGACGAAATCCGTGTGCGCCAGATCCTGAACAACCTGCTCTCCAACGCGATCAAATACACGCCGGCCGGGGGCGCCTCTCTCTCGGTGCGCTGGGCGCCGCAGAGCGAGGGGGACAGTATCAGAGCCCGGCTGCGTTTTGTGGTCAGCGACACGGGCATCGGCATCCGACCGGAGGACGTGGGTAAGCTTTTTACCGAATATGTTCAGGTGGACACGCTGAATAACCGCCATATTGAGGGCGCCGGCCTCGGTCTCGCCATCACCAGGCAATTGGTGACTATGATGAACGGGACGATCGGCGTGGAAAGCGAATACGGCGGCGGCAGCGTTTTTACGGCCGAAATCATGCAGGGGATCGCCAGTTCCCGGCCGCTGGGCGCCGAGGAGGCCGGGCGCCTGATGGCCCAATGCGCTTACAGCGGGGGCCGGGCGGCGGCAAGGCCGGCGCTTCCCGCGCTCCGGGGCAAGAGGGTGCTGGTGGTGGATGATATGGCCGCCAATCTCAGTGTGGCCCGGGAATTGCTTGCGCCCTGCGGCGTCGCCGTCGACGGGGTTCTGCGGGCCCGGGAGGCGCTGGAACTCTTGCGCGCCGGCCTCCCGGTTTATGACGCTGTCCTGATGGATCACCGGATGCCGGAAATGGACGGGATCGAGGCCGTGCGGCTTATCCGGGCTCTCGGCACGGAATACGCCGGCCGACTGCCGATTATCGCCCTGACCGCCGGCGATGCGGTCGCGCAGGCCGAAAAATTTCTGGAGAGCGGGTTTAACGGTTTTGTCGCCAAACCGATTGATTTGCTCCGCTTGGAGGCGGAAATGAGCCGCTGCCTGGGAGAGGCGGCGGCACCGTCGGCGTCGCCGGGCGCCCCCCTGGAAGACGCGGCCGGTATGGACTGGGCGGAAGATGGGGTCGCTATAGCCGGGATCGACTGGGCGGAAGGCCGCCGCCGCTACGGAGAAATACCGTTTCGGAATATCCTGCACGCTTTTCTCCGCCACACGCCCGCTGTGCTGGCGCGGATGGAAAGCCTGCTCCCGGAGTACACGCCTGATTACGTCGTGGCGGTTCACGGCCTGAAAAGCAGTTGTTACGGCATTTGCGCCCCCCGGCTCGGGCAAATGGCCGCCGCGCTGGAAAAAACGGCGGCCGAAGGTTATTCCCTCCGGCTGCAGACGAATCAGGCCGAGTTTACCGCAGATGTGCAGGAGTTGCTCGACGAATTGCGGAATATGTTCGGCCGGCGGCAGGCGCTCCGGCCCAAGGCGGCCCCCGCCGCCGAAACCTTGCGCCGCATGCTGGACAGCAGCCGCCATTACCGGATTAACCAGATGGAAGAAGCCCTGGATGAACTGGAACGCTACGCTTACGAGGATGAAGCGGCCAACGACTTGGTGGTCTGGCTGCGCGAACAAACAGACGACTTGGCTTACGGCGCCATCGTCCAAAAACTGACCGCCTGGCTGCAAAGCGGCGAAAACAGGCGGGTCAATTTTCCTGGCCCGGCGCAAGCTCCAGCGCGACAAAACCCCCGCCGAGTGCGGTGGTGCGCAGCCAAAGTCCGACGTCAATGACGACGCTCCTGCTCTGGTCGTACATCAGGGCGGTGTGTTCGGCAGGGTCGTAGGCGAGCAGCGTGACCCAATGCCAATTATCCAGGTTGGTCAGCACGCCGTTGGAGAGATTGAGAAAAGCCACCGGCAGATCGGCCGCCAGAAATTGCGTCAGAAACCGTTCCGTTTCCGGGAGGGGAGGGCGCCGGCGGGCCGGCCCAGGTATTTCCAGCACCCGGGCCGTGAGGGGTACGTTTTTTTCCGCGCCGTAGCGCAAAGCGCCGCGCGTAAACATGCCGGTTTTGTTCACGCCCTGGGCGCCGGGGGTGATATAAAGCCAGATGTCTTCCATCAGGCAAAGGAAGCCGGCGCAGTTCATGCCGTTATAAGGGCAGAGCGGAGCGCATTGCTTCCTGGTGCGGGCCAGGTACCAGGCCAAGTGGGCAAAAACAGTGGGGCCGCAACCCGCGCGCCGCTGCCATTCCGTCGTGTACCAGGTCTGACTGGCGCCATAGCTGGGCTGGCCGTCTTTATCCGTGAAGGCAAAAAGTTCCGGCGAACGAACCGCCACAGCCTCCGGGTTGGACATATTCAAAATTTTTTACCCCTCCTTGCCGCCGCGGATCGGCCCGGAGGGCGGACGCCGCCGTCCGCCCCGGCCCCGGTCTTTAACCGCGCAGAATCTCCAGCGCCTCGGCCCGATAGCAATCCGTCAAATAGGGGATACCGGTCACCTTGGCGCATTCCTCGGTCAGAGACATCAATTCCCGCCGCGACAGCACCGCAAGATTGAATTTGCGCGCGCCGGCCATCAACTGCTGCAACCCGACCTTGATCTTGTCGGCATAACTGTAAATGCCGATGGCGCCCAACGGGATATTCTTGATTTCCTCTGTGCCGACGATGTCTTTCACTTTTTCGTAATTGACGAAAATCTCTTCCGGCGTTCGGCCGAATTCGGAAACAGTCTTGGGCAAGTCGGAGTTTTTCAGCCATTGCTCAATATTTTTCCCGACCATGCCCGGAATCATCAGGGCCCGCCCCATACATACCGCCTTGACATAAGGCGCGCCGAGAGCGAGGGCCTTGAAAACGCCGTCCTCGGAGCTGAAGCCGCCGGCAAAAGCCAGGTCCGGCACGCGCTCGCCCTGTCCGGCCAGAATAGAAGCGTATTCGTAAGCCGCGCTGTGTAAGTAGAGGGAAGGTACGCCCCATTCTTCCATCATCCGCCAGGGACTCATGCCCGTGCCGCCCGGGGCGCCGTCGATCGTCAGCAGGTCGATGCCGGCTTTCGAGCAAAATTTGATGGCCATAGCCAGTTCCCGCAGACTGTAGGCGCCCGTTTTCAGGGTGACGCGCTTGAAGCCGAGGGCCCGCAGCCGCTCCACTTCACGGAAAAAACCTTCTTCCGTCACAAAACCCAGCCGGCTGTGCCGCTCAAATTCCTTGATCGCCCCGGCCCGGAACGAGGCCTGGACAATCGGATCGGAGGGATCGGGCGTGATGATGTAACCGCGGCGCTGCAGTTCCTGCGCCCGCTCCAGCGAGGAGACCTTTATCTCGCCGCCGATGCACTTGGCCCCTTGCCCCCATTTCAGCTCGATGGTTTCGATCCGGTGCCGGTTGATGATGTACTCCGCCACGCCGAGGTTCGTGTCCTCCACGTTCATCTGGATGAGGATCTCGCCGTAGCCGCCGTGGTAGCGCCGGTAGGCCTCGATGCGCCTGTCCATATCCGGGGCCTTGACGACTTTGCCGGAACCATCGAGTTCCAGGGCCGGGTCAATACCGCAGACATTTTCGCCGCAGACGATGGTGACGCCGGAAATGGCCGCGCCCACTGCGAAATGTTCCCAGTTTTTGCGGGCGATGTCCGTCGAACCGAGGGCGCCGGTAAAAATCGGCACGGTCATCTTCACTTTTTTGTCCCAGCCGTAAGCGGTTTCGGTCGAAACGAGGGGGAAACGCGCGGTATCCGGCCCCGCGTCCACTCCGGCCGGCAAGCCGGTTGCGCCGACGGCGTAGCCCTGGATATTCAGATGGGAATAATCCACGGGGTAGTCCTTGTCCCCGCCGGCAGTCACGTCGCCGAACGGACCCGGATAGATGAGTTCCCGGCCGCGAAACGTCGCTTTGAAAATTTCGCAGTTGCCGCGGCAGCCGTCGAGACAGCGGGAACAGAGGCCGCTGCACGGAACGACGCTTCTGGATCGGTTGCTGGTTCTCGTCGCGTCATTGCTGTTCGGAGTCTGGAGATTCATGGGAGGTCACCACTTTCCTTCTTTTTTCGGCAGCGGAGCCGCCGCTGCCGCGCCTTCACTCAACAAAGGCCGCACCTGTATTTTACCCGGAAAAAAGGAAAAAGGCAAGCGGCGCCGAAGGCGAGTTACGGAGCGCTCTCCCAGTCATAACCGTTCCAAATGTAGTCGCCGGCGGGAATGGGCGGGGTAAGCTGCGCCCCGGGCCGAACCGTCAGGCGCCCTCTTGCCTCCGGGTTTTCCTCGGTGATGGCGGCGCCGCGGATGCGCTGGCCCTCGTCGCCCAGGGTGAGAACAGCGGTCGGGCCGATTTCCAAGCGACCGGTTCCCTCTATAATGATGTTCCCGTCATTACCACTGACAGTGGAGTCGTCGATGAGGAAGGCGCCATATACATAGATCTCGGCCTCGTCCGCCAGGCTCGTGTCCCGATCCAGGGTGAAGGAGGACTGCGGATAACCTTCCGGCGTTTTATTGACGCTGACGCTGCCGTTGATCTCATACCCGGCTTTGCTCAGGGTCAGGTCGCCTTTGACCACGGAGAGATAACCGAAACTCGCGTTGTCAGTGCTATTGGCGCCCACCAGGTGCGTATAGCCCATATCCAGGCGACTGCCGGGGAGGCAGACTAGCCGAGGGTCGCCGCTCCAGACATCCCAGCCGTCGCCCGTGCCGCTCTTGAGAGTTCCCCTGAGCGTAACCAGGGCGTCGCCGGCGACGAGCCGCTCCAAGACCCAGACGCCGTCCACGGCGATCTCGCCGGCGACCTGGGCGTCATACCCGGACGGCAGAGTGAGCGTGCCTGTGACGTTCAGAGCCGCCTCCGCTTCCACAACCAGGTCTTTATTTATCGTCAGGTCGCCGTTAAGCAGCGTCAGACCTCCGCCGCCGCCGCTGGCGAAAATCCAGGCGTTCTGCTCCAGGGTCAGAGTGGATGTCGCGGACAGCTGGATTTGCGGCGTTTTCCCTTCCAGCGCACCGGCCCCGGCCAGGAAAAGGGCGCCGTTCCAGAATTGACCGCCGGCCTGGAGCAAGAGCTTAACCCCGGGATCGGCCCACAAATCATCGGTCGCCGGATTCAGATTGTCGAATCGGCCCTCGTTTATGACTTCGATTACACCGTCGCCCCGGGCCGGGATATGCTCAACCATCCGCCCCTCCACCTGCACCGTTCCGCCGGCCAAATCCAGGGCGCTGCCCGTGTTGAGGGTGAGAATCCGGTCGGGTCGGACGATCAGATTCCCGGCGACGCGAAGATTCACGCCGTAGAGGGTAAGGTGCTCCCGCACAGCGGCGTTTCCCGTCACCTCAATATCGGTCACCTCACCGCCCGTCACGCTGAAATCCACGCCGGCTCCGCTCAGGGCGGAAAAAATATTGTCCGCGTTCAGTGTGATGGTTTGCCAGGCCGCGCCGTCCCAGTAATACTTGGCCCCGGGGCCGAGACCGGCGGCGGCGGCCGCGGCTGCCAGCTCGATCCGGGCGTTTTTCTCCGGCGCGATCGTCCCGGCGGCGGTTAGGCTCTTGCCCGCAGCCACGCTGATCTTGCCGGCGGCGGTTATATTCCATGTTTCCGTGGCGGGAAGGAAAATATCCTCCTGCACCACGACCGTCCCGGAGATTTGGGCGGCGGCGGCGGAAAGCTCCAAACTGCCGCCCGGATCAATCCGGAGCAGGCCCGGGCTGCCCACATAGCTGAGCGAATCCTGTTTGACGCTGCAGCCGGCCTCCAAGGTCAGCAAAGCGAAAGACCCGTCCCGCCATTGCCAATAATTTCCAGGCGAGGGGGCGCGATTATCGTTCAGGCTTCCCCCGCTCAATACGGTCAAGTGCCCGTTTATTAGGGCTCCGGCGGACAGGGTCAGCGTTCCGCCCTCCGCCACTTCCGTCGCCGCGGCTAAAGTCACTGCCGCCCCGCTCTCTGTGCGCAGATGCCCGTTGATTTCCAGGAGAGCAGGGTTGTTCACCCTAAAGGCGCCGCTTACGACGAGACTGCCGTCGACGGAGGTCGGCCCGTACACGGTCAGGACGCCTCCGGCCGCGATATTGCCCCGCTGCAAGAGGAGAGCGCCGCGGGTAGTCAGGTTACCGGAGAGTACCAGTTCGTCCCGCACGGTCAAGCTGCCCGCCGCCAGGTTCATTGTCCCGCCGATGGCGGCGTTCCGGGCGGCCAGCGTGCCACTGCCCGTAGCGTTGCCGGCGGCGGTCAGGGTCAGCTTGCCGTCAACATTGACGGCCCCGTTATTCTGCAGGGCACCGCTGACCGTCAAATCGCCGCTTACATTCAGTCGGCCCTCCGGGCTGAGGGTCAGCTCGCCGGCCAGGGTCAGATTGCCGGCGTTGACGCTTGCTTTGCTCGCGATGGTCATTCGGCCGTTGACGTTAATTTTCACTTCGTCGTCGAAAACGGTCTGGGTTTCGACTGTGATTATCCCGCCGGCGGCCACTTCCACCGGCTTTTCAAAAACAGTGGGGACAAGGCGCAGTCGCAGGGTTTCATTATAAATGGTCAGGGGCGAGTCCACCACTATAGCCGTTAAGCCGCTGGTTACTTGGGCCTCCCGGATTTGCTCAATAGTGGAGACGATTCTCGTCTGCGCGTCGGTATAGCGCATCTTCAGTTCGCTGTCGCCCAACCCGCTCGCGGCGGTGGTGCGCACCCCCACCCAATGCGTATTCTCCACCTTCCGCCCGAAAGTGAGCGTATAGCTAATATTGCTTATTTGCTCCTTTTTGAGGCCCGTGATGCTCACGATATCCAGCGGCGTCGTCGGGGCGCCCACTCCGGTGAAAGCCTCGACGTCTCCCAGGCGCATACCGGCGCGGGCGGCGCTCAAAGTCAGAATCGCCGTCTGGTCGCTGGTGAATTCCAAGCTGCGCAGAACCGGCCCTTTGCTGACTGAGCCGCCGCCTCCACCGCCGCCACCGCCGCCTCCACCACCGCCGCCACCACCGCCTGAGCCGCCGCCGGCGGAAACGCTGCTGCCACCGGCGGGAAGAGTTCCCCCCAGCGCCACAAGCACGGAGGTCAAGATCTCATCCGAGGCCGCGGCTTCACCGCCGATCGCGCTCACATCCAACAACTCCCGGATGCCGGCCATATTGGTTTGGAGAAAAGTCAGCGTCTCGGCGGCGACAGCCTTGTTGTCGGTCAGAATCAGCGGGGCGCCGGCGATATAAGCGGAAGCGGTCAGCGCGTCCACGAGGTGCTTGTCGGCGCCGCTGGCCACAAACACGCCCCGGCTGTAGTTCCCCGCGCCGGCGAAGAAACGCAGAACGGCCAGATTGGTGGCGTAACGGTCGCCGCCGCCCAGGCGCACCGGGTCGGGCAGGGAGGCAAAAATCCCGTCGCTCACCGCGCCATGCCCGCCGATTACGTACACATTACTTACTTGCTGTTCGGTGAGGAAGCCGCGCACCGCCGCCGGCAGAGCGTCCCGGCCGGCCAGCAGTATCGGCCAGCCGTTGGCCGCGGCGATCGAAGCGATGGAGAGAGCGTCGGCGTTGCTGTAGGCCGTCGTTACCACCGCCGTTGTAACTTCTGTTCTCCGGGCGATTTCCGCCGCGATATTCGCCGCCGTGGCAAAACGATCCGCTCCGCCCAGGGCCACAGTCCGGATGCCCAGAGCCCGCACGGCGTCGACCACCGGCTGGCGCAAGACGCCGGCGCCTCCGGCCAGGTAAACGGTTTTCACGCCCAGCCGCCGCAGTTCGCCGGCCGTGACCGCCGTCAAAGCGCCGCCCTCGGTGATCAGGATCGGCGCGCCGAGCAGTTTGGCCAGCGGAGCGACCGTCAGCGCGTCCACCAGGTTGGCGTCGGCCCCCGAAGCCAATATCGCGTACTCCGAGCTGTCCCAGCCCGCCTGGGCTATGCTGACCGCCGTCTGATAGCGGTCGGCCCCGGCCAGGCGGTGCGAGGAAATATTGGCCGCCGCCAACGGCGCTACGGGCAGCATGGTTAAGAAAAGAGCAATAAGGCTTAATACCAGCCGGACATATTTTGCTTTCATTTGATCCTCCTTATACTGATTCAATTATAATATTTATTTTTACAATTATAGCCATTATACCATGAGATAAGTAAATTACAAGTTCACCTCGGAAATTCTCTGTTGAAATTCCGACGCCGGGGCATTATAATGAAAGCAGGCAGACGGGACGCTGCGGCATGCGGCGTTTCCCGGGACAAATTGGGAAGGAGAGACTGGGAATGGATTTGGAATTCAAACCGCAAGGCGATCAGCCGGCGGAAGATCCCCAGGTTGTGGAGTCGGAACCGGAACAAACCTATGACGTTGTGGTGCAACGCAAGGTCTTGACGCAGGAGTTGGCCAATTCGGCTGAAGTCGGCGCTATCATGGACACGATTGACATCAACAATCAGCAAAGCATTGTCAAATTCGGCGGCAAAGCGGCGGAGGAAATCGCCAAATGCTCGGACTCCGTGCTGAACAGCATGAGCATGGACAAAATCAATGACACGGGCAAACTGCTGAACGCGCTGGGCGTTATCATGGACAAATTTGACATCAACGAAGTTTCGACGGAAAACAAGGGGTTTTTGCAAAAAATCTTCGGCAACGTGCAAAAACAGCTCGACCAATTACTGGCCAAGTACCACACAATGGGCGATGAGGTGGATAAAATCTACATTCAGCTCAAAGAGTACGAAGCGGAAATCGGCGGCGCCAACGGCAAGCTCCAGAATATTTTTCAGGCCAATGTGAATTACTACAACGAATTGATCAAGTATATCCTGGCCGGAGAGAAGGCGCTGGAACTGATTGACGCCAAACTGACGGAACTGCGGAACAACTACGCCCAAAACCCCGACAACATGCTTCATATGGAAATCAGCAACCTGGAGCAGGCGCGCATCATCCTCGAACAGCGCGTCCAGGATCTGCGCATCGCTGAAAACGTGGCCATGCAATCCATTCCGATGATCCAGTCCATGCGCTTCGGCAATCTGAACTTGATTCGCAAGATCAATTCCGCTTTCATTATTACGCTGCCGGTCTTCAAGCAGGCCCTGACCCAGGCCATCCTGCTCAAGCGGCAAAAAATCCAAACCGATGCCATGCAGGCTCTCGATGAACGCACGAATGAAATGCTGTTGAAAAACGCCCAGAACACGGTGGAACAAACAAAAATGACCGCCCGGCTGGCCGGTTCCAGCTCGGTCAAAGTGGAAACGCTGGAACAGACCTGGCGCACGATCGTCAATGGGATTGAAGAAACGCGGCGCATCCAGGAGGAAGCCTCCACCAAACGGGCGGCGGACGCGCAAAAACTGGCGGTGCTGAAAGAAGACTATTTCAAGCGCATGGGATAGCGACTCCCGATGCCACGAGGGGGACGGGACAATCGGCGCTTTGTGGCGATTGCCGCTTTCTATACGGCCCTGGTCGTTCTGATCACAGTCTTGCTCTGGCCGTATGTTGATCGCTTCAACGACCCGGATTTTCGCCGGGAGGTCAGCGAGCGCGTGGCGGCGCTCGGGCCGGGCGGCTGGCTCCTGCTTTTCGCCGTCCAGCTTTTTCAAATCCTGATCGCCTTTATCCCCGGCGAACCGGTGGAATTAATTGCCGGGGTTCTGTACGGCGTTCCCGGCGGTTTTTTCCTCTGTCTCGCCGGCTGCGTCGCCGGCTCGGCCATTGTTTTTACCCTGGCGCGGCGGGTCGGCGCCCGTTTCACCGTCAGCCTCTTCAGCGCGGAAAAATCCGACCGCTACGCATTTTTACGCGACAGCCGCAATACTAGGCTGATCATCTTCCTCCTTTTTCTCATCCCCGGCACGCCGAAAGACATGCTTTCCTACCTGGCCGGTCTCAGCCGCCTCAAAATGGGGGAATTCCTCATGCTGGCCAATTTTGCCCGCATCCCTTCCATTATTTCCTCTGCGATCATCGGCGCGACGCTATGGGAAGGCGCCTGGAAAATATCGCTTCTTGTGTTCGCGGCCACGGCTCTGATCGGCATCGCTGGGATTTTTTACCAAAAAAGGATCGTCGAATTTTGCCGCCGCTTTGGCCGGGCAAAGGGGGGGAGCGGATGACTGAGGCAATCGAGCGGCAGCTGCTGGAACTGGAATGGGAAGAACGCCGTTCGCGCCGGGCGCGGAGCAAGCCCGGTTTTTTGGCCCCGCTCAATAAAAAAATATACGGACTCATTCCGCCCCCAATGACGCGAGTGCTGGAAGACGCTTTTCGCGCCGCTTTTCGCCTTGTGTTTCAGCAGGGTTCCGCCCTCATTGCCCGGACTATTGCTCCGGAGAAACTGCGCGCGGAGGCCCCGGTCGGTTCGCCGACGAGGGAGAGTCTGACCCGCCTCCGCCGCCGGGCCCGCGACGGCGCCCTGGCCAACACGACCTTCGCCACGATCGAGGGCGGGAGCCTCGGCCTCCTGGGCTGCGGTCTGCCGGACATTCCCGTCTTTTTGGCCCTCTTGCTGAAAAATATCTATGAAATTGCGCTGCGGCACGGGTTTTCCTACGAGGGCAAAGGGGAGCGCGTTTACATTCTGACTCTCCTCAGCGCTGCGCTCGCCCCGGCGGAGGAGCAGGAAGCCCGGAGCCTGGCGGTGGACGACGTGGCGGAACGCCTGGATCTTGGCCTCGCCCTCTATGAGGAGGAGACGGAAACATTGAATCAGGCGGCCCGCAGCCTGGCGCAGGCGATGCTGGTCAGCAAATTCATCCAGGGTTATCCCCTCGTCGGCGTCGCCGGCGGTCTGGTCAACAACATTATTATCCGCAATATCAGTGATTACGCCACTCGAAAATACAGCAAAAGGTTTTTGCTGCTTCTGCGCGCGGCGGAAACCGGAAACGGAGAAAATAACCAATGCAATACCTGATCATCGGCGCCGGAGGCACCGGCGGCAGCTTGGCCGCTTATCTGGCTCGGGGCGGCCGGGCCGTGACCCTGATCGCCCGCGGCAAGCACCTGGAGGCCATCCGCTCCGGCGGTCTGCGCGTGGAAACCCCTCACTTGGGTAATTTTACCCTGCCGCTGCCGGTTTTTGCCCAGGACGAGTATACCGGCCGGCCGGACGTCGTCCTCCAATGCGTCAAAGGCTATTCCGTCGCCGAAACCATCCCCTTCATTCGGCGCGTCGCCGGCGCGGACACCGTGGTCATACCCATCCTGAATATATTCGGAACCGGCGGGCGTATGCAGGCCGAACTCCCCGGCGTTCCCGTCATGGACGGCTGCATGTATGTGACCGCCAGTATCGAAGCACCGGGAACCGTGAAAATGCACGACAAACTCATGCGGGTCATTTTCGGCCCCCGCCGGCCGGAAGAGTCTCACCCGGCTTTGAGCGCCATCGCCGCTGAAATGAAAGACTGCGGCATCACCACCGTGCTATCGAAAAATATTCGCCACGATACTTTGCGCAAATTTTCTTTTATCTCCGCCCTTGCCGCCTGCGGTCTGTACTACGACGCCACGGCCGCTCAGATCCGCACCGGCGAAAAAAGAGAGATGTTCATCGGCCTGGTGCGGGAGATGGAAGCCGTCGCCACGGCAATGGGCATCCCCTTTCAGGTGGACATTCTGCAAGTCAATCTGACCGTCCTCGACGGACTGGCGCCGGATATGCTCACCTCGCTGCAGCGAGACGAGGCGCAGGGGCACCCGTCCGAGATCGACGGGCTGCTGTTTGAACCGCTGCGCATGGGCGCGGCCGTCGGGGTGGATATGCCCCTCTACGCCCGGATTGCCGCCCGTTTTAACTACAAAACCCCTTGAAGAAAAAAATAAATGCCGCTTACCAAAAACTTACTGGCGACGCGGGTGGTTTTGGGGTACAATGAAAAAACAGCGTGGAGTGTTCAGCGCTCCGACGCTACATACTGATGAAATGCGGTGAGTTTATGCAGGACTGTGACGGGCGGGTGCTGGAATCGCTGGAGCGAATTTATCGCTGCCTGGAGGCGGAGATCGAAAAATTAAGCGATTTGAGAGCCGTCCCCTTAGACGGTCTGCGGGAAATGGCCCGGGAAACCAAAGGATACGCCCGTCTGCTGGAGGAAATATCTGCCGCCGGGCGCGTGGTGGTTGAGTACGCCCTGTTGCTGAAAAGGGACGACGGCCGGATCGCGCTGGAAACGGATGCGGTGAGGCAAGGTTTTTGCGCCGTGCGCCGCGTTCATATAGAAGAATTTGGCGTTTTGCGCCTGGATCTGGGAGACGCGCGCCTGACTTGGCGGGACGGAGGCTGCAACTACCTGTTTTACCCCGACAAATTGGAGATGCGCGCGCAGGACGAAAGAACCGCCGTCAAATTATTTTTTTCCCGCTCCTTCGATCGGCAGTTCCTGCGGCACAAAGGCGATTTGCTCGCCTGCCCCCTGACGAGCTACGTCCATCCCGAGCTGGAAGAGATTTTGCGCGAAGAACTGCGGTCGGCGGAGTGACGGAGAAAACAAATGTACGTCAGTAATTGCAACGGTCTGTGTTTCAGCGTTTTTAACGATTACGACCCCGCGACCGCGCCGGACATTCTGCTCCTGCTCGGCTGTCCCGGCAGCGGCAAGACCCTGTTGCTGGAGCATCTGCGGCGCAAATTGCAAAGGACGCACCGGGTGTCATTTCTGGATTCCGCCGCTTTTGCCCGCAAATTCGCTTTTTTGCTGCACAAAGGGGATTACAGCGCCTGGCGGAAAGAGCTGCGCGCCTCGGAAGTCCTGCTCGTCGATGATATTCACGCTATCGGCGGCAAGAAAAAAACCCTGGAAGAAATGTACTACACGATGAAGGACGTGCTGGCCCGCGGCGGCAAATTGGTACTCACCGCCTGCGGCCACCGTTACTGTCCGGAGGCGCTGGGGGCGCATTTACGCGCCAATCTCACCACCGCCCTTACTTTTCGCCTCAACGATCCCAGCCTGGAGGAAAAAGAGCAATTCCTCCGCCACTATTCCCGGCGCAGAGGAATAGCGACCGACGGTATGGCGGCTCTACCGCTGAGCGACATGAGTTTTAAGGATATCGCGGCGGCCGTGGACGGGCACGCCGCCGGCGAGCCTTTTGTTCTCCGCGATCTGGCCCTGGCCTATGAAAGACTGCTTTCTTCCTTGCGGGATGTCCGGCATGACGATATAGTCGGCCGCAGCAAAAAAACGGAGATTGTGCAGGCGCGGCGGGAGATTTGTTTTCGTCTGACGGAAAATCTGGGTTATTCCCATCGGGACGTGGCCGTATTCCTCGGCCACACGATCAGCTGTATTCGACAGCGCTGCCACGCCTACAGAGTGGAGGCGGGGAAAGGAGATTAGAATGGTGAACAAAATTGCCGTCCTGACCAGCGGAGGCGACGCCCCCGGGATGAACGCCGCCGTGCGCGCCGTGGTGCGCAAAAGTATTTTTCACGAATTGGAAGTGTATGGCGTCTACCACGGGTATGACGGCTTGCAGCGCAATATTATCCGGCGAATGGAGCTCGGCTCCGTAGCCGACATTATTCACCGGGGCGGGACGATGCTGCAGACGGCCCGCTGTCTGGCCATGCTGACCGGGGAAGGTCAGGCCAGGGCGGCCGCCGCCTTGCGGGAGCACGGGATCAGCGGCCTCGTCGTCGTCGGCGGCGACGGTTCGTATCGCGGCGCTCAAGCGCTGGCCCGGCACGGTCTCCGGGTCGTCGGCGTCCCCGGCACGATAGACAACGACATTCTCGGCACAGAATTGACCATCGGCTTTGACACGGCGGTCAATACCGTGATCGAGGCCGTCAGCAAATTAAGGGATACGGCTTCGTCGCACGAGCGCGCTTTTATCGTGGAGGTCATGGGCCGCAATTGCGGCGACATCGCCCTGCGAGCCGGGCTGGGCATAGGAGCGGAAACGATTATCATTCCGGAAGTACCCTATGATTTGGATGAGATAGGGCAAAAAATCCTGCGCGGCGTCAAGCGGGGCAAGAATCACAGTATAATCATCGTGGCCGAAGGAGCGGGGGACGCGCGGGAAATAGGAGCGCGGCTGCATGAAATCGCCGGAGTGGAATCCCGGGTGACGATTCTCGGGCATGTGCAGCGCGGAGGCAGCCCCACGGCCGCCGACGCGGTTTTAGCCACGCGCATGGGGGCCAAGGCCGTAGAGGCGCTGATGAACGGCGAATCGGAAGTGATGGTGGCCGCCTGGCACAACGATATTATCCTGCGCCCGCTGGACCTGGCTTTTGCCGAGCGGCCGCCTTTTGACAGAGGAATGTACGATCTGGCCGATCAACTGGCTATATAGTAGGAAAGAGTGGATAGGAAAGAGAAAAGAGAGTGGACAGCTATGAAAAAAAACGGGCCGGAACTGAGGCAAATGGCGGAGGCCGGCGAAAAAATTACCATGCTGACGGCTTATGATTATATGACGGCCAGAGCGGCGGAACTGGCGGGCGTGGACACCATTCTGGTCGGGGATTCGCTGGGCATGGTCGTCTTAGGCTACGATTCCACGGTGGCCGTAACGATGGAGGATATGCTCCATCACCTGAAGGCGGCGCGGCGCGGCGCCCCGGAGACCTTTATCATTTGCGACCTGCCCTTTATGAGTTACGCCGAACCGGGCCCGGCGCTCGCTAACAGCGGCCGCCTAATGAAAGAAGGCGGGGCGGACGCCGTCAAACTGGAAGGCGGCGAGCATTTCGCCCCTGTCGTGCGGGCTTTGACCAGGGCCGGGATCCCGGTCGTGGGTCATATCGGCCTGACGCCCCAGACCGCCGGGCAATTGGGCGGCTTCAAGGTGCAGGGCCGGGACCTGGACGGCGCCCGCCAGTTGTTGCGGGACGCGCTGGCGATCGAGGAAGCGGGGGCGGTGATGATCGTGCTGGAAGCGATACCATCCCAACTCGCCGCCGCCATAGCCGAGCGGCTGCAAATTCCGACGATCGGCATCGGAGCGGGCCCGGACGCGGACGGCCAAGTGCTGGTCATACACGACGTTCTCGGCTTGTATGACCGTTTCACCCCCAAATTTGTGAAACAATATGCCCGTTTGCAGGCCGACATCGTCCTGGCCCTGAAATTATATTGCCGGGAGGTGAAAGAAGGAATCTTTCCGGATGCGGCCCATAGTTTTACAATGCGGGAAGATGTGTGGAGCGAGCTTTTGGCCGAATCCGGCTGAAGGAACGGGGGAGTGGCGGCGGATTTTTACCCGGGCAGGGTGGCGGCTGCCCGGTGGTTTTTTTCCTGACGGCAGGATTTAGGAAATTGGCCGGCGAATTAATCTTAATCTAATTACTTTTTCTGTCCTAGTTCGTCAGACTGAAACCGAGAGCGGCGGGCGACGAGGTGGAGTCATGCTCATAAACACAGAAACCGCCATAGGGATGATTTGCCCGCGCTGTGGCAAAATACACGCGGACGAGGTCAGTATCTTCTATTCGTTCGCTTCCGGGGCGCGGAGGGGGTACTGCAGCTGCGGGGCGCCTATTTACGCTGTGTTCACCCGCCGGGGCGAAACCGCTTTGTTTTATGATTGTATTTACTGCGGGCACACCCACCGCCTGACCGCCGACCGGGCGGAACTTTTCAGTGAGACGCCGCGCGACTTGTTCTGTCCGCCGCGACGTATGCCGGTGGGCTGCCTCGGCCCCCAGGCGGCCGTGCATGAGCGCTGCCGGGAACTGAAGGAAGAATTTGTTCGTTTTGCCCTGACCATGTCGGAGGAGGAGGAGATGACGGACACAGATTTTTCCAGTTTTTTTGCTCTCTACGGTTACATGGAGAAAATAGAAGCGGCCGTCCGGGAAGGCCGCCGCTGTTTGCCCGTAAGAAAAGCCCGCGCGCCGGAAATGGCTGTGGTCAGCATTTTACAGGACATCCGCCATATTTTGGCGGCGGAGCGGTAAAAAAAAGGAGTGAAGCAAATGAGTCTCGTTCCCATGAAAGAACTGCTGCTCGCGGCCCAGAAAGAACATTACGCGGTCGGCGCCTTCAACTGCAACAATATGGAAATTGTGCAGGCTATCGTCGCCGCCGCCGTGGCGGAAAAATCACCGGTGATCATTCAGGCCAGCCAGGGCGCGATCAAGTACGCCGGCATCGCTTACATTGCGGCCCTGACCAGGACGGCGGCGGAAAGCGCCGCTGTGCCGATCGCGCTCCACTTGGATCACGGCACAAGTTTCGAGCAATGCATGTCCTGTGTCCGCAACGGTTTTACCTCCGTGATGATCGATGGTTCCAAGCACGGGTTGGCGGACAATATCGCCCTGACCAAAAAAGTAATAGAAGTGGCTCACCCGCTCGGGATCAGCGTGGAAGCGGAACTGGGCAAGATCGGCGGAACCGAGGATGATATCAAGGTGGAGGAATGGGACGCTCTTTTCACCGACCCGGATGAAGCCGTCCATTTCACCGAGGCGACCGGGGTTGACGCCCTGGCGGTGGCTATCGGCACGGCGCACGGGCAATACAAGGGGACGCCGAAACTGGATTTTGAGCGGCTGAAAAAAATTGTGGCCAAGGTGTCCGTGCCTTTGGTCTTGCATGGATCCTCCGGCGTGCCCAGCGAAGCGATCCAAGAGGCGATCGCCATCGGCGTCGCGAAGGTGAATATCGACACGAATATCCGCGAGGCCTTTGTCGCGGCCAGCCGGCGCGTGCTGAACGCGGACGCCGGCGAAATCGATCCGCGCAAGGTTCTGGGCCCGGCCCGGGACGCGGCGACGGAAATCATCCGGGAAAAGATCCGCGTTTTCGGCAGCAGCGGAAAGGCGTGAGCAAATGCAGTTTTTTCTTGACTCCGCCAATGTCGCCGAGATCCAGGCCGCCTGGGAAGGCGGGTTGATCGCCGGCGTAACCACCAATCCCTCGCTGGTGGCCAAAGAGGGCAAGGATTTTCACGGTCTGCTCAAGGTAATCGCGGGCATTGTGGACGGGCCGATCAGCGCGGAGGTGCTGGACACCACGGCCGAAGGCATGACCATCGAGGCGCGGCTGCTCGCCCGCCTCAGCCCCAATATCGTGATCAAACTGCCGGTGACGGCCGACGGTCTGAGGGTGGCGCGGACGCTGGCGGCGGAAACGCCGCCGATCAGGACGAATGTGACGCTGGTCTTCACGCCGATGCAGGCCTTGTTGGCGGCGCGGGCCGGAGCCAGTTACGTCAGTCCTTTTGTCGGCCGCCTGGACGATATCGGCCAGGACGGACTCGGTCTGGTTGACGACATTTGCCGCGTTTTTGAGCGCCATTCCCTGTCCTGCCAGGTCATTGCCGCCAGCATCCGCCACCCGGTACACGCGCTGAAAGCGGCCTTGCTCGGAGCGCATTTTGCCACGCTGCCCTACGCCGTTTTGCGGCAGCTGCTGCGGCACCCGCTGACGGACGCCGGGATAGAAAAATTTATGGCCGACTGGCGCGCCGCCGGCCGGCATACTGAAAACGCCTGAGATTAAGCGGGGGGAGTGTTTATGGAAAGAGAATTGGCAATGGAGTTTGCCCGCGTAACGGAGGCGGCCGCTCTGGCCAGCGCCCGCTGGGTGGGGCGCGGCGACAAGGAAGCGGCGGATGGCGCGGCGGTGGAAGCTATGCGCGCGGTGTTTGACACGGTGCATATGTCCGGGACGGTCGTCATCGGCGAAGGCGAGATGGACGAGGCGCCGATGCTCTATATCGGGGAAAAAGTCGGCACCGGCGAGCCGCCGGAAGTGGATATAGCCGTCGACCCGCTGGAAGGCACCAACCTGGTGGCCAAGGGCGGGGCGGGGGCCATCGCCGTGCTGGCGGCGACGAAGCGTTACGGTCTTTTGCACGCGCCCGACATGTATATGGATAAAATTGTCGTCGGTCCGGCGGCGGCGGGCAAGATCCATTTGGACGCCCCCGTGCGGGAAAATGTGCACAATGTGGCCAAGGCTTTGCACAAAACCGTCAACGAACTGACCGTGGTGGTGCTGGATCGGGAGCGGCACGCGGATATTATCCGCGAACTGCGGGAATGTGGCGCGCGCATCCGCCTGATTTCGGACGGCGACGTCGCCCCGGCTATAGCCTGCGGCATAGAAGGCAGCGGCATCGACATGATGCTCGGTATCGGCGGCGCGCCGGAGGGCGTGCTGGCGGCGGCGGCCATGCGTTGTCTCGGCGGGGAAATGCAGGGCCGGCTCTGGCCGGAGGATGAAAACGACGTTAAGCGGGCGGAAGCCCTGGGTATCGGCGATGTGCGCAAACTGCTCTCAATGGACGATCTCGTCACGGCGGACGATATATTTTTCGCGGCTACGGGTATCACGGAGGGTTCGCTGCTCAAGGGCGTTACCTTCAGCCAGGCCGGCGCCGCGACCCACACGCTGGTCATGCGCGGCCGGACGGGGACGATTCGTTTTATCGAAGCCCAGCATTTTTTTGACCGCAAACCGAAATACGCGATAAAAGGCGCGCTTTAATTCCTCAAAATACCCGGACAAGACGGGAAACGACAAAATTTGCGGCCGAATGCGGAGGGAAATTACATGTTCACGGGCAACGAACTGAGAGAGATGTTTCTGCGCTTTTTCGCGGACAAAGGACACACGCGCCAGCCCAGCGCCTCGCTTATTCCCCGGGACGACCCGACCCTGCTGCTGACGGTGGCCGGGATGGTGCCGTTCAAGCCGTATTTTATGCGCAAGGTGGAGCCTCCGTTCAGCCGCGCCGTCACAAGCCAGAAATGCGTGCGCACCCCCGATTTGGAGGTGGTGGGCAGAACGGCGCGCCACCATACCTTTTTTGAAATGCTGGGTAATTTTTCCTTCGGAGATTATTTCAAAAAGGACGCCATTCACTGGGCCTGGGAATATGTGACGGAAGTGTTGCGCATCGAGCCGGAAAGGCTGTGGGTGACGGTTTATCCCGCAGACGAGGAAGCGCGCGCTTTATGGCTGAGTGAAACATCCATTCGCCCGGAACGCATCTTGACTGACGAGACGAATTTTTGGGCCGCCGGGCCGACCGGCCCCTGCGGGCCGTGTTCGGAAATATATGTCGATCAGGGCGCGGCCCGGGGCTGCGACCGGCCGGAATGTGCCGTCGGCTGCGATTGCGACCGCTACCTGGAAATATGGAACCTTGTCTTCATGCAGTACGACCGGGCGGAAAACGGGGAACTGACGCCGCTGCCCAGGCAGAATATTGACACCGGCATGGGCTTGGAGCGCATCGCTTCGGTCATGCAGGGCGTGGATACTAATTTTGACACCGATTTATTCCTGCCCTTGATCGAAAAAACGGCCGAACTGGCCGCGGTGCGCTACAAAACGGACGCCCGGACGGACACGGCCCTGAAAGTGGTGGCCGATCACGCCCGCGCCGTCTGTTTTATGCTGGCGGACGGCATTTCCCCCGCCAGCGACGGGCGCGGTTATGTCCTGCGCCGGATTTTGCGTCGCGCCGTCCGTTACGCCAAGATGCTCGGCATAGCCGAACCTTTTCTCGAACGGCTTTATTATGTCGTGCGCGCCGGCTACGGCGAACATTACAGCGAACTGCCGGAGAATGAACATTTCATCCTCAGTCATTTGCGCCTGGAGGAAAAGAATTTCCAGGCCACGCTTGACCAGGGAACGGCCATCCTGCAGCAAAAGGCGCGGGAACTCCTGGCCGCGGGTCAACCCGTCCTGAACGGGGCCGATACCTTTCACTTATACGAGACATACGGGTTCCCGGCGGAATTGACGGCGGAGATACTGGCGGAACAGGGTCTCGCCGTGGATATGCCGGGTTTTCACGCGGCGGAGGCCGAACACCGCCGGCAGGCGCGGAATCAATCCAAACAAATGCGGGGGGCGGGGGAGAACCCGGCCCTGCTGGAGCAGACGCGCCGCTTCGGCGCGACGCCTTTTGCCGGATACGCTCTCTTCAAACTGGAAACGGAGATTCTGGCCCTCTTTGACCGGGAGGAAACGACGGCGGTGCAGGAAAACGAAACCGCCTGGTGCGTACTCGGCCAGACGCCGTTCTTCGCGGAAAGCGGCGGCCAGGTGTCGGACACGGGCCTGCTTACCGCCCCGGGGGCGGCGGCGCGCGTCACGGAATTGCGCCGACTGCCCTCCGGCCTGGTTCTGCATAAAATATCCATCCAGGAGGGCGTTTTACGCGCCGGCGCCAAAGTGACCGCCCAGGTGGATGAGAGACCGCGGCGTTCGGTCTCGCGCAATCACACAGCCACGCACTTGCTGCACCGGGCTTTGCGGGAAATACTCGGCGACCATGTGCAGCAGGCCGGCTCTTTGGTCACGCCGGAGCGGCTGCGCTTTGATTTCACCCATTTTGCCCCGCTGACGCCGGCGGAATTGCGGGCCGTGGAATTGCGCGTCAACGACATCATGTTCCGGGCCATGTCCGTGCGCACGCGGGAAATGCCGCTGGCCGAGGCGCGGGCCCAGGGAGCGGCGGCCCTCTTCGGGGAAAAATACGGAGAAACGGTGCGGGTCGTTTTTGCCGGCGGCTACAGCAAAGAATTGTGCGGCGGCACCCATGTCACGAACACCGGTGAGATCGGCAGTTTGAAGATACTGAGCGAAAGCGGCGTCGGGGCCGGACTGCGCCGGATCGAGGCGGTAACCGGCTTTGGTGCGCTGGATTATATGGAAAAACTGGAACAGGAAATCGCGGCAGCGGAACAAACCCTGAAAGCGGGGCCGCAGGAACTGAGCAAACGGGCGTTGGCCGTCATGGCGGAGATGCGGGAATTGGAGCGGGAGACGCGGCGTTTGCGTGAGCGGCTGGCCAAGTATGAAGCCGACGATATAATGACGCAGGTCAAAGACGTGAATGGAGTCCAGGTGCTGGCGGCTCGCGTGCAGGTGGGGGATATGGACGCCTTGCGCCGGATGGCCGACACCCTGAAAGACCGTTGGCGGGCCGGCGGCCAGGCCGGAGTAATCGTCCTCGGCGCGGCGGAAAACGGCAAAGTCAACCTGGTGGCGGCCGTACTGCCGGAAGGGTTGCGCGGTCTGCATGCCGGCAAACTGATCAAGGAAGTGGCCGCCGTCACGGGCGGCGGCGGCGGCGGCCGGGCGGACATGGCTCAAGCCGGCGGCAAAGACCCGGCCAAATTGGCCGAGGCTCTGGACAAAACACCGCAGATTGTGCGCCGCCATTTGCTGGAACAGGAAGGAGGAGCGCTTGGCTGATTTTGAAGAAACAAAATTGTTTCGCCGGAACACGGAAGATGTGTCGGCGGCGGCTATTCTGAGCGAGGTTTATAATTCCCTGCGCGAGAAAGGCTATGACCCCATCAACCAGTTGGTCGGCTACCTGATGTCCGGCGATCCCGCCTATATTACCAGCCACCGGCAAGCGCGGGCGCGGATTCGCAAGATAGAGCGGCATGAACTTTTAGAGGAACTGGTGCGCAGTTATTTGCCCGACTTGGAGGCGGATTGATGCCAGAGGCAAGACCGCGTGTATTGGGGTTGGATTTGGGCGATAAGAAGATCGGCGTGGCCGTCAGCGACGTTTTTGGCTGGACGGCCCAACCTGTCGGCGTCGTCCGGCGCGGGCCGGGGGAAATGCGGGATTTGGCGGCGCTGGTGGCCCGTTACGAAGCGGCCGCTTTTCTGCTCGGCTATCCGCGCAATATGAATGGGACTGCAGGCCCCCGGGCGCAGGCGACGGAGGAATATGCCGCTTTGCTGCGGCAAAAATTTTCTTTGCCCGTGTGTTTTTGGGACGAGCGCCTCACGAGCGTGGCGGCGGAACGGGCGCTGCTGGAAGCGGATTTGTCCCGGGCCCGGCGCAAATTGGTCGTCGATCAGACTGCGGCGGCGCTTATTTTGCAGGGTTATTTGGATTATCAGAACGGGCCGGGCGCAAAAAAGACGGAATCCGCCCGAAACAATTTGACTTTGCCCGCCAAACAGGTTATGATAATAAATGGAAACTCAATATGTGGGGGAGGTACGGGTATGGCTGATAAAATCACGCCGGAAGAAGAATTGGTCGACTCTGTGGTGCTGACGGACGATGAAGGCGCCGAGCATGAATTCATTCATCTCGAAACGCTCGAAGTGGACGGAAACACATATTTCGTGTTGCTGCCGACCGGCGCGGAAGACGATGAAGACGAGGACGAGGACGAGGACGAGGACGTGGACGAGGAATATGACGAGGATGACGATGAAATCGAAGCCATCATTTTGAAATTGGAAAAAAATGAGAAAGGCGAAGAAATTCTCGTTGACATCGAAGATGATGAGGAGTGGGAAAAAGTCTCGGACGCCTGGGAAGAACTGGACGACTGTGATTGCGACGACTGCGCGGAGGACTGAGATTTACGACCGTCTGCTACAGGGAAAGAGTGAGGGTCTCACTCTTTCCCGATGCGGGCGCAGCCCTCATCAATAGCGGATACTTTCAAACGGGAAATCTTCCCCGTCGCGGGTAAAAACAATGGTTTCGGCGTCGGCGGCAGCGAAGGCGTAAGCGGTTGATTGCCCGGCGAAGTGCATGACCATTGTGCAGCCGTCCGCCGGATCGTTCGTATTACGATAAAGCTCGTATGTTCCCGTTTGCCAGTCCCCGCCCGCAAAGCCTCTGCGATCTGTTACATAAAGGATGCCGTGGTCAAAGCCGTAATAGATGTCCACTGTTTTGCCGCGCCAATCGCCGGACAGCTTGCCCGTTATGCTGCGGCGGGATTGGTCATGGAGTAGAGCCGCGCTTTTTACCAGGGTGAACAGGATGGCCCGGCTCGGTTTGAGGCAAATCAGCGCCGTAAAAACCAGCGCCGCGCCGGCCGTCAGAGCGCGGCCCCTCAGTCCGCTCGTTTTTTTCTTTCGCATCGCAACCTCCGCAAATTTATTATAATCAACCGCATTATATCCCAACGGCGGGCGATTTTGACACTCCCCACGGCTAAAGCCGGGGGATTCTTGGTTCAAAACGTCCGTCGCCCCCACGGGTCTTACACGAACTCCCCAAGCGTATAGGTTCCGGCGTGTCCCGCCGTACCGCGTGAGCAGTCTACTCTATCAAGCGCAAACCCTCGCGCAGAATATTCTTTGCGGCGTTGATGTCACGGTCGTGTACCACGCCGCAGTCCGGGCATACCCATTCGCGCACCGCCAAGTTCTTTGTCGCGGCGTTCTGGTGACCACACGCGCCGCAAAGTTGACTTGACGGATAGAAATAGAACTCTCTGTTCGCACTGCCCTTTTGTTTTCGAGACAGCCCGCGACAAAGACGCGCTAATTTTTCTTGTGACTTATGGAGGTGTTTATGATTCTTGAATCGCTCCCCATCAGA
>JAISWK010000148.1 GCA_031270805.1 Gracilibacteraceae bacterium
AAAACACCGAAGACAGTGTCGTCGTCAAACTAAAGCGCAAACGGACGCTTCCGCTCTTGTTGGAAGCTTTGTCGCGGTTCGATCAGGACTATGAATACCCATGGCTCGGTGGCAAGAAGTTGGTTTTTCAGGCTTCAACAACGAGTTGATATTTTTGCGAGTTCGGATGCCATGAAAATCCGTGTTTATTGCATTTTGCCGCGGAAGGCAAGCGTTATTATCGGGGCGGGCGCAGATATTCGGAAAATCCGTCAATCGCCCCGGTAGTAAGCGAGCAGGCGGAAGGCCCGTTCGGCGGCGTCCCGCACCAGCCGGGCCGCGTCCCGGATCGCTTCTTCCGTCGTCATCGGGCGGTCGCAGATGGGGATAATGGCGGTCAAACCCTCGCCGTACAGCGCCTCCGCCCCGGCCGCCACCGCGCCGACAATGGCGAGAGCCGGCTTGCCCTGGGAGCGGGCGCGGACGGCTACGTTCCCCGGCAGCTTACCGAAGGCGGATTGGGCGTCTATGCGCCCTTCTCCGGTCACAACCACATCGCAGGCCGCGAGCAGGGCGTCAAAGGAGAGGGCGTCCAGCACGGCGTCCGCTCCGCCGCGCAGTTCCGCCGCCGCGAAAACCAGCAGACCGGCGCCCAGCCCGCCGGCCGCGCCCGCGCCCGGCGTGGCGGCAATGTCCCGTCCCAGCTGAAGGCGGATTATCCCGGCGTAGTGAGCGAGACAGGCGTCCAATTCCGCCGCGTCTTCCGCCGTCGCGCCTTTTTGGGGGCCGTAGACGTAAGAAGCGCCCAGCGGGCCGCACAGGGGGTTGGTCACATCGGACATAACCACGACTTCGGTTTCCCGGAGGCGCGGATCCAGGCGGCTGACGTCAATCCGAGCCAAACGGCGGAGCGCCGCGCCGCCCGGCGGGAGTTCATTCCCCGCTGCGTCGAGCAGCCGCGCGCCCAGGGCCTGGGCCATGCCCGCTCCGCCGTCGTTCGTCGCGCTGCCGCCGATGCCGATCAGCAGGCGCCGCGCTCCGCCGGCCAAAGCCGCCAGCATCAGTTCCCCCGTCCCCCGCGTCGTCGCGCGCCGGGGGTCGCGCAGGCGCGGCGGTACGAGTGGCAGCCCGGAAGCGGCTGCCATCTCGATCACCGCCGTGCCATCCGGCAGGACGCCGTACCCGGCGTCCGCCTGCGCGCCCAGGGGGCCGGTGACGCGCACGGTGCGCCGCTCCCCGCCCAAGCCTTCCACCAGCGCGTCCACCGTCCCCTCGCCGCCGTCGGCCAAAGGTAACACCCGCGTCTCCGCCGCCGGCAGCGCCCGGCGCACGCCCTCCGCTACCGCCTCGCCCACAGCGCGGCTCGGCAAACTGCCTTTGAAGGAATCCGCCGCCACTAAAACTTTCATCATTATCCCCCATTTCCCCTAATTTTCGCCGCTCCGCACAGGCGCCCCGCCCCGGCGCCAAGCCCAGCGCCGCGCTCCCGTCGGACAGCAGGTGACGCAGCGGCCGCAGCGGATACATTCCGGATCGTCCGGATCCGCGGCCTCCATACCGCAAACCCGCCGGCAGGCGCCGCAGCCTTGGCAATGGCTCTCCGTCCGAATATGCACGACCGACAGCCGGTTCAAGAGGGCGTATATGGCGCCCAGCGGGCAAAGCACGCGGCAGAAAGGTCGGAACAGACGCATGGCGACGTAGAGCAATCCGAGCAGCACGGACAATTTCCAGACAAAGAGCCAGCCCAGAGCGCCCCGGATCCGCTCGTTGGCCAAGGCGACGGGGATACCGGCTTCCAATGTGCCGGCCGGACACAGCCACTGGCAAAAAGCGGGAAAGCTGATGCCGCCCGTCAGCGTCAGCGCGGTCGGAATCCCGATGACCAGGACAAGCAAGACCGCGTATTTCAGGCGGCGCAAAACCGGCGGCAACGGCCGGCGCCATTTGCCGAGCGGCACACGGTACAGCAGTTCCTGGATGAACCCGAACGGACAAAGGAAACCGCAGACCAATCGGCCGCCGATCAGTCCGGTGAGGAGGAGGAAACCGTAAACATAAAAGGACAAGCCGAAACGGACGTTCGCGGCCATTGCCTGCAGGGCCCCGATCGGGCAGGCGGCCAGAGCGCCCGGGCAGGAATAACAGTTGAGGCCCGGCACACAAAATTGTTTGCCCGGCCCGCGGTAAAGGCTCCCGTCGCCGAAGCCGCGCAGGTAGCCGTTTTGGAGCAGCGCGGCCGCCGCCTGAATCCAGGCCCGTTTAGCCAAAACCGATACACTCCAGGCAGAGGAGGACGGCCTTTTGCATCACCGCCGCCGGCTCCCCCCGACTGAGGCCAAAGAGGAGCGAGCCCAAGGCCAGGGCGAAGAGAAGGGCGCGGAGGCGGCTTTTCACGGCAGCACCCCGGCCAGCGCCGCCAAAATCCCCGCTTCATCCGTCCCACCGGGGATATAGTCCGCGATAACGCCGTCTGAGTCCAGCACCCACGATTGCGGAATGAACTGCACATCATAGTCCGCGGCCACAATGCCGTCCGGGTCCAGGGCCACGGGATAGCCCACCCCGCTGGCGGCGATAAATTCCGCGACCACGTCCGCGCTTTCCGTCACGCTGACGCCGATAATGCTCACTCTATCTCCGTATTCTTCGTATATTTTTTGCAGAGCCGGTATCTCTTCCCGGCAGGGCGGGCACCAGGTGGTGAAAAGATTGAGAAACACCGGCTGCCCCCGCAGCTGCGAGAGCGTGACCTCCCCGCCGCCGTTGAGAGTCAGGGTGAAATCCGGCGCTGTTTGTCCGACGGCCAGACCGATCGCGGCCTCAGCGCCGCCCGGACTGCCGCCCGCCTCAGCGCCCGGACTGCCGCCCGCATTGCCTACCGTTCCGGCTGCGCAACCGGCCAGCAAGGTCAAGAGCAGCAGCACCGCGGCGCGAAGTAATATTTTATTCATCTATCGATTTTACCTCCATATGACCAGGGAAAAAAGCCGCCACGGCGTAACCGACGCCGAAAGGCCCTTCGTAGGAGAGCAGGCGCGGGGTAAAGGGCAGCCCGGCCAGCGCGCCCGTCAGAACCTGCAGCGAGCGAAGGCCGCATTCGCCCGCTTCGTCGCACATTTTTTCCTCCGGTTTGAGAAAATTTTCCAAATTACCTGTCCGGATGCTTTCCGTCACCCAGGCGTCAAAAAGGGGGCCGGAAGGATGAAAGCCATACGGACCCGAGGCCAGCAGGCGGTGGGAAAGGTCGCCGCTCGCGACAAACAGGGTACGGCGATCCATTTTTTTCGCCACCGCCCGCACAAGCCCGCCCAGCTCGTAATGCACCGCCGCCGGTAAGGCGGAAATCCCGATGCGCACCAGCCGGTAGTCCCGGTAAAACATATTCAGGAAATACAGGGGGATCAGTGTGCCGTGATCCAGCCCGGAACCGCTCTCGCCCTCTATTCCGGCCGGCAGGTCCATAGCCTGGGCGGCGGCGGCCAGGGCGGCGGCAAAATCTTCGTCATACTCCGCCTCCACCGCGACCCGCGCCGCGCCGAAAGCGGCAAAATCCCCCCGGGCGGAGGCTCCGGGCGAGATCTGGATATAATCCCGGTAACAGGGCGCGTGCGGGGAAACGACGATAACGGTTTCCGGCTGCAACCGGGCGGCGGCCTGCGCCACGGCCCGATAAGCGGCGGTTGTTTTCTGCACCGCCTTTTCCCCGCCCCGGCCCACCTCCGGCACGATCAGCGGGGGATGAGGCACGACTAGCGCGCCGAGCAAAGCCATACTACTCACCTTCCTTCCGGCCTATTTTCGGTTCCGTCCCGTCCAGGAGCCGTTCGATATTCGCCTTATGCCGCACGATGAGCAGTGTTACGCCCACCAGGCCAAAAACCAGGAGCGGCAGCGGTTCGCGCAGCAGGAACATGGCGACGAGTACGGTCAGGGCGGCCGTAATCGAGGAAAGAGATACCCGGCGCCAGATGAGAAGGACAAGGAGGAAAACCGCCAGGGCCGCGACCGTCTCTCGGGGCATGAGGACGATGACGACGCCGAGACCGGCGGCCGCGCCCTTGCCACTGGGTTTGAAGCCGAAAAACGGGTTAAAGCTGTGCCCGAGCAGGGCCAGGATGCCGGCGCTCACCCCGCCCCAGGGGCCGAAAGTATTCAAGGCCAGCCAGGCGGCCAAGGCGCCTTTCAGGACATCAGCCGCCAGGACGGTAAAGCCCCGGCGTTTGCCCAAAAGGCGCAGGGCGTTGGTCGCGCCCATATTGCCGCTGCCGGCCGTGCGCAGATCGACGCCGACCGCCCGGCCCGCCAGCCAGGCCGAGGGAAAAGCGCCGAGCAAGTAAGCGAGCGGGAACACCAGGTACTGCCACATCAGTCCACTTCCTCCCTAGCCCGAACAATCAAGCGGATCGGCGCGCCCTCAAAGCCGAAAAAGGCGCGCAGCCGGTTTTCCAAGTAGCGGCGGTAGGAAAAATGCATAATATCCGGATCGTTGACAAAAAAAACAAAGGTCGGCGGCTGCACGCTCTGCTGGGTCGCGTACAGTATTTTCAGGCGCTTGCCCCGGTCGCCCGGCGGCGGATTTGTGTAGACCCACTCGCGTAATTCGTCGTTCAGTACGCTGGTCTGGACGCGGCGGCTGTTCTGTTCGGCCACGAATTCCGCCAATTCCATTATTTTATGCACGCGCTGGCCGGTCAAGGCGGAAATAAACTGGGTCGGGGCATAGTGGAGAAATCCCATGTCAGCCCGCAGTTTTTGCTCGAACTTGTGCAGGGTCTTGTCGTCTTTTTCCACTAAATCCCATTTATTGACGACGAGAATTATCCCTTTTCCCGCTTCATGCACATAGCCGGCAATGCGTTTATCCTGCTCTGTCACGCCCTCCGGGGCGTCCAGCAGCATGAGGGCGAGGTCGCAGCGGTTGATGGCGCGCAGAGCGCGGATTACGCTGTAATTCTCCGTCGCCTGTAAGACCTTGGTCTTGCGCCGGATGCCGGCCGTGTCGATAAGCAGGTAATGGCGGCCGTCGAAAACAAATGGCGTGTCCACCGCGTCCCGCGTCGTGCCCGGCGTGTCGCTGACAATCACGCGCTCCGTTCCGAGCAATTTGTTGACCAGCGACGATTTGCCGACATTGGGGCGCCCGACCACCGCGACTTTCACGACGTCGGGGTCGCCGTTCTCCTTTTCCCCCGCGGGCAGGGCGGCAGCGACGGCATCCAGCAGGTCGCCGGTGTTCAGGCCGTGAGCGGCGGAAACCGGCAGGGGCGCGCCCAGGCCCAGGCGGAGGTATTCGTGTTCCACGCCGCTATGGTTGGTAAAATTTTCCACCTTATTAACGACGAGCAAAATCGGCTTTCCCCCGCGGCGCAAAAAACGGGCGACGCTCTCGTCTTCCTCCGTCAGCCCGGACTGGCCGTCGACGAGAAAAAGCACCAATTCCGCCTCAGTCACCGCTATTTCCGCCTGGCGGCGCGTCTGAGCGGCCATTGACGCTTCAGCGGGGCGCGGTTCAATCCCGCCGGTGTCAATCAGGGTGAAGCGGCGTCCGCGCCAGTCCGCGTCGCAGTAGAGCCGATCGCGCGTTATCCCCGGCGTATCCTGCACGATAGCCGTCGAACCGCCCGCCAGGCGGTTGAACAGGGTCGATTTGCCCACGTTGGGCCGACCGACAATCGCCACTACCGGGTTGCTCATCTTGGACTCCGCCTTTCCGCTTTTTCAGTCAAAAACAACCTTTTTGACGCTGTGTACCCCGGCGAGATCCGTGAGAATCTGCGCCACGTCCCGCTCCACATCCTGAGCGACGGCGAGAATCATGACGCTGAGGTTCGGATCCGCCGTCGTCGCGAGCTGCATCCCGTTGATATTGATTCCTTTTTCCCCCAGGGCCAGGCCGACCTTGCCCACCATGCCCGGCATATTTTCATGGGGAATCCAGAGCAGCCAGCCTTTGGGCTCCACGTCGACGCGGCAGCTGTTGATACGCACGATCCGGCCCTGCGTCCGGCCGAAGAGCGTGCCGGCCGTTTCGCAGATGGCGTCGTCCGTTTTTATTTTTACCGTGATGAGATCGACAAAATTTTCTGTGTCCGGGCTCTTAAACTCCACGACGCTGATGCCGCGGGCTTTGGCCACCTCCGGCGCGTTGACGAAATTGACGTCCTCCTGCAGGATCGGATTCAGGATGCCCTTGAGGACGCCGAGTGTGAGCATTTTTGTGTCGATGGCGCTGATTTCGCCGTTGTAACTGACTTCCACGCTCTTGATCCCGCCGCCGGTCAGATGTACGGCCAGCACGCCCATTTTTTCCACCAAAATAAGGTAAGGCCGGATAGTTTCCATGACCGTACGGGAAACCGGGGGAATATTGAGGGACGTGGCCACCGGTTCCGCCCGCAGAGCCGCAAGTACGCCGCGCGCCACGACGACGGCCACTTCGTTTTCCGCTTCTTCCGTCCGCGCCGCGAGCCGCGGGGTGCAGACGACCTGGGGCAGGCTGAGAAAAGGATGATCCGGGGGCAGCGGTTCCTGCTCAAAACAGTCCAGGGCGGCGCCGGCCACAAGACCGCTTTGCAGAGCCGCGAGCAAGGCGGCTTCATCCACCAGGCCGCCGCGGGCGCAATTGACGATGCGGACGCCCGGTTTCATCAGCTGGAAGGCTTGGGCGTCCAGCAAGTGGCGTGAATCTTCGCTGAGCGGGACATGCAGGGTGATATAATCGGACTGGGCCAGGAGCGAAGGCAAGTCGGTCAGTTCCGCGCCCAGTTCCCGGCCCCGGGCTTTGCTGATAAACGGGTCGTGGGCCAAGAGGCGCATGTGAAAAGCCTGCGCCCGCTCCGCCAGACCGGCGCCGATGCGACCGAAGCCGATAATCCCCAGCGTTTTTTCCCGCAACTCCGTGCCGGCTATGGATTCGCGCTCCCAGCGGCCCGCGCGGACTGTGGCGTAAGCCAGGGGAATCTGCCGGCTCAAGGCCAGCAGCATACCCATGGTGTACTCGATATGCGAGGCGCTCGCCCCCTGCGGCGCGTTCAAGACCATGACGCCGTGGCGCGTGGCGGCCGGAATATCTATCTGATCCACTTCCAGCCCGGCCCGCCCGATTACCTTGAGGTTGAGGCCGGCGGCGATCACTTCTTCGTCCACAACCGTATCGCCCCGCACGATCAAGGCGTCGTACCCGGCGATGATATTTTTCAGTTCTTCCCGACCGATATGGGAGTAGGTGTCCACCGTGCCGGCTTCCCTGAGCAGGGCCAGTCCGGCCGGAGCCACTTTTTCACTGACCAGAATTTGCAATGAAGGCACTCCTTTTGCGATTCTCCTGAACCAAGTATACATCATTTTAGCGGCCGGGGCAAGGGTTAATACAGTTCAGTGGTTAGTGGTTAGTGGTTAGTGGTTAGGGATTAGGGATTAGGGATTAGGGATTAGGGTGTCCCGCGACAATGGGGCGGGATTGCCGTAGGGGACGATGGCAATCGTCCCGAAAACCAACGGGAGGCGGATTGGATGAGAGCAAAGTCCAGCATTAGGGATTAGGGATTAGAGTGTCCCGCGACAATGGGGCGGGATTGCCGTAGGGGATAGGGGCGCGACCGCGCGAAGCGATGAAGGGAAGCGCCCCTATCGGCAGCAACACACCGCCTCGCACTAAACAGATAAGTGAAAACGCGAGCGAGGCGGTGATGTTGCAACGAGGTAGGCGACGGCGGCGAAAAAGACTTGCCAAAGAAGGATGAACCTGATAAAGTAAAATCTGGAGGTGGAGAACATGGCGAATCGAGATCCAAGACTGAAAGAGGGAACCGGGCCTGAAGAACCCGCTCACGCCGGAGCAGGTGGCTTACATCCAGGAGGCTTATCGGGACAGTCCGGTGGAGAGCTTCATAGCCGAACCGAACTGGGTTCCAGAAATACAAAAAACGGCGAACCAAACGCTGTTGGAGAATCCGAAAGCGGCGTTATAAGGGATATTCTGTACGCGCAGGGATAGTAAAATCGCCGATTGCAGAGGTGGCTCCGGAGGAATACAATCACCATCTCGCCGGACATGACTACCGCTATTACAATACTTGATCGTATTAGCAGAGGGGATGTAAACAATGGACGTTCTTTTTATAAGCACAAGTATCATATCAGGTTTACGGAAGTCATTTCCGTAAAGGTATACAAAGTTGGAAATTTTCACAATTCGCCCATGAACGATTGGTTAGAAGCAGGTAAGGCTTGGGACTTTGCCTCGTTCAAAACAACAGAGAGAGAGCAAATTCGCCAATTGTCGATACGAGAACCGGAGGGTTGGGGTCATATCAGAAGTGGAGCTAATCCAACACGAGAACATCCAATTTCCTCTTGAAATTTAACGCCATCTATGTTTTAGCGGCCGGGGCAAGCAAGCATGAACTCTTTCTATTGACGGTCGGACGCCCTGATGATATAATGTGCTTGCCGCTTCAGATGCAGGAGACAATCGGGTATTACGGGTAAGGTATAATTTATGGGCAGTATTGTAAACAAATATTCAGATAAAGCAGATGCGGTTATCAATAACGGTTCTTGCTATGATTTCGTAAAAACTATACCGGACCAATCGGTCAAGCTGGTTGTTACTTCGCCCCCATATAATATTGGAAAAAAATATGAAAAAAAGTCAAGCTTAAAGGAATATTATAATAAACAAGAACAAATAATTGATGAATGCGTCCGAATACTCGCTGATGATGGAAGTATATGTTGGCAAATTGGAAATTTTGTTGAAAATGCCGAAATAGTACCATTGGATATTTTATTATATTCTATTTTCCAGAAGCATGATTTAAAATTACGAAATAGAATTATTTGGCAATTTGGTCATGGTTTACATGCCTCAAAAAGATTCTCCGGAAGATATGAATCTATTTTATGGTTTACTAAAACTGATAATTATATTTTTAATTTGGATTCTGTAAGAATACCTCAAAAATATCCCAGTAAACGATATTTTAAGGGGCCGAGAATTGGTGAACTTTCTTGCAATCCATTGGGAAAGAATCCAAGTGATATATGGGACATTCCTAATGTAAAGAATAATCATGTGGAGAAAACAATACACCCATGTCAATTTCCTATAGAATTGGTTGAAAGATTGGTTCTTTCGTTAACAAATGAAAACGATCTGGTTTTTGATCCATTTTTAGGAGTTGGTTCAACAACAGCGGCGGCTGTAAAAAATAGACGCAGGGGGATAGGGTGTGAGATAATGGAAGAATATTATTCTATTGCTGTAGAAAGAACTAAACGGGCAATGGAGGGGAGATTAAAAACCCGTCCTATGAATAAACCAATATATGACCCAAAAAACCCCAAAATTAATTTGGAATATGAGTTGGAAAAAGCAACAGAACAGTTAACATTGTTTGATAAAACTCCGATATATGGAATGACAAAATGAAAATAATTGAGAAATATTCACATTTAAATGGTCTCGAATATTTGTTGGTTCATAAGCCTGAATTATGGAACGAGATTGAAAATGTTATAAAAACAGTTGACGCTGAAAAATGTAAGACGAAAATATAAAAAGAAAAAAGAATGAAGGGAACATTACTTTATAGTCCTATTGAAATGAATGAAGCATTCAAAAAAGAATTGACAAAGCTTCATTGGAAAGAAAGCAGGGTAAGTTATTGGGTAACAAAGGATGAAAAACTAATAAGAAAGACATTGGCTATGCCACCGGATGTACAAAAACAGGAGATTGAAGCCCAAGGTGAGATTGCGATAAGAAGTTATAATCAAACTGATTTTGTAAAAAATCGTGTGGCTATTGAAGTTCAATTTGGCAAATACGCTTTTGTTACATACGATCTCTTTGTGAAGCATTTGGCATTTTATGTCGGTAATCAAATTGACCTGGGAATTGAAGTATTACCAATGAAAATATTACAATCGCAAATGAGTTCCGGGCCTTCATATTACGAAGGAGAATTATATAATGTGGTAAGACAAGGTAGGGGTGTACCGGCAGTTCCTCTTGTAATTATCCGTAATTCCCGCCGCATTTTGCACCACACGCCCTCCAGTTATGTGTTGAATCCCCCATTTTTTCTTGGTTTAGGCCTTGCATTCCTACTCAACTTCTGTTATAATTATGGTGT
>JAISWK010000028.1 GCA_031270805.1 Gracilibacteraceae bacterium
ACAACAAGCACGAGCGCCGCGGAGCGGAGAAAGCGAGTGCGACTTGCAGCAGCAACAGGGAGCATCGCCGAGGCTGATGGGTGATGACACGAGCGATGCGACCATGTTGCAATGCCAGCGACTTGGCGCCTTGAGCAAAACTGATGGGTGCAAACCGGCGTAAGGCGCCTTAGTCGCAACGAGGCATACCGCCCACGGCGTCCCGGCAAATTACCGGCGACTATTGCCGGTAATTTGTATCGGTAGTTTTTATTACCGTTTACTGTTTAGTTACCGTTTTCGCGGGCAATTCTCCGCGCCTGTTTACGGATTTTTTTGCGGTCGGCCGGGTCTGGGCGGTGTTCCGGCATTTTTATACCATATTCCGGTAGCTGGCATAAAATATGCATAAGATTATGGATATAAGCGTAGGCGTGAAAATACGAGAGTAGGCGACCGAAGAGGAGCCGATGCTACTATTTTCACAGCATATTTGTGCCGGCGCTCTAGCCGGCATGGCAACAAAGGAGGAATTTACATGACAAAAGTTGCAGTGGCTGGTTCCGGGGTCATGGGGAACAGCATCGCCAGACTGTGCGCTCAAGCGGGATACGAGACATATATCCTGCCTTACCGGCAGTTCTTGGCGCTCTTGGAGCATGGCGGCGCAGCAACCCCCGCCATTACCGCAGTTATCGAAGAGACTGTCGCGAAATTGCGGGCAAGTACGGAGAAGGCTTTCATGGGCGGTAAAATCACTGCGGAACAAAAAGAAGCGACAATAGCGAATTTCAAAGTCATCCAAAATCTCAGCGAATTGGCGGCGATGGACTGGATCTTAGAGTCGGTCAAAGAAGACATCGTTCTTAAGCTGGATTTTTACCAAAAATTGGAATTACATTGCGGTGCGCAGACTAAATTTGGCACGAACACGTCCTCATTAAGTGTTTCGGAGATTGCTTCCGTATTGAAAAATAAAAACAAAATCTTAGCCATTCACTTCTTTAATCCCGCTATGGTGGTTAAGGTTTTGGAAGTCGCCAGAAGTACTTTTACTGATGAAGAGACATACGAATCAGCTCTGACGCTGATAAGAGGGATGGATCGAACTCCTGTGCCGGTGGCGGAATCCGCCGGGTATGTACTCAACCGGGTTTATATCCCAATGCTCAACGAAGCGATTTTCGCTTTACACGAGGGTGTAGCGGAGGCAAAGGATATTGATGAGATATTTAAATCAGTTATGTCGTACTCTCTTGGCCCCTTGGCCTCGGCCGACGCCATCGGACTGGATGTCATTTTGTTTATCATGGAGTCGCTGAGTAAGGATTTCGGGGATAAATACCGACCATGCCCTTTGCTGCGCAAACTTGTACGAGCGGGAAACCTCGGCATGAAAACCGGGCAAGGATTCTATTCATACAAAAAAAGGTGAAAACAGTAGTAGTAAAGAGCTGTTGACAAATTTGTGCCGGCGCGAGCGGCGGCATGAAAACAAAGGAGAGAAGCAAGTGAGCAGATGGAAAGACATTTACCAATCAAAGCTTGTGTCAGCCGCAGAAGCCGTCAAATGCATCAAATCGCACGACAGAGTGGTTGTTGGCTTTGCGTGCGGGGAACCGCAAGTTCTGGTGGAGGCAATGGTGCACAGGGCGGGTGAGTTGGAAGATGTGGAAGTGGATCACATGATCGCCGTAGGTCCCTCAAAGTATTGTCTGCCGGAAAATGAGCGGAGTTTCCGCCACCGTTCCCTGTTTATCGGGCCGGGTTCACGCAAAGCTGTCAACGAAGGCCGGGCCGATTACGTGCCCATTTTCTTTTACCAGGTTCCTCGGCTTTTTCGGGATGGTTTTTATCCTGTCGATGTGTGTCTTATGCAGGTGTCGCCGCCGAATAAGAATGGTTATTGCAGCATGGGCGTGAGCGCCGACTATAGTATCGCGGCGATGGAAGCGGCAAAAATTCTTATCGCCGAAGTAAATCCGCGAATGCCGAAAACGTATGGCCCTCGCATGTTCCACGTTTCTGAATTCGACCATCTGGTAGAGGTGGATTATCCGATCCTGGCATTCCCGCGGGCGAAAGTTGGAGATAAAGAGAAAAAGATCGCCGAGTATGTCGCCAGTCTGGTCGATGACGGTGCGACGCTGCAAATGGGCATCGGCTCAGTGCCGGAAGGGGTAGCCTCGCTACTGACCGGCAAAGAGAATTTGGCTGTGCATTCCGAGATGCTTGCGGATTGGTGCGTGGATTTGATCGAAGCAGGCGCGTTGACCGGCAGTCTTAAGACGATGCATCGGCATAAGATCGTTTCGACATTCGCCATGGGTACCCAGGAACTCTACGACGCAATGGACGATAACCCGACTTTTGAGATGTGGCCTGTCGATTATGTCAATGATTCGACCATCATTGCCCAGCAGCATAAAATGATCTCTATCAACAGCGCTCTTCAAGTTGATTTGCAAGGGCAAATATGCGCTGATTCAATTGGACCTCAGCTTTACAGCGGTGTCGGCGGTCAGGTTGATTTTATTCGCGGAGCGGCGAACTGTCCCGGCGGTAAGTCAATTATTGCTTTGAACGCGACTGCAAAGCAGGGCACCATCTCAAAAATTGTACCGCTACTGGACTTGGGATCCTCTGTGACGGCGAGCCGGAACGAAGTTCATTATGTGGTCACAGAGTTTGGCATTGCTGATCTCAGATACAAAACCGTCCGCGAAAGAGGTGAGGCGCTCATTGAGATTGCTCATCCTGATTTCCGCGCGGATCTCAGAAAGACGTTGTACGCGCAATATCCGGGATATGCGAGATACAGAGAAAGAATAGCCTCTGCGCAAGTTTCTGACTAAAAACTATTTTGTAGGAGGTATGTAGCGAATGACTGCTGCTGAAACAAAAAGTCCGCAGGATAAAGACAAAATCACCGGGTATATGTGGATTGTTCTTATTGTTTCATTGATGGCTTACGTGTTCGACGCTCTTGAGGTCATGCTTTACAGCAACGCCCTAGTGGACATTAAAGCGGATTTTGATTTCAATTTCACCGGTTCCGGTTTGGTTATGACGCTCAGTTTGTTAGGCTATGGGGTCGGCGGTATTTTCTGGGGGCCTCAAACCGATAAACTGGGCCGCATCAAAGTCATGATTATTACGGTTTTAGGTTATGCCGCTTTTACAGGGTTGACGGCATTGTCCTGGAATGCGGCTTCGCTCATCGGGTTCCGCTTCTTGATGGGCTTCTTCGCTGGCGGTGAATGGGCTGCGGGAGCGGCACTGCTTACGGAAACCTGGCCCGCTAAGTACAGAGGAAAGATTATGGGCGTCATGCAATGCGGCTGGCCGCTGGGCGCCATATTGGCGTCAGCGGTGTATACGGCGATATCGCCCTCTTTCGGATGGCGCGCCGTCTTCTTGACAGGTGTTATTCCAGCGGTTATCGTTCTTTTTATTCAGGTAAAGATTAAAGAGCCGGAAGCCTTCGTCCAAAAAAAGGAATTGGAAAAACAGGGATTACAGGAAAAAGTCAGCTGGACGGAAATATTCAAAGGCAAACTGCTCAAAAGAACTACGTTGTTCATGCTTATCTCCTTTATCGGCCTCATGGGTTATTGGTGCATCATTACTTGGATTCCCACGATGTTGCGAACAGAAGGCGGGTTGGGTGTATCGGCAACCGCGATTTGGTTTATTCTTATTAACCTGGGCTGCGCTGCCGGTTATATTTCCTTCGGTTTCGTTTCCGACAAAGTCGGTCGTCGCTTAAGTTTTACGATTTATTGGTTGCTGGCAATGATTTTGGCGCCAATTTTTGTATCTTTGTCAACGTCCTCTTCAATGATGCTGCCCATAGGAGTTCTCATGGGAGCTTCCATGGGTTATTTTACAGGGTATCCGCTTTATGGCTCGGAACTCTTTCCTACACGGCTGCGAGCGACTGGTATGGGGATAGCCTATACCGGCATCGGCAGACTGGGTTCGACCTTGGGACCCACTGTGATCGGTATCATCGCGGACAATTATAGTTTCTCGGTAGCGATTACAGCTATGGCCAGCCTATATATCATCGCTGTCATTCTCATTTGGGTGATGGGCATTGAAACAAAAGGCAAGTCTCTTGAAGAACTGGAAAATCTTTAGTAGGACTGTCCGCGAATTAATGACCCATTTGTCTGAAGACATAGCGACAGAGCAAATTACCGGCGACTCTTGCCGGTAATTTGTATCGGTAGTTATTTATTAGTTCCAAGTTTTCCTCGTCCAGGGAACCGCTGGCAAACAGGGCGGTCGTCCCTTCAAGTAGTTCGCTCGCGTCGTACTGCCGCTCTATATACGGGTTTTTCTCAATCCGCTGGTCGTCGATGAGCAGGTAATCCACCGACACGCCCAAAGCGTCGGCGAGCTTGTACAGCGTTGCGCCGCGCGGAAACGCTTCGCCCCTCTCATATTTGCTGATTATCCTCTGCGACAGTCCCGCCTTGTTCGCGAGGTCTTTCTGTAGCATTGTAGCCGCCTCGCGGGTCTTTCTAAGCTTGTCGGCGAAGGTACTCATAAGCAGCACTCCTTACCTATGGAATTCGCTATGAGGAGGCGACTGACGTTATTTATTTTTCTGTTTTACCGGTAGGTGTATTCCATAATTACCCATTTTCTTGATGACGGCCGGATGACTGATACCGATATGCAAAGCGGTCTTGCGAATGGAGCCGTATTTTTCCAGCGCCTTGCTCAGATAATATTTTTCAAAATAATCCCTGGCCTCACGGAACGATGAAAAAGCCGACAAGATATCCGCTTGATCGCCGAACGGCATGGCAATATTTCCTGGAATTGCTTCACCGCCGCCACAACCGCCATTGTCCGCCTCTGCCGGCGTGTCGCTGCTTAACGTGGCCCAGAGATTGTCCGGCAAATTCCTGGGGAAAATACATTCTTCTTCGGAAATGACGACGAGACGTTCCACCAGGTTTTTCAATTCCCGGACATTGCCGGGCCAGTCGTAGCTAACAAGCAAATTCAGCAATTCAGTGCTGAATTTCTTATTCGTTTTATATTTTGAGTTATACGTCTCTAAGAAAAACCGGATCAGAGGCAGGATATCGTCGCGGCGTTCGCGCAGCGACGGAACCGTCAGGTTAAAAACATTGAGGCGGTGAAAAAGATCCAGCCGGAATTGCCGGGTGGTGATCATATCACTCAGATCGCGGTTGGTGGCGGCAATCAGGCGCACATCCACCTTGATCAGTTTGTTACCGCCCACCCGGTAGAACTCCATCTTTTCCATGAAGCGCAGGAGTTTGGCTTGCAGCGGCATTGACATCTCGCCGATCTCATCCAGGAGCAAGGTTCCGTTATGCGCCATCTCAAACAGACCCATATGGCCGCCTTTTTTGGCGCCGGTGAACGCGCCTTCCTCATAACCGAACAACTCGGCCTCGACCAGTTGCTCAGGCAGAGCGCCGCAATTGATCTTGAGAAAAGGGGTGTCCCGGCGGGTGCTGTTGTCATGGATCAAGTCGGTCAGCATCTCTTTGCCGGTACCGGATTCACCGATGATCAGGATTGGCGCGTCCACCTTGGCGTATTTCACCGCTGTTTTTATGACTGCTCGGATCTTATCGCTGACCGAGATAAACGAATCAGACTGATTCTGGCTGTGGGTAATGCGGGCGATGATTTTGGAGTATCTGGCGGTCTGCAATTGGTACTCGATGAGTTCGTCCCGCAGTTTATTGATCTCGGTAATATCTCTTATATTGCAAACCACCCGGATAATTTCCCCGTTATCGTCAAATACCGGCCGTCCGGTAACAATACCGACTCGAGTCCTGTCTTTATAATAATAATGATTGGTAAAAGTAACCGGTTTTTTTGTGGCCAGAACACGGGCCGTGGCCGAAGCGGAGTAAGCCCCGATTTCCACGCCGATGCGCACATCCTTGTTCAGCATGGTTTCTCGCGGTATGCCGGATAAAGTTTCAAAACCTTTATTTATACGGGTAACTATCCCGTTTTTGTCGGTAACAACAATGCCGTCATTGACCGCTTCGATGATTTCTTCAAGTTCGTTATTACTTTTACTTAGAAAATCTATAAGCTGATCTTTATCAAGCTCCGTCTCCCTGTCCCATTTCTCTCGATAGTTTCTCTGATTTTCCATCATCATTGATCAATCCTCTCAAGAAAAAATGGGCAGTAAACTGTTTTTCAGCCGCAAGGGATCTCCCGGAATCCAAGCTGTTTTAACACCGCCGCGACAATATCTCTTTCATCTGTCCGGAAGCAATCAACCGAATCGCCCGCTACATGGACGCAACCAGTTTTTACCGCCTGATCGCGCCCGGCGCAGCTAACCCGGCAGCCGCTTAAAAAAACAATCGCGTCCGCGTTCGTTTTGTTGTATACGACCAACCACCCGTGCGCGGAAAAATACTCCTTGAGCGCCGTCGCTATCGCGCTGCGGTCGATTGCCGGATTACAACCGCCGCAAAAATTGATACTCAAGGTATTTAGCGGCATGGACATCACTCCGTTCAGGCAATTCCGACCGCGGGGGCAAGCAGAAAGCAGGGCAGGGTGGATTGCGGGTCAAGGCTTTTTACTATAATAAACGACACCATCCCGCAGCTCGGTTTGCAGCCGCCCGGTAAAAGTCAAATGCGTCAAATGGGCCAGAGCTTCGCCGGTGGCGAATATTTTCTGCGCCGGGGGAAAATCCGCCCAGGTCTTAAAAGTCAAATCCCAGTCCATTTGGCTGGCCACCTGCGCTCCATTCATCCGAGTATCGCCGATAAGCGCGAGGATATTATTCAAGCGCCGGTCATGATGCTCAAGGAGTTCGCCTATGCGCCGGCGATGATCCCGGATGACGGCGCGATGACCCGGTAGGAGCAGGTCAATCTCAAGTTCGGCCGATTTTTTGAGATTATCCAGGTATTCGCCCAAAAAATCCCGTTCGATCCCCCAGGGCGCGCCCCATACGGTAATGTTCGGCGTTATTTTGGCCAGAATATGATCCCCGCAAAGCAGGATCTTTTTGTCCGCTTCGTAAAGACAGAGGTGATCCGGCGCGTGTCCCGAAGTTTCCAGGCATTGGAAGTGGTAGTCTCCCACATCAATCCGATCGCCGTTGCGCACAACCTCGATCCGGTCAAAGGGTTCGGAAGCAAACTTATAGCCGGGATGATCCTGCAGGGTAATGTTTTCCGCACTCAGCCCGCTCTGTTTGATCAGATCCGCAAAATAGCTCCACTGCGGGCCGGCGTTTCCGCGCGCGGAGGCCTGTAGATAGTAATCGCCTCCCCAAACCTTTGTTTCCGGGGCCGACAAGTAACTCACGAGGCCTGAATGATCCCCGTGCAGGTGGGTGATAAAAATATCGGTGCGGCGCATATCAATATTCAATTCTCTTATCGCCGCGTCGTAGGCTTCCCGACATTCCCGGCGGTTAAAGCCCGTATCAATGATCAGCCCGCGCCCGTCGCCGCGGATGAAATATGAATTCAACATCTTCAGCGGATTGCCCGGGAGAGGTATTTCTATACGGTAGAGGCCGGGAAAAATGGCTTCAATCATGTTCACCTCATCAGATATGCTTTGTTTTCATTACATGATACTATGTTTAGAAGGATTTTTCAAGGATATTCTTCACATCCGCAACGGTCAGCGGCATGAAGCTGTACGTGCGGCCTTCGGGCCCGAACGCTTTGATCGCCATCTCGCCGAAATGCGTTTTTTCCTGAATCCCGGCTTCGCGCAATGTTCCGGGCATACCCAACGCCGCGAAGAATTCCCTTGTTTTCATTATCGCCGTGCGGGCGATTTCCATTGCTTCCAGTTTGGGATCAATATTCCAGACATTCAGGCCATAAGTTACAAAACGGGGCAAGGTTGTTTCATTTAGCACATATTCCATCCAAACCGGCGTAATAATCGCCAATCCGACGCCGTGCGTGATATCGTAGTAAGCACTGACCGTATGCTCTATTTCATGTACGCTCCAACCGATATTTTTACCCTTGGCGGTCAGGGTATTGACCGCCAGGGAAGAGGCCCACATCAGGTTGGCCCTGGCCTCATAATTTTCCGGCTCGCTCAGGGCGAGGGAAGCGTAGTGAATACAGGACTTGAGCAGCGCCTCGGCGATACGGTCGGATACATAAGCCGATTCATCAGCACTGAAGTACGGTTCGCAAATATGCGAGAAAATATCCACCGCTCCGGCGGCCGTATGCTGCGGCGGCACGGTAAACGTATAGGTCGGATCGCAAATGGACACTTTGGGCAGCATCATATTGCTGCCGGTAATCAGCTTATCGTTGCGAGTCATGTCGGTGACGACGGCCAGGGCGTCCATTTCCGAACCGGAGGCTGCCAGGGTCAGCACTGTAAATATCGGCAGTATCTTTGTATAGCGTGCTTTGGCCGAGATAAGATCCCACGCATCGCCCTCATAAGCGGCACAGCCGGCGATAACTTTGGCACAGTCAATAACGCTGCCGCCGCCCACGCCCAATACGCCGGCGACATTGTTTTCCCGGCAAAGGCGAACTCCTTCCGTGACGTCGGGGAGTTTGGCGTTGGGTTTAACGCCGGATAATTCTACGAATTCTACCTTTGATCTATTCAACTCGTTAACAACATCATCATAGACGCCATTGGCTTTGATGCTGCCGCAGCCGTATACTAAAAGGATTTTATCGCAGTATTGTTTGATATTCCTGCCCAGATTCCTGATTTGCCCTTTGCCAAAATAGACTCGTGTACTGATGGCGTAAGTGAAATCTTCCATACGTTCCGCCTCCTTCATTTCCTGCTGATCTTATTAATCAGGCAGCTTGTAATAGAGTTTTTCGTATTCATCTCTTAATTGATCGCGGAAATCAGGATGAGCTACCTTGATCAGTTCCGTGGCCCGCTGCCGAAGTGTTTTCCATCTGAGATCGGCAATTCCGTATTCGGTGACAAGATAGTGAATATCGTTTCTCGAAACGGTAACCGCGCTTCCCAAAGCAAGGTTGGTAACGATTTTCGAGATTTTACCGCCTTTGGCTGTTGATTTCATGACCAGAATTGATTTGCCGCCTTCGGCCATAGCCGCGCCGCGAATAAAATCCACCTGACCGCCGGTGCCGCTGTATTGTTTATAACCAAGCGTTTCCGATGTGACTTGCCCCATGAGATCGACCTCAATACAGCCGTTAATAGCAACCATTTTGTAGTTCTGAGCGACAATGCGCGGGTCGTTGGTATACGTAACCGGAAGCATTTCCACCATCGGATTGTCGTCGGCAAAATCGTAAAGGCGTTTTGTGCCCATCAGAAATGTGCATACAAGTTTATCTTTGTGAATAGTCTTACGTTTGCCGGTAATCACGCCGGCGTCAATCAGCGGCAGCATAGCGTCTGACACCATTTCGGTGTGGACGCCGAGATCTTTCTTATTGATCAGCGACGCGCACACAGCGTCCGGCATTGTCCCGATTCCCAATTGCAGAGTTGAGCCGTCCTCAATCAGTGTCGCACAGTATTCGCCGATGGTATAATCGTCCTGATCAAGCGGCGCCGGCGTAACCATGATCGGAGGGCGCGAGGTTTCGACGATACAGTCCAGCTCGGAGACATGCATAAAAGAACCAAAAGTGCGCGGTATTTGGTCATTGACTTCCGCAATAACCAATTTGGCGACTCGGGCGGCGGGAAGGGTGTAATCGGCGGTTATCCCGCAGCTCACATAGCCGTGTTTGTCGGGTTTACTGACCTGGATCAGAGCTACGTCGACATTGATCATATGATCGGTATAAACGCGAGGCATCTCAAAAAAGAAGATCGGCGTAAATTCAGCGCGGTTCTCTTGTACCGCAGCGCGGGACGTCTTGCCGCAAAACCAAGAATGATGGCGAAAATGCCCTTCCATCTCCGGTAAGCAATATTCCGACTTGCCCATGGAAATATAATGCGCCGGCATGACATTGGCCAAATGATCCTTCTGGGCCACCAAAGCGTCAATAATTGGGCCGGGCTCACCGGCAGCGTGACCGATAACCACATAGTCGCCGGATTTGATTCGGGAGGCGGCCTCATCCGCCGTCATTTTGCGCTCGTTGTAGATTTTCTGCCAATCCATGTTTTTTTCCTTTCTTTGATTGCTGTAGTGCGCCGGCTGCGCCGGCGCACTACAGCGATGCAATCTCTGTCTATTTGTATTTACCGGTGAAACTCGGCGGCCGCTTTTCCACAAAAGCTTGCATGCCTTCGCGCTGATCTTCGGAGGCGTAGCATTCCGCCGCTACGAATCCTTCGTAACGGCAAGCCGTACGAATGTCCATGTCGCGCCCATAGTTTATGATAACCTTGCTCATCCGTACCGCTACCTGCGAGCGGGCGTTGAGTTCATCGGCCAGGCGCAATGTTTGTTCCAGCAATTCTTCCTGAGGGGCCAGAAATTCCGCCAGACCAATACGATAGGCTTCCTGAGCGTCAATTGTACATCCAGATAGAGTCAACCATTTGGCCATGCCCGTCCCCACAAGGCGGGTTAGGCGCTGACCGCCTCCAAACGCCGGGCACATACCAATCTTCACTTCAGGCACCCCGAACTTGGCCTTGAGCGAGGCGACCCGGAAGTCGCAGGCCAGGGCCATTTCAATCCCGCCGCCCATCGCGTAACCATTGACGGCGGCAAAGATCGGTTTCTCGAATTCCTCAATTTTATGCATGAGTTGCTGGCCAAAATTGACCCATTCCCGGGCTTCTTTGGGATTCAGATTCACCATCGGTTTTACGTCGTCGCCCGCGCAGAAAGCCTTATCTCCAGCCCCGGTAATGATAATGGTTCGGACATCTTCGTTTTCCTTGAGTTCGTCAAATATTTCCGAGAGCTCACTCATACTGTCAAGATCAAGGCAATTGAGGATTTTGGGTCGGTTCATCGTTATTACCGCCGTATGGCCCTTTAATAATTCTACAAGATGCGTTTGGCGTTCTTTCATCGCTGTTTAGTCCTGCTTTCTGTCTTCATCAGTCTGTAATGTCCAACAATGTTTTCACCAATGCTTTCTTGTTCCCAATATTGCCGTAACGTTGAACCTGGATCCGCTGCGCCTGCGGTGAGCCGGCGCCGTGCATTGATTCTGTTTTATAGCCGACGGCGCCTGTGCCGAATGTCATGTTTTCAATCAGGCGCAGCAGTTTGATTCTGTTTTCCGCGCTGACATTCGAGCCTTGCAGGTACTTTTTCATAAAGCCGCCGGCTACCGGATGATCAAAGTCCTTCTCCGAAGGAAGCGTCACTAAAATGCCCCCCGCGATGTCTTCCAACAGGCGCGTGATATCATAGGTGAAACGGGTGACATTGTGTTTGCAGCAGTTGGACAGCAGCAGATCGACCATGTAATTGCCGGCCGGAGTTTTATAGCCTTCGGCGGAGGCCGCAATTCCTTGGGAATACAAAGTCTCGTTCAGGTGAATCATCTCAATGATTTTGTCCTTCACATGCGACGCTTTGGCTGTGCCGTTGTAATCGGCCATAAGGGCGGCCATGCCGACGATAACGTCGCCCTGGCCGGGTTTGCAACCGCCGTAACTTGTGCGGTGATAGGTCGCAAAGCGCTCTACCAGCGGCCCGGCCCACTCGGTCTCGCCGTCCATCAGCACGTTCTCCCACGGAACGAAAAGATCGTCGAAGATCATGAGAGCTTCCTGACTGCCGTATTTGGGGTTACCGACGTCAACATTTGAGTTCTCTGTTTTTCGGGTGTCACAAGATTGACGCCCGAAGACATAAACAATACCTTCCGCATCTGCGGGGGTTACAAAAGATACCGCATAGTCTTTGGCGTCCGCCGCGATAGCCTGGGTCGGCATTACTAAAACCATATGCGCGTTAGTAGCCGCCGTTGTGTGGCATTTGCAGCCGCGCACGACAATGCCGTCGACTTTTCGCTCCACAATGCGCACAAAAAGGTCGGGATCGGGCTGCTTATTTTGGGCTAAACCGCGGTCGCCTTTAGCATCGGTAACACCGGCGGCGACAATCAAATCTTCTTCCTGCACTTTTTGGAAAAAATTGAGAAACCGTTTGTGATACACAGTTCCCAGTTTTTGATCCATCTCATACGTTATGCCGTAACTGGCGTTGGTGGCATCCATCCCGGCACAGCGCTGAAAACAGGCGCAGGTTTTTTGCCCCATCAGGCGAAGCATTTTCACTTTTTTGATCAGATCATCCGTGCTTTGATGCAAATGCCCGAAACGGTTGACTTTTTGTCCGGACAAATGGGAAGTGGCGGTCATGAGATCGGCATACATCGGATCCTGGGCCAGGTCGTAGGACAGTTTAATTGCGTTCATACTCGGGCGGATGATAGGATGATCCACCGGGGTGTCCACCAATTCGCCAAACATATAAACTTTGTGTTTCATCCGGCGCAGACTTTCTTCATACTGGGCTCCGGTCATTAATGCCATTTCGTTTGCCTCCCTTTGTTTTGTTATTAGTAATGATATTTCATTTGATTAAACTACCGGAAATGATCATGCGGTGAACTTCAGAAGTACCTTCGAAAATTTCCATGACCTTTACGTCGCGGAATAAACGCTCGACCTTGGTTCCGCGGACATAACCGTAACCGCCGTGAATCTGCACGGCTTTAATTGCGTGATTCATCGCGGCTTCCGAAGCAAAAAGTTTAGCGATAGAAGCTTGCGTACCGCAGGGTTCTCCGAGATCAAACAGCTTGGCGGCGTGATGGGTAAGCAATCTGGCGGCGGCGACGTCCTTGGCCATATCGGCGATCATCCACTGAATTGCCTGATTACTGGCCAATGGACGGCCGAACTGGTGACGTTCTTTGGCGTAATTGATTGACTCATCCAGGCAGGCCTGGGCGACGCCGACAGCTTGGGCAGCAATCGCAATCCGGCCGCCGACCAAAGTCGTCAGGGCGATCTTCAAGCCTTCTCCAGGTTTTCCCAGCAAATTCTCTTTTGGCACGCGGCAGTTCCGGAAGATGAGTTCTGTTGTATGCGATCCGCGGATTCCCATCTTGTCCTCGTGTTTTCCCACTTCGAAGTCCGAAACTTTTTTCTCAACGATAAAAGCGCTGAGTCCCTTATTCCCTTTTGAGGCAGGGTCTGTACGGGCAAAAAGCAAGACTATGTCGCACTTATCGCCATTGGTGATAAAAATCTTTGTGCCGTTGATCACATAATCATCACCGTCCAGCACGGCGCTTGTTACGATTCCGCCGGCATCAGAACCGGCGCCGGCTTCCGTCAGCGCGAAAGCGCCGATCTTTCGCAGACTGTTCAAGGCCGGGACAAACCTGGTAATTTGCTCCTTGGCCCCAAAAGTGAGAATCGGTGCGGCCGCCATCGTATGAGAGCTAAGGGTTAACGCCGTCGCTTCACACTGTTTGGCCAGTTCTTCGAGAATCAGAGCGTAACTGATCATGTCGGCCCCTCCACCTCCATATTCCTGCGGGTAGGGGATGCCCGTCATCTCAAGCTCGGCTAACATTTTCATGGCTTCTTCCGGGAAAACAGCTTCCTGATCAATCCGCGCCGCCCGCGGTTGCAGCTCTTTTTCCGCGAATTCCCTGGCGGCGGCTTGCAGCAGTAATTGTTCCTCCGTAAACAACGAATTCATATGAACTCCTCTCTGTTATTGACTCAGGCGGTTTCTTGGATGTTCGCCCGTCGGCGGTTATACTCTTTTTTAGAGTAGAAACCGCACTCCAGTAAATACTCGTCGGTAATATCGTCTTTGAAAATTTTCGAAAAGACGACAACCATAATGACTCCAATCGGTACGCAGGTGCCGGAGGCCACCATACCGGTCCAGGAAAGTTTGAAGTAGAAGATTGCGTAAAGTATGAGATTGAGCAGAGTCGCCAGAAGGACGCCGTTTCTGGAAGCTTTCCGGTAGACCAGCGAGCCGATTAAAACCGGAGCGAGTATGGCGACATTGATACCGTTGCCAATCCAGCCAAAGAGAGTAAGGAAATCCGGTGGCACCCAAACCATCAGAACACAGACTGCGGCAATACATAACAATGACAGGCGTACGACATATTTGTTGATTTTCTCTAATTTATCGCCTGTGTGCTTAAGTTTCTTGGCGATGAACAAGCGGTACAGATCATTGCCGATAGCCTGAGCCATTCCCAGGAACATACCGGCCGCAGTAGAGATAATCGCCGCGAAAACGCCGATCACTAAAAATGCCGCCATCCACTCGGGGAAGTTCTTCACAAACATGAGCGGGTTAATCATATCAGCCCGCGGCGCGTCCGGGATATCAAGACGGCCGATCAGGCCGGGAAGCGCCGAACCAACGGCGCAGAGCATGGCAATAGCCGAACCAAACAGCAGCAATTTAGGCATGCGCTCAATCTTGTCCAGGGCCGCGACCCGCAAACTGACGAAAGGCATGAAGGCGTAGCCGACGTGGCTTAAAACAACGAATGATATGGCGAAGCCGCTGTCATATTGCGTTGTTACTTCCGACGGCGTAAAGAGTTGAGCGGGCGACCACGCCGGATTAAGGTCGAACATGGTTCGGGCGAATTGCTCAAAACCGCCGTATTCATCAATTTTAATGAAGAATAAAACGGTGCATAAAATAGCCGCAACTACCATCACCGCGCCTTGCAGCGTATTGGCCATATAGTCGGCGCGCGCTCCGCCGAGGGTGATGTAAGCCATAACCAATGCGGCGGCGACGATTAAGCCGAGAGCATAAGGCAGACTGAAGGCGATCTCCAGGAGCGTCGAAACCGCCGTAAACTGGCTCGCCAAAGAGAAGGTCAATGATAAGCAGCAAAACGCCATCAAAAGGCGAAGCGCTTCACTGTTAAACCGTTTGCCTCCATATTCCGAGAGCGAGCGCACTCCCATGCGATTCAGCCGTTGCCCATAGTTGCCGTAACAGGAAATCGTGATCCACATGGCAAAGGGATAACCGATCAAGTACCACATTGTCGGCCAGCCGAACGTGTAGCACATGCCGGCGCTGCCCAGAAAACTAAGACCGCTGGCGGTAGACGCCATCATGGTAAACGCAACCGCATACCACGGAAAGGCATTTCGGGCCATGGCGTAGTCGTCTTCGTTCTTGGTTTGCCGGGAAGCGACAATGCCGATAGTAACCAACGCTCCAACAAAGATAACCAGAAAAACATACATCCATGGGTTCCCAAGCATTTCACCCGACATTGAATTTCATCCCTCCGTCTTTTCTGCTATTCATCTTCTGCGGTTTCCGGATCAAAATCGCCTCTTTTTTTCTTTACGGCAATGATAGCTCCAATCACCACAAAATGAACAACAATCCAAATGGGCGTTATGACATACCATATCCAGAACGGGTACACATTTTCACCTCCTGCCCTTGTCGGCGGCTGGCGTCCGCCTTATACGTATTGTGGAGCCGGCAAAACAAAACCACCCCCCTTCACGCAAGTCAATAACATCAATCCTGCAAGGCGGAAATCAGCAAGGGAATGACTTCATACAGATCGCCGACAATTCCATAATCAGCCGCCGTAAAAACAGGGGCTTTTTCATTGCTATCCACCGCCACGATTATTTTGGAATCACGAATTCCCGATAAATGCTGAACTTGTCCGGACACTCCGAAGGACAGATAAAGGGTTGGGTTGACTTTGAACCCGGATATCCCGATATAAGATTCCGGTGGAAACCACTGATACTCGTTCACGGCCCGGGTACAGGACACCTCTGCCTCGATCAGCTCGGCCAATTTGTAGACCATTTCCAGATCTTCTCTTTTGGCCACTCCGCGACCGACGCAAACAATTTTATCCGCTTTGCTCAAGTCCGCACCCGTGCGGGCAATAGCTATGGTCTCTTTAACAGTGATCGTTCCGTCGCCGGCCACATCTTCACGTGTCACGCTGCACAGGCGCGTATCGTCCGGCTCGGGACTGGCGAGTAAAACCGGCGAAACAACGATAAGCGCCGGAGCGGTCAAAATCTCTGTCGCCACCGCTAAACCGCCGTATACCATGCGATCGGTTTCTATACAGCCCGCTTCTTTTCTGATAGCCAGAGCATCGCTAACAAGTCCCGCGTCGAGAAGCGCCGCGCAGCGGGCCGCGACTTCCTTGCCGCGGCAAGTCCCGCCGAACAATACGGCTAACGGGTTTTCCGCTCTGATTTTTTCCGCTAACACCGGGACACAAGATTCCGGGCGACCGTCCGTCGGAATCAGAATTCTTACCGAGTCGGCGCCGCTGTTAATCAGAGTCTCCGCGTCGGTGGTTGTGGTTAGAAAAACGCTGATTGTTGTATCATCATAGGCCAAATTATTGGCACAGGGAAGCAACTGGGCTGCAACGACTGGAGTTTCTGAGTAAATCCAGATTTCGCTCATCTTACACACTCCATACTTAACTTACTGACTTTTCTCAATCCAAAAGCCAAACGCTACACTACGCTCTCTTTTTTCAAGCAATCCAACAATTTGCTGACATTTTCGGCGGCGTTGCTTTCTTTGAAGATAATATTTTTCCGGTTGAAAACGGCGCCTTTTATCTTGTCTACTTTATTTTTGGGCTGAAGCTTGGCTGCGTCCAATTGAAGATCGCTTATCTTCAGTTCTGTCATAGGTTTCTTTCCGGCGGCCAGGACTTGTTTCAGCGCGGGTATCCTGGCCTCATTGATTTCCGGCAAAACGCTTGCCACCACTGGCGCGTCGGTGCGCAACACTTCTATGCTGTTTTCGAGTTTGCGATGAGCGACTAATTGTCCGTCCGCCCAATCAAGCTGATTGGCAAAGGTCACGGCCGCCGCGCCCAGAAGCGCCGCCAGACGCGGCCCAACCTGCTGGGAGTATTGATCTGCTGATCCTTCGGCGCATATGACAATGTCAAATGAACCTATTTGTTTAATTGCCGCCGCCAGTACATTGGCCGTGACATACGCGTCCGCCTTGGTCGCCGTCGCGTCGCCAATCCAATAAACAGCTTCCGGGCCGCGGGACAGGGTGTCTTTCAGCGATGATTTCACATCGCTGGTTCCGTAAGACAAGGCCGTCAACTTACCGCCGAACCGCTCGACCAAACGGGCGCCGGCTTCGATCGCGTTGCGATCATAGTCGCTGATCTTGGACTTAGCTCTGCTGAGGTTAAGTTCCAAGGTATTCTCGTTCACACTGATATCTTGCTCGTCCAGCACCCATTTGTAACACACAATGACATTAGGCATGCAACAACCTCCATGTACAACGGCCATATTCGGCCTGCTCTCAGCAAAACGACTGTCTGAACATCTCCGCGATTTTTTCTCTATTGAGTTCGGCGGGGCAGAACCCGATTGCTTCGGTTAGGCCTGTCGTCTCATAGAGCGAGTCGATAAGCGGTTCAATGTCATTTTTCTTAAATCCGATATCACTCATTGTTTCCGTGATACCAAATCCGGCCAGCCATTTTTTCAAACCGGCGACCGCCGTTTCAGTCTCGGCGCCCGTCCCTTTGAGATCAGGCACAATCGAAGCCAACACCGAAGAAATCAGCTGCGGTTCCGCCGGATAGATCGCTCGCAGCACAGAAGGCAGAACAACCGACAGTCCCAAGCCATGCGGCAAATCTGGCTTGAACGCGCTCATCGGATGCTCCATGGCATGGGTAATATGGATAGCCGAGTTCTCGAAAGAGACTCCGGCAAGCATCGCGGCGTAGACAAGATAATACCTGGCGTCCAGATCATTGGCGTCATTCAAAATGAGCGGCAAATACCGGGCGACCAGGCGAATTGATTCTTGCCCCAACAGGAAACCCAGCGGCGTGACGGAGCGTGAAGTCACGGACTCGAAGGCGTGATTGAAGGCGTCCATGCTGGTGTATATAGTTTGCTTAACCGGTAATGTTGACATGAGAACCGGATCGTCAATAGCATATTTCGGATAAATACAATCAACCACTATTCCGGGTTTGATGCGCCTCTCCGGGATGGAGATAACTGAGAACCGGTTAATTTCCGTGCCGGTGCCATGCGTCGTATTGACAGCGACAATCGGCACAGCCTTTTGCGCCCTGACTTTATAGCTGTATATATCCCGGATTGATATTTCCGGCGTGGCTAAAAGCACCGCTATTCCTTTAGCGGCGTCATTGGGGCTGCCGCCGCCGATACCAACGACGGCCTGTGCGCCGAATTTTCTGCCCAGCGCCGCCGCTTCCTCGGCTCTGTCCGCGTCTGGATTGGGCTCGATTTTGTTGTACAAAGCGTAGCCGATATTATGAGTTCGCAAGGCGCTCTCCACTTTTTCCCAAGCGCCACACTTCACATAGGATTCCCGCCCGGTTACAACAAGAACTTTTTCGATCCCATCCCGCTTCAGATTTTTGGCAATATCAAATATTTTGTCAATAGCGCCGAGTCCAAGGAACAGGTTAGTAGAGCGCAACCTCAACATTTTCACTTTATCTATGGAAAAATTATTTTTCCATATTTCCCGCCCAAGATCATTGTTGGCCATTTCAATCCCCCTTTGTTTTTTTACCGTGTTCGTTCCTTTCCTTATCCAGAGCAAGAATCCGCCGCGCTTCCAGCAGAAATTCCCTGCTGACGCCGTTCTCCAGCTCAACGCCTTGAAAGTCCGGCCACACCTCCTTTAATGCTTCCTCGACTATGCACTCCACCGTGGATGTCGCAGCCGAGCAAGAACTGCAAGCACCCAAGAAACGGATCCGCAGGCGTTTGTCGGTCGGACGGATCTCTTCCCAAGTCAGATCACCGCCATGCACCTGCAAGGCCGGCCGAACTTTTTCCGCCAAAATTTTTTCGATCAGCCTGATTTGACTCCGTTGCACAGATTCGCTTGTTCCTTTCGGCAAAATTCCACATGAAAGAATAATGCATATTTTATGCCAGCTACCGGGATATGGGATAAAAATCCCGGAATACCGCCCAGACCCGGCCGACCGCAAAAAAAATCTCTAAATAGGGGCGGAGAATTGCCCGCGAAAACGGTAACCAAACGGTAAACGGTAATAAAAACTACCAATACAAATTACCGGTGGTAATTGCCGGTAATTTGCTCTACCAAGGACAGTCCGCTTTAGTGACTCACGGACGCGAAACCACGAAGAAAAACAAGAAACTTGAACCCCATCTGGGTTGTGGGCGTAGCCCACTTTGGTAGTTCGGAGATTGGCTGAAATTATTTTTGTTGAAGGAGTTCTATGATTGACAAAATGCGCCCGAGCGTCGTATAATTGCGAGTAGAATAATAAGTGGGGTGAATTTCGATGGAATTTATGATCACTCAGGAAGCGGCTAAATTATGGGGGGTGAAGATTCGCAGGGTGCAAGCGCTGTGTGACAGCGGTCAGATTCCTGCGCAACGCCTCGGCCAGATTTGGGTCATACCGAAAGGAACGCCAAAACCGCTGGACGGTCGAACGAAAGCCGCCAGAGAGTTCGTAAAAATCACCAAGCATATTAAGTATTAAGTATCAATCGAAAGGGGTGTCGGAACCATGAACCAAATTATTATGTTCAAAGGCAATAAGCCCGACATCGGCCTATACGTTCGCACAGCGACACTCGGGGATGAATACTCGCTCGTTGAACAGTTCATCGAATACTATTGCCATTCATTTACTCGGAGCAACAAGAAAACCCGACTGGCAGTGTTTGTGGAACCGCGCATAGAATCAGGTTTCCCGGATGTCGTGTTTGCGTCATACCTGCCGTCTATAAGCGATAACTGGTCAGACGACAGGGAAGCTTTAACCATTTATGATCTGAAAATGCTATCGTATCTTTGTGGAATAGAAGGAGCGAAGGGAACAGCGCTTATCTCAAAACTCGGTTTTCCAGAGAAGCAGACGCTGGATTCACTTGAAAGGTTAATGGATGCAAAGCTGATAACCTATCGCGGCCATAGCTGGCGGGTACGCGAAATGCGCAACGTGTTCAGTCTGACAAAGCTGATAGCGGTAGAAGCCAAACTAAATGATATAAATAGAGCCGTCGAGCAGACGCGTCTCAATACGTGGTTTGCATCCCACTCATATGCACTGACGAATACAACGCACCCGCAGGAAAAAACCGTTAAGAAGTTCTCCCGTTATGGCCTTGGCTTGTACGGCAAAGGCAGGCGGTTTCAGCGAATTGTTGAAGCAAAGCAATTACCATTGCCATCAAGCTATCTCTCTTTCCAGTTCAACGAGTGGATAGGCAAATCAATAGCCCATCAAGGAGTACAATATGCTTGATTTTACGGATTTAGAGGAGTCGCTCTCTGATGTGACGCAATTAGCCCGTGGCGGGCAAAAAGTCGTTTATAGTGCGACACATCCGACATTTGGCGAGATTGTCTTAAAGTTGTTCTTCAAAACCGATGCTCGTTCTCAACGCGAAATAGATATCAGTGCAGAAACAGTTTTTGATTGCGTACCGAAGATTTATGAAACCGGTCATGTCACCTATGTCGGCTCTGACACGCTGTATGTTATTGAACAGCGAGTTGATGGCGAAGAATTGCGCAAACGTCTTGTTCGGGGAGAATGGTTCACATTGAAGGAAGCTGTAGATTTTATAGAGAAAGGGCTGGCGTTTATACAGCAACTCGAAAAAAACAACATAGTCCATCGTGACATTAAGCCGGAGAATATCATTGTTTCGGCAGATGGGAAAGTATACTTCCTGGACTTTGGTATCACGAAAACAGAAGCGCTTATTGGACCGCATACGCCGGGTTATGCTGCGCCAGAACAGTTCAATAACTTAAAAAACGACATTGACTCGCGAGCTGACTTGTTCTCCATTGGCGTTGTGACATATGAGTGTTTATCAGGCAAAAATCCGTTCAGTGAGGGCGCGACGAGTCACCTCGATATACTCCAGCGAACAGAAACCATAACTCCTGTCAGTTTTCAAATCCAAGGAGACACCCAGCAGCAATTTATGGGGTTGCTCAGTTCGTTGATGGGCAAGTTCCCATCACGGCGTCCTAAGAATGCGGCGCAGGCACTGGATTGGCTATCGGCGGCGAAGGCTACGCTTCAATACGAGGGGAGGAATCAATGAAATTCTATTTGCAAATGGGGCATGGTATGCAAACTATGTGCCGAGACCTAAGCACTGCATGGGATGGTGTAACCGTGATTCTTAGCCCACAGAATATTTGCCCGACAAATAAACTCTTGCCTTTCGCCGAATCAATGCGCAAGTTGAGTGGAAAGGTGCTTTTCGACCCGCAGTTGTACGCGCCGCGCAATTATCAAAAAAATCTTCAAAAGCACGATTATTGGCCGCAGTCCGGTATTACGAACATTGAATCCGGTGATTGCAGCGATTTGCTTGCGAAACTCGCCGTAATAAATGCCACAATCGTTTCCGAAGCACTCATACTTCCATCCGGCGTTATTAACAGAATTGATGAACGCTGGGGAAATGTTCAAAGAACAATCGCCGACCAAGCAAGAAAAGTAGCAAATGGTCAACGTCTGCTTCTTACCGTTGCTCTTGGAAAAGATGTCCTCTCAGATGATTCGCAGGTTGAGGTCATCGTTCAGTATGCCGAACGCTGGGATGTTGACGGTATCTATATTGTCAGCGAACACCCGGAACGGCATTACCTTGTTGACAAACCTATATGGATAGCCAATTTAATGTCGCTTGTTGCTGGAATAAAGCGGCTCGGAAAAGAAGTCATTGTCGGCTATGCCAATCATCAAATGTTGCCGCTCGCAATGGCAAAATGTGACGCAGTAGCGGCAGGAAATTTTCTGAATGTCCGCTGGTTTCAACCTGAGCATTTTAAGACAACAGATAGCGATGGCCCAAGCCGGCGCACAACTTGGTACTACTGTCCACAAGCACTCTCCGAGTTCAAAGTTACCTACCTTGATGTTGCTCATCGGGCAGGCACTCTTGGGATTATGGCCACTCCAAAACAAATGGCGAATGAGTACAGCACTGTTCTCTTCAGTGGAGCGATGCCATCATCGACAAATTATAAAGAGGGTGATTCATTCAAGCATTATTTACATTGTCTTCGCATTCAGTGTGAATCAGCAAGCAGGTCTACTTATGCCGAAACAAGAAATTCTCAATTTGCTCAACTGGAAACAGCCGCTCGCATACTTGGCGGGTTACATGATGAACGTATAAAGGGACAAGACCGCGACTTCGGGGAGATTTGTGACGTTAATGAAGCTGCCGTTCAGATTTTTGATAAGGAATTCGGATTTGCAATGGCTCAAGAGTGGTAGCGGCAACCGCCAAAAACCGCCCTCAAATAGGCTGTGAAAATCAGCATCGGCTCGTTTTCGGTCGCCTGCGCCCGTATTTTCACGCTTACGCTTATATCCATAATTTATGCATATTTTATGCCAACTATTAAGGATATGGTATAAAAATGCCGGAACTCCGCCCCAACCCCCGCCGACCCCTAAAAATATCTGTAAACAGGGGCGGAGAATTGCCCGCGAAAACGGTAACCAAACGGTAAACGGTAATAATAACTACCGATACAAATTACCGGCAAGAGTCGCCGGTAATTTGCTCTGCCGCTATATTATCCTGCTTTAATCGCCGGCAGGTTCCAGCCAGACTGCGGCAGCCTTCTGGTAAGGAAGCTGCATGGTCTTGACTTCCTCGCGGCGGGCGATGTACTCGTCCTTGATTTGTGTAAGCGTTCGCCCGTGTTCGGCCATGCCCTCCGGCGTGAAACGGCGGTGGGCGTCGTCCGAGCGGCGCAGTTTGAATTCATTGTCGCCGGCTTTCCAGGAACCGGTGCAGTCGCAGATCGCGCAGCGCCAGGCGTTCCGCCGGAAAATCTGCAGCAGACTGCTGCCGCAGTCCGGACAGCAGATCTGATCCGCAGGCGTGAAATCAAGCGTGCTGCCGTCGATGAGCGAGGCGGCCAAACGCCTGATGTCCGCGAATTTCTCACATTTGGTCACGTCGCCAGGCAAAGTGGCCCTGACGGTCAGGACGCCGGTAACATTCAGGTTCAAAAAGCGGGCGAAATGCATGCTCGATTCACGGGCATATCCTTCCCAGCCGTTGACAGTATGCGGTATGACAATAACGCACTGTTTGCCGGTGGCGTAAGCCGCCGTATCGTTTTGGATTGAGATCATGCGGTCGTTGATCAGCTTTAGCGTCGTCTGGGGGCCGAGAAAATACACCGGCGCCGCCAGGATAACCTTGTCGGCGGCCAGGATCTGATCCAGGAAGAAATTCAAGTCGTCCTTGATAATGCAGCGCCGGCCGGCCGCCAGACAGGCATAGCAGGCTTTACAGCGGTCGATCCGCAGATCGTTCAGGCGCAGCAGATCTTTTTGCCAATCCGCCGGCAGCACTTTCATCATTTCCCTGACGATAATCTCTGAGTTGCCCAGTTTGCGGGGCGAAGCCACCAAGCCCAATACTTTCACGTCACAGTACCTCCTACAATTTTTATTTCCCGGCGGCGAAAGCCGCACGGACAAATATATGGTACTGGTACATGCAAGAATTATGCCATAGCATCAACCTTGACGCCGCAGCAGGATTTGGGCGCCGCCTGTCGAAGAATATAATTGATCTCCATAAGGGACTGAACTACAAGGAGCGGTTATGCGATTCGGCGCGGGGGAAGCGGCGATCCTGCGCGCGGAGGCGGCGGCGCGCTGGGGCCTGGAGCTGCCGGCGGCGACGCTGGCGCAGTTCTGCGCATTCGGCGACTTGCTGGCCGAATGGAACAAAAAAATGAACCTGACGGCCATCACCGAGCCGGCGGACGTCGTGCGCAAACATTTTTTGGATTCGCTGGCCTTCCTGCCTTACCTGCGTGCGGCCGTCTCTCCCGGTCCGCCGGAGCGCAGCCTGCTCTTGGATTTGGGTGCCGGGGCCGGTTTTCCCGGTTTGCCGCTCAAATTGGCCTGGTCGGCGTCGGAATGGATCCTGGGAGACTCGCGCCAGAAGCGTCTCCTTTTTCTGGAAACGGTCGTCGCCGCCCTGAGTCTGCGCGGCGTGCGCGTTTTGGGCGGACGAGCCGAGGAATGGGGGCGCTCCGCCGAGTGGCGCGGACGGTTGACCTGCGTGACGGCCCGGGCTGTGGCGCCGTTGGCCGTGCTGGTTGAATACGCGCTGCCGCTGCTCCGGGTCGGCGGCGTCCTGCTGGCGGCCAAGGGCCCGGCGGCCGGGGAGGAAGCGGAGCGGGCCCGGCGCGCTCTCTGTCTCTGCGGCGGCGAAATAGGGGAGATCGTGGATTGTACGCCGGCGGAGGCGGCTGAGCGCCGTTTGCTGGTGCGGATCATCAAGACGCGGGAAACGCCGGATTTGTATCCGCGCCCTCCCGGCCGGCCGGCCAAGCACCCTTTGTAATCTTATTGTGAAAGAGGGCATTTTGTGTAATGAAAAAAATCCTGCCTCTTTTTCTCATCCTGCTGGCCTTAAGTGCCTGTACGGGCCAGGCTCCGGCCCCTGTCACCGGCGCGCCGATTATTGTTGATTTGCAAAATCCGACCTATGAGCAGATCCTGGATTACGGGGGCATTGTCGTGGCGACTTACGACGGAGCGGAACTGACGCTGGTGGATTTGCTCGTTTACCTGGTGCAGGAATATCACGGCGAATACGATCCGCGGGAAACGGATTTGAAACGCTGTCAGGACGCCCTGCATAACGCCGAACTGCATTGGCGCGATTACCTGATCGCCCGGGAAGCCGGGTGGGACGGCTCTTTGAGCGCGCGGGCCCAGGCCGCTTACGCCGAGGAGGAAGCAAGCATCGACCGCCGGTTGACTTCTCTGAGCAGCGACCCGACCGAAGCGCGCCGCCTGTATGCGGAACGCAATTTTATGGACGCCGATCAATATAAAAATATGCTGCGCCGCCAGATCGGCACGGCTGATTATCTGACCTACGGCCGCCCGCTGACGGAGGAAGAAATACGGCTGTACTATGAAGAAGTTTTTGTCCGCGAAGCCAAGTACGCCGCTTACTATGTCTCGCTGCTCAAATCCTCCGGGCCGGAACGCCTGGAGGCTGTCTTGGCCTACCTGGACGCAGGCGGCTTCCTGGGCGATTACGAGGACCTGCCGGTACACCTGATGACCGTCACCGGTTTTGACGCGGCTTATTATGACTGGATCAGTTGGGCCGGCCGCGGCGAATATCAGTGGTTTGAGCCGGAACGCTCGCTCTACTACCGGGTTCTGCAATCCCTGGGGACGGACTATGCCGACTTGCACGACTACATCGCGCGCCTGGTGCGTGAAGATAAAACCATTAAGGACATGGACAGACTGTATATCTGGGAAGAGCGGGAGGATATCCTGGCCCGTATCCAGGTGCGGCAATGAGCGCTGCTGCCTCAGACGGCAAATACCGGATCGCCGAGCCGGAATCTGTCCGTCCGCTTATTTTTTTCGTGGCGGAAAAGGAATCAGGCGTCACATAACGAAATTGTATGCCGGTAAGGATTCCTGAGGATTCGGAGGACGATTCATGGAGACGGAGACAGTGGCGGTAATTTTGTCCGCGGGGCTGGGCGCGCGGATGAAATCCGCACGGCCCAAAGTGCTGCACCGCTTGGCGGGCAAACCTTTGCTGGAGTATGTTTTGACCTTGGCGGAATCCCTGCGGCCGGCCTGCGTCTATATCGTGCTTGGACACGGGCGGGCGGAAGCGGAGGCCTATGCGGGCCTGCGGGCGATACCGGTGACCCAGGCGGAGCAGTTAGGCACCGGACACGCGCTCGCCCAGGCCATGCCTTTTATCAGCGACAGAGCGGACTTGGTCGTCCTGAGCGGTGATCAACCCCTCATTCGTCCGGAGACGCTGGCGGCCCTGCGGGCGGAACACCGGCGCCGGGCGGCGGCGGCGACCTTGCTGACGGCGGTGACGGAGGAACCGGCCGGGTACGGGCGTGTGCTGCGCGATGGGGCAGGGGAGTTCGCGGGCGTGGTCGAGGAAAAAGACGCCACAGCCACCCAGCGGGCCATCCGCGAGATCAGCGCGGGAACATACTGTTTCGCGGCGGGGCCGTTGCGGGCGGCGCTCGCGGCGATCAAACCGGCCAACGCCCAGGGGGAATATTACCTGCCGGACGCCCTCGGCCTTCTTCTGGCCGGCGGGGGCCGGGTGGCGACGGCGCCGGTGCCGGACGCGGCGGAAGCGCTGGGTGTAAACGACCGGAGCCAGTTGGCCCGGGCGGAAGAATGTCTTTACGCCCGCGTCCGGGCGCGCTGGCTGCGGGACGGCGTGACGCTGCGCGCGCCGGAAACGATTCGCATCGGTCCGGATGTGGAATTGGCGCCGGATGTGACGATTGAACCGTTTTCCCTGCTCAGCGGCCGCACGCGGGTGGAAACCGGCGCGGTTGTGGGGCCGTTTACCGTCCTGGAGGACTGCGTCTGCGGTCCGGGCGCCGCCGTGGAGCAAAGCACGGCCCGCCAGGCGGTGATCGGCGCGGATTGCCTCGTCGGGCCCTACGCCTATCTCCGGCCCGGGACGGTGCTGGCCGCCGGCGTCAAAATCGGGGATTTTGTCGAGGTCAAAAACAGCCGGTTCGGGGAAGGGGCCAAAGCGCCGCACCTGAGTTATATCGGCGACGCGGACGTCGGCGCCGGCGTGAATATCGGCGCCGGCACCATCACCTGCAATTTCGACGGTCGGGACAAACACTGCACGGTAATCGAGGACGGGGCTTTCATCGGCAGCAACACGAACCTGGTCGCCCCGGTGCGCGTAGGCCGGGATGCGGTCGTCGGCGCCGGTTCCACGATTACGCGGGACGTGCCGGCTGAGGCCCTGGGGCTGGAGCGGGCCGAACAGCGCGAGGTTCGGCGCTGGCGCCGCCCGGACGCGCCGGCCTAGACCGGCGGCTTTTGCCCGCGGGCGGGCAGGGGCGGATTTTTATTTAAGGGGGATCTTTCTGATGTCAGGCCGGGAACTGAAGATTTTTTGCGGCAATTCCAACCGGGAACTGGCCGCGGAAATCGGCGAACATTTGGGCATTGCCATCGGCAAAGCCGTCGTCAAGCGTTTTCAGGACGGGGAAATCAACGTCAGCATTCAGGAGAGCGTCCGCGGGGCCGACGTTTTCGTCGTCCAGCCCACCTGCGCTCCGACCAATGACAATTTGATGGAGCTGCTCGTGATGATCGACGCGCTGCGGCGGGCTTCCGCCAGCCGGATTACGGCGGTGGTGCCCTATTACGGCTATGCGCGCCAGGAACGCAAAGCGCGGGCGCGGGAACCGATCTCCGCCAAATTGGTGGCCAACCTCATCGTGACGGCTGGGGCCGACCGGATGATGGCCATGGATCTGCACGCCCCGGCCATTCAGGGTTTTTTCGATATACCGCTCGATCACCTGCCCGGCGACATGATTCTCGCCGAGTACATCAATTCCAAAAAACTGGAAAATCTCTGTGTCGTTTCCCCGGATATCGGCGGCGTCGGGCGAGCGCGCCATTTTGCGGAACGGGTCGGCGCTTCGCTGGCCATCGTGGACAAGCGCCGGCCGGAAGCGAATGAGGCCGAGATCATGCACGTGATCGGGGAGTTGCGGGACAAGACGGCGGTACTTGTGGACGACATCATCGATACGGCGGGCACGATCGCCAAAGCCTCCGTGGCGCTGATTGAGGAAGGGGCGCGCGAGGTTTACGCCTGCTGCACCCATCCCGTTCTGTCCCCCCGGGCTTTTGACCAGCTGCGCCGCTCCCGCATCCGGGAACTGATCGTCACCAACTCAATTCCCCTTGACCCGGAAAAGAAAAAAGACCTGCCCATCACCGTTCTCTCGGTTGCCGCCCTGCTCGGCGAGGCTATCGTGCGCGTGCATGACGACCTCTCCATCAGCAAACTGTTCGGCTGAAAGCAGTATGAAATGCGTGGTCGGACTGGGTAATCCGGGGTCTCAATATGCGGGAACGCGCCATAACGCCGGATTCATGGTTCTGCACCGCCTGAGCGGGGGAGTGAGTTTCCGTTCGGCTTTTCGCGGCGAATTAGCGGAAACGCAGGTGGACGGAGGAAAAATACTGCTGTTCAAACCGCTGACCTATATGAATCTGAGCGGCGGGGCCGTGACCGCTCTGGTCGCCTATTACAAAATAACGCCGGCGGACGTCCTGGTCATTTGCGACGACATGGACCTGCCGCTCGGGCGTCTGCGTTTACGCGCCCGCGGCAGCGCCGGCGGCCATAACGGACTCAAGTCCATCATCGCCTCCCTCGGGGCGGACGATTTCTGGCGTCTGCGCATCGGCGTCGGGCGGCCGCTTCTCCACGATCCGGCCCGGTATGTCCTGATGCGTTTCGGCAGTGAGGAAAAAGAAGCGGCGGAATCCGTCCTGACCCGGGCGGCGGAAGCGGCGGCCCTCTGGTGTCGCGGCCGGAGCGCGGAGGCGATGAATATTTACAACCGGGTGGAAGACAGTTGACGGCGACGCTGAACTCTTATCTCGACCGGGGCCTGGAAACAGAGAACGTGCTGGCCGCCTTGGCCGGCGGCGCGAAATACTGCGCGGTCGTCGGCCCGGGCGACAGCGCCAAGACCCTGCTGGCCGCGCGCTTGGCCGCCCGGGGCGCGCGGGTGGCGGTGCTGACGGCCGGGGAGGAAGCGGCCCGGGTCTGGACGGAGGAATTGCAGGCTCTTTTACAGGATCGCGCCATCTGCCGTTTTCCGCAGGCGGAATGGCTGAAATACGATGTTTTGGGCCAAAGCCGCGAGACGGCGGCCGAGCGCCTGCGGACGCTCGCCCTTTTAGCCCGGAACCAAACCGCCCCAACGCCGGCCGGAGACGGCGCGCCCGCCCCGATCCCGGTGCTGACGGCGGCGGCCGTCTCTTATCGTTGGCCTCGCCCCGCCGCCTGGCGGGAACGAACGCTCTCCTTGCGGACGGGCGCGGAGTACGCCCGCTCCGCCCTGACGGCCTACCTGCTCCAGGCCGGTTACGCCCGCGAGAGCCTGGCGGACGCGCCGGGCCAATTCGCCTGGCGCGGTGGAATTTTGGATGTGGCCTTGCTTGGCGCCGCGCCGGTGCGGCTTGAGTTTTTCGATGAAGAGCTTGATTCTATCCGCCTCCTTGATCTGGAGACGCAGCTGTCGTCCGGAAACCTCTCCTCCGTGCGGCTGACGCCGGCCCGGGAGTTCTTGCTGACGGAAGGGGAGCAAATCGCTCTGCGGCGCGCGGCGGGGCAAGCCGGGAGCGAAGCGGCGGAACATTTGCGTCGGGCCGGGCTGGCGGAGGAGGCCGGGCGGGTGACGGCCCAGGCCGAAGCTGAGGCCCTGCCGGGGGAAATTTACCCCTGGCTGGCGCTGACCCCGGAACTGACGGCGCCTTTCTGGGAATGGCTGCCGGCCGGCGCCCTGCTGCTCTTGGACGAGCCGCAGCGGCTGCGCGAACAGATGGAATTTACCCGGAACGAGCGGTTGCGGGAATATACTGAGAGCCTGCGGCGGGGGGAAGAATTCGTGTCGCCGGAAAACTTGCTCGTCCCTTTTGCCGCCCTGACGGCCGCCAAAGGATGTAAATTCTTGGAAATAAGCGCCTTGCCACATGAGACGCCGGATTTTCAGCCGGAGCGCCGCTTCCACCCGGAAATCCGTCCCTTGCCGCCTTATGCCGGCGATGGCGCTACGGCCCGAACCCTGGAGGATTTTACCCGCCGGGGCTGCGCGGCGGCGCTCTGCGTCGGAGACGAAGCAAGGCGGAAGCGTCTGCTCGGGGCCCTGGCCTCCGGCCCGGCTCCGGCCCGGGCGCTTGGGCCCGCGGACAGTCTGGCCCCGGGCGCAACCGGCCTTTACCCCTTTCCCCTGCGCCAGGGCTTCGAGTTACCGCGCGCCAATTTTGTCCTCTTGACCGAGCGGGAAATATCTCCGGCCCGGCGCCGGGGCCGCGCCGCCGGCGGCGCTCAGGCCGTTTTCCGCCCGCCGGATTTGCAGGCGGGGGATTTTGTCGTGCATATTCAACATGGGATCGGCCGCTTCCTGGGGATTGAGACGATCACGGTCGAAGGCCAGGACAAGGATTTTTTTGCCGTCGCCTACGCCGGGGAAGATAAGCTGTATGTACCGCCGGATCAATTGCGCTGCCTGGAAAAATACATGGCCGGGGACGGCGGAACCGAGCCGAAACTGAACCGGCTGAACGGGAGCGAGTGGCAGAAAGCCAAGGCCAGGACGCACGCGGCCGTCAAGGCGATGGCGATTGACCTTGTGGCTCTTTACGCGAGCCGGGAACGGGAAAAAGGCTTTGCCTTCGGCGCGGACACGGAATGGCAGCGGGAATTCGAGGCGAAATTTCCTTATGTGGAAACCCCGGATCAATTGCAGAGCATCAAGGAGATCAAGCGGGATATGCGCCGCCCCCGCCCGATGGATCGGCTGCTTTGCGGCGATGTCGGCTACGGCAAGACGGAAGTGGCCCTGCGCGCGGCCTTCAAGGCGGCGGAGACGGGCAAGCAGGTGGCGCTGCTCGTGCCGACCACGATTTTAGCCCAGCAGCATTACAGCACCCTGTGCGAGCGTTTTGCCGACTATCCCCTGCGGGTGGAGATGCTTTGCCGCTTTTGTTCGGCCGGCAAGCAGCGGGACGTCGTGCGCGACCTGCGCACCGGCATGGTGGACATCGTTGTGGGCACGCACAAACTCTTGGGCGACCGGGTCGTTTTCAAAGATCTCGGCTTGCTGATTATCGACGAGGAACACCGCTTCGGCGTGGCGCACAAGGAAAAAATCAAGCAGATGAAACGCTCCGTAGACGTCCTGACCCTGACGGCCACCCCGATCCCGCGCACGCTGCATATGTCGCTCACCGGTATTCGCGACGTCAGCCTGATCAACACGCCGCCCGAGGATCGCCGCCCGGTACAGACCTATGTAGCCGAGTACAGCGCCGACCTGGTCCGGGACGCTATCCGGCGGGAAATCGGTCGCGGCGGGCAGGTCTTTTACGTGCATAACCGCGTGCAGTCCATGGAGCGGGCGGCCCGGTTTTTGAGTACCCTCGTGCCGGAGGCCCGCTGCGGTCTGGCCCACGGGCAGATGGGCGAGGCGCGCCTGGAAAACGAGATGCTCGCTTTTTGGCAAAAGGAAAAAGACGTGCTGATCTGCACGTCCATCATCGAAACAGGTCTGGACATGCCCAATGTCAACACGCTGATTGTGGAGGACGCGGACAATTTCGGCCTGAGTCAGCTCTACCAGCTGCGCGGGCGGGTGGGGCGCTCCAATCGCAAGGCCTACGCCTATTTTTTCTATCAGCCGCAGAAGATGCTATCGGAAAACGCGGAAAAACGCCTGACGACAATCCGGGAATTTACAGAATTCGGGGCGGGCTTCAAAATAGCGCTGCGCGACCTGGAAATCCGCGGCGCGGGCAACCTGATCGGCGGCGAGCAGCACGGGCATATGGCGGCTGTCGGTTTCAGCCTCTACACGAAAATGCTGAAAGAAGCCGTGCAGGAACTGAAAGGCGAGACGGCGGCCCCGGCGCCGGAAACGCTGATCGACCTCCGGCTGGAAGCCCTGCTCCCGGACGATTACGTAGGGGACAAACAGGCGAAAGCCTTGCTTTATCAGCGCATGGCCGTCGTGGAAAGCGAAGACGACATCAGCGATATTACGGCGGAACTGATCGACCGTTTCGGTGCCTTGCCCCCGGCGGCGGAAAACTTGATCCGGGTCATGGGCCTGCGCGTCCGGGCCCGCGCTCTGGGCCTGGGAGAAATAACGCAGCAGGGGGACGGTCTGACCGCCGTCTTCAGCCGCGATCCGGGCCTTTCCGGCCAGGAGTTGCTGCGCCTGGGCCAAAACCCGCTCTGGCCTCTCACCTTCAAAACGGCGGCCGACGGGGCGCTGCGGGTCAGTCTCCGCCTGCCGGAGCAGGGAGGCCGCGCGGCGCTGCGCGGGGCGGAGGCGCTTTTGCGCCTGTTCGGCGGCTGAACGGCTGCAGAAGGGGGAGGTTGTTATGGAATTTTTTCTGGACTACTGGAATAGGATCTACGCCTCGTTCTTCATGAATTTTATCCAGGAGAACCGCTACCTTGTTATCCTGAACGGCCTGAAAATCACCATCACCCTCTCGATCTGCGCCATCGGGCTGGGTCTGGTGCTGGCCTGCCTGACCAATTTTTTCCGCCGTTCCCGCTGGCGCCCCGTCCGCGGGCTGGCGACGGCCTATGTGGACGTAATCCGCGGTACGCCTATGGTCGTGCAGCTTATGATTATTTATTTTGTCATCCTGCCCAGTAGTTTTTCCAATTTTACCGCCGGCGTCATTGCCTTCGGTCTGAACAGCGGCGCCTACGCCGCAGAAATCATCCGCGCCGGGATCGAATCCGTCGACCGCGGGCAAACCGAGGCCGGCCGCTCCCTCGGCCTCAGCGCGCGCGATACGATGATTTACATCGTTTTTCCCCAGGCGATAAAAAATATTTTACCGGCCCTGGCCAATGAGTTTATCGTTTTAATCAAGGAAACGTCCATTGTCGGCTATATCGGCATGGTGGACCTGGCCAAAGCGGGCGACATCATCCGCAGCCGTACTTATGCCCCCTATATGCCGCTTATAGGCGTCGCCATTATTTATTATATCATCGTCAAAACGTTGACCGTGCTGCTCGCGCGCTTTGAGCGCCGGCTGAAACGCATGGATCAGCGCGATAACAAAACTGTTTAACGGGAGTTCGGCCGCATGATCGACAAAAACCTGTGGCGGGAAGCCGGGCGCGACAAAAGATATCTTTGGGCCACCCTGGTGGGCGGTTTGGGCAGCGGCGCCCTTGTTCCGGCCCAGGCCTGGGTGCTGGCCGCCATTGTCAGCGCCGTTTTTTTGCACGGCGCCACGGCGGCGGATCTGCGCAATCAATTTACTATCCTGGTCGCGCTGGTGGCCATGCGCGCTCTGCTCGGCTGGCTGGAGGAATGGTTCGCCCTGCGTCTGGCCCGGAACGTGCAGCTGCGTCTGCGGGAGGCCGTCCTGGAGCGGATGGAGGCGCTGGGCCCCTTGCGGCTGCGGGAAGAACAAAGCGGGGAGTTGCTGCACCTGGTCACGGAAGGGATCGAAATCCTGCACGCTTATTTCGGCAAATACCTGCCCCAACTCTTCAAGACCGGGCTGATTCCCATACTGTTTTTAGGCCTGATTTTCCCCCGCGACTGGCTGACGGGCCTGATCCTGCTTGTCACCGCCCCGCTGCTCCCGCTGTTCATGATGCTGATCGGCAAATGGGCCAACCGGGAAACCAATAAACAGTGGCGGCTGCTGGCCCGGATGACCGGATACCTGCAGGACGTCCTCCAGGGACTCGCCACGCTGAAACTGCTGGGGCAGAGCGCGGCCCAGGGGGAAAAAATCGCGGCCATCAGTGAGGATTTCCGCCGCGTCAGCCTCGGCGTCCTGCGGATAGCCTTTCTCTCCGCCCTGACCCTGGAACTGTTCAGCACGTTAAGCATCGCCATCGTAGCCGTCGCCCTGGGCTTGCGCCTCGTGGAGGGCGGGATTGATTTTCAGACGGCTTTTTTCCTCTTGCTCCTGGCCCCGGAATTTTACCTGCCCATCCGCTCGCTCGGCGCGCAGTACCACGCCAGCCTGAACGGTCTGGCCGCCGCGGAGCGCGTGTACTCTTTTCTCTACCCGCCCGCGCCTGCGGGTAGTCGGGCGGAAGAGCCGGCGGGGCAGGGGAGCGAGGTGGGGCAGGGGAGCGAGGCGGGGCAGCCGGCCGGGACGGCAGGGAAAAAAGCGCCGCCGGACGGAAACGACGGGATCGGCATTGTTTTTACCGCGGTCAGGCTGGACTACGGCGATAAGCGGGAAGGGGCGCTGGCCGGCCTGAGTTTTTCCCTCGCCGCCGGTGAAAAAATCGGCCTGGTCGGGCCGAGCGGCGGCGGAAAATCCAGTGTGCTCCACTTGCTGCTCGGATTTATCCAGCCGGACGGCGGGGAGATCCTCATTAACGGCACGGATATCCGCTGCCTGGAGCCGGAAGCCTGGCGGCGCTTGATCGCCTGGGTGCCGCAAAAACCCTGGGTCTTTGCCGGGAGTATCAGAGATAATTTGCTGCTCGGCGGCGCGGAGGTGACGGAGGCCGCCATGCGCCAGACCTGCGCGGATATGGGTTTGGCGGACTTTATCGCCGGGATGCCGGAGGGTTATGACACGCGCGTCGGCCAGGGCGGGCGGGCGCTCTCCGGCGGGCAGGCCCAGCTGCTGGCCGTCGGTCGGGCGGCTTTGCGCCGGGCGCCCCTCTTGCTCCTGGACGAAGCGACGGCCAATTTGGATTTGGTGCGGGAAGAAGCCGTCCAAGCCGCGCTCTGGCGGCTGATGCGGGGTAAAACCGTTATCGCCGCCGCCCACCGCCTGCAAACGGTGGCGCGCATGGATCGGATTCTCGTACTCCAGCGGGGGCGGGTAAGCGAAAGCGGCCCGCCGGCGGAGCTATTGGGGCGGGACGGACTGTTATGAATAAAAAAGAAAAAAGGGCCGTTTTTCTCCGTCTGTTGGCGCTGCTGCGTCCTTACCGGAGCATGATGCTCGGGGCCGCGGCCAGCGGGGCCGCGAGCGTACTGGCTAACGCCGGGCTGCTGGCGGCGGCGGCCGTGTTGATTTCGGCGGCGGCCTTGCAACCGCCGCTGTTCGACCTGATGCTGCTCATTGCCGCCGTGCGCTTTTTCGGCGTCAGCCGGGCCGCCTTGCGCTATGGGGAAAGATATTTTACCCACGATGTCACCTTCCGCATCCTGAAACAGATCCGCGTCTGGTTTTACCGGGCGCTAGAGCCGCTGGCGCCGGCCAATTTGCAGTCCCGCTCGGCGGGTGAGCTGTTCCGGCAGATAACCGCCGACATCGAAACGCTGCAATTCTTTTATCTGCGCGTCCTGGCCGCTCCTTTTGCCGCCTGCGTGGTCGTCCTTCTTTGCGCGGGTTTCCTCTTGTTTTACAACCCGGCCGCCGCCGCCGCTCTGCTCCTCCTGGCTCTGGCGGGCGGGATCGGGGCGCCGCTACTGGCGCGGCGGGCCACGGGCGGAACGGCGGCGGAAACTGCCCGGCTGTGGGACGCGGTCTATAAGGAAATTACGGACTATATCCAGGGCTTGGCGGAATTGACCGCTTGCGGCGCGGCGGGAGCAAAACGGGCGGCGATCTGCGCCGCCTTGGGGGAAGTCGCGCGACTGCGGCACAAAATTTATGCCCTGGATAATCTGACGGCCTGTCTGATCCGCCTTTTCAGCCATCTGGCTTTGATCGCCGGTGTATTTTTCGGCGCCGGGCTGGTGGCGGCCGGCCGGCTGGACGGGATCTTCCTCGCCATGACCGGCCTCGCGGCCCAAGCGGCCTTCGAGGCTCTGCAACCGATGCCCCTGGCGCTGGAGTACCTGGACGAGAGCTTGACCGCGGCGGCGCGCCTTTTTGCTCTGGCCCCGGAAGACGAACCGGCTCCGGCCGCAGCCGTTCCTCCGGCCGCCCCCGCCGCGCCGCCGGCCGCTCCGACCGCGCCACCGGCGAAAGCGGGCCCGGACGGCGCCGTGCCGGACATCCGCTGGCAAAATGTCTGTTTTGCCTACGGCCCCGAAGAAGATTTTGCTTTGCGCGATTTTTCCCTCCACCTGCCGCCGGGCGCCAAAAAAGCCCTTGTCGGCTCAAGCGGCGCCGGCAAAAGCACGGTGCTGGCTTTGCTGCTCCGTTTTTGGCCCTATAGCGCCGGCGCCATAACGCTGGACGGCAGGGAAATCAGCGCCGTCGCACCGGAGGAAGTGCGGGCCTGCCTGGGCGTCCTGAGTCAGGACCCCTGGATTTTTCACGCCACTATGCGGGAGAACATCCTGCTGGCCCGGCCGGAGGCCACGGAGGCCGATTTGGCCGCGGCCTGCCGGCTGGCCCGTTTGGACGACTTTATCAGCACCCTGCCCGCCGGCTGGGAGACGGAGGTGGGGGAGAACGGCCTGGAACTGTCCGGCGGCCAAAGGCAGCGGCTGGCGCTGGCCAGGGTATTCCTGCGCAACAGCCCGGTCGTCCTCCTGGACGAGGCGGATCAGGGGCTGGATACGCTGACCGGCGCGGAAATCCGGGCCTCGCTGCGCGAATGGGCCGGCGGACGCACGGTGCTGACGATTACGCACAGTTTAAGCGGGTTGGAGGATATGGACGAAATACTGGTTATGGACGAGGGGCGGGTGGTGGAACGCGGCCGCCACAGCGAACTTTTGGCCCGGGAGGGGCTGTACGCCCGCTTGCGCCGTCTGGCCGATACTGTGAAAAATTATGGAGTTTAACCTGGAACCGGAACTGCGGCTTTTGCGGGCTGAGCGGCTGGCGTCGGACGGCTGCGCGGTAGCCCGGGCCGGCGACGGTTCGGTCGTGTTTGTGCCGGGACTCCTGCCCGGGGAAACGGCGCTGGTGGCCGTGACGGAGCGCAAACGGAAATACTGGCGCGGGGAAGCGCGGCAGCTGGTAGAACCGGCCCCGGAAAGGCAAGAACCGCGCTGCCCTCTTTTCGGGCGCTGCGGCGGCTGCCAGCTGCAGCATCTGTCTTACCCGGCCTCCTTATATTGGAAGCGGCGCTGGGTGGGGGAAGCTCTGAGCCGAATTGGGGGCTTGGCGGCGGAGGTGGCGCCGGTGGCGGCCGCCGTTTCCCCCTGGAATTACCGGAATAAAGCCGTGCTGCATTGGGACGGCGCTAACCTGGGTTTTTTTGCTCCCGGCAGCCGGACGGTGACCGCCTGTGCGGACTGCGCCCTGCTCTCTCCGGAAATGAACGCCGCGCTGCCCGCCCTCCGGGCGGCGCTGGCCGGGGAGAAAGCCGGCCCCGTTACCCTGCGCCGCGGCGCCGCCGGCGCGTTGGCCTCTTCGCTGCCCGGTTGGGCCGACGTCCTGACGGTCGAGATCCTCGGCCTTAGTTTTCAAGTGGCCCTCGCCTCGTTTTTGCAAGTCAACTTTGCCCAGACGGAGATTCTCTACGGTATCGTCAGGGAATGGGCGGAATTGTCCGGCCGGGAAGAGGTGTGGGACCTTTACAGCGGCGTCGGCACCCTGGCGCTGCTCCTGGCCGGGAGGGCCGCCCGGGTGACCGGAGTGGAAGAATGTCCGCGCGCGGTCAAAGACGCGCGGGCTAACGCCAGGCGCAACGGGATCAACAACGCCCGTTTCCTCGTCGGCCAAGCGGAAAAAGTCCTTTCCCGGGAATTTGCCGCCGCCCACCGCCCGGACCTGGCAGTGGTGGATCCGCCCCGGGCCGGGCTGGCGCCGGCGGTGACGGAAGCCTTGCTGGCCGCCGCTCCCCGCCGCCTGATCTATGTCTCTTGCGATGCGGGGACGCTGGCGCGCGACGCCGGCCGCCTCAGTCGTTTTTACCGCCTGGCTGCCGTGCGGCCGGTGGATATGTTTTGCTGGTGTACCGCGGTGGAAAGCGTCGCTCTCTTCACCCGCGAATAGCCCGCAAGGATCAAAGCCCTTGTTTCAACTATCCGCCCTGTCGCTGCGCCGCCCGGCCAGTTCCGCCAGGATGCGTTTTTGGGCCGCCCGCGCGGCCTGCGTCACTTTTTCCAAATCCAGCGTGAGGTATTCCCCGTTTTCGTATAGCACGCGCCCGTCCGCCATCGTCAACCTGACGTCCGTGCCGCAGGCGGCATAGAGGAGGTGGAGGGGCAGATCCGTCGGCGGCTGCAGGTAAGGCGCGCTCAGATCCAGGACGACCAGGTCGGCGGCATATCCCTCCCGAATAAGGCCGGTGTCCGTCCGCCCCTGGGCCAGCGCCCCGGCGACCGTCGCGGCGGCGAGAGCCTCGCCCGGAGTGATCAGGGCCGGATCGGCCTGGAAACATTTTTGCCCCAGCGCGAAAAATTTTATTTCTTCCAGCATGTTCAGATTGTTGTTGCTGGCGGCTCCGTCCGTTCCCAGCGCGAGTTTTACCCCTTCGCGCAGCAACCGCGGGACGTCCGCGACGCCGCTGGCCAGTTTCATATTGCTTTTGGGGCAGGTGGCCACGGTGACGCCCTTGGCCCGGAGGAGGGCAAAATCATCGCCTTCCAGGTGAACGCAGTGCGCGGCGATGGCCGGTTTGGCAAAAACGCCCAAGTCGGCGAGATAACGAACCGGCGTCCGGCCTTCGTGCCGGGCTTTACATTCTTCATGCTCTTTTTTTGTCTCCGACACGTGTACCTGCACGCGGGCGCCGCGCTCGGCCAAAACCTCGGCGAATTCGCGGATAACGCGCTCCGGGTTTGTGTACTCGGCGTGGAGGGCAAAATCCACCAGGAGACGACCGTCTCCCGCCCCGTCAAATTCGTCCTGCAGGGCAAGCGTTTCATGGTAAGAGGGTAATTCGCGGAACCCTTTTTCCTCAAAACAGCTGACCCCGCGGCTCAGATTGGCCTTGACGCCCGTTTCCAGCACGGCGCGGGCCATGACGTCACAAGAATAATACATATCCGAGGCAGACACGACGCCGAAGCGCAGCATTTCCGCGATACTGAGCATGGTGCCCCAGTAAATGTCCTCCGCCTTTAACCGGGCCTCAAACGGGAAAATGCGCTGATGGAGCCAGGCGTCCAGCGGCAGGTTTTCCCCGTAGCCACGCAGCAGGGACATGGGCAGGTGCGTGTGCGCGTTGTAAAAAGCGGGCAGGAGCAGTTTGTCCCGGCCGTCATAGACCCGGCCGTAATCGCGATCCGCCGGCGGAGCGTCCGCGATCCGGGCGATACGCTTTCCCTCCGTGGCGACGTATTGATCCGTTTGGACGGTAAAATTTTCATCTAATACAGCGATACCGGCAAAAAGCATGAGGCTGCCCCTTTCTTTGTCTACTAAGACTCTTCCGTCCCGCCCTCGTCTTCCGCACTATTTTCGTCCGCGTATTCTTCGGTCACGTATTCTTCGTCCGTGTATTCTTCGTCCGCATATTCATCGCTCGGGTATTCTTCGCTTGCGTACTCTCCGTCCGCATATTCGCCGTTCGGACTCCCGTCCGGAGATTCGCTCCCGTCCGTCTGGCCGTCGTCATATTTTACGTCGTAATCGTCGTAATTTGTCTCGTCATAACCATCGCCGTCCGCGCCGCCGTAGCTGTTGTCCGCGTTCCGGACATCGTCGTAGGCCCCGGCGACGCGCAGACTGCGGTAACGGGCCAGCCCGGTGCCGGCGGGGATCAGCTTGCCGATAATCACATTCTCTTTCAGGCCGATCAGCATATCTACCTTGCCCTTGATGGCGGCATCCGTCAAAACGCGCGTGGTTTCCTGGAAAGAAGCGGCGGAGAGGAAGGAATCTGTCGCCAGTGAAGCCTTCGTGATGCCGAGCAGGGTCGGTTTTGCCGAAGCCGGGTCGCCACCGGCCGCCGTGACCCGCCGGTTTTCGTCCTCAAAGTCAAAGACGTCGATCAGACCGCCGGGGAGCAGGGAAGTGTCGCCCGCTTCTTCCACCTTAACCTTGCGCAGCATCTGGCGCACCATGACCTCTATATGCTTGTCGTTGATATCCACGCCCTGCAGGCGATAGACGCGCTGCACCTCGCCGAGGAGGTAACTCTGGACGCCGCTCGGCCCCTTGATTTTCAGCAAATCATGGGGATTGACGCTGCCTTCGGTCAGTTCGTCCCCCGGTTCGACGGCTTGGCCGTCGGTCACCTTGACGCGCGAGCCGAACGGGATCACGTAAGTCATGCGCTCTCCGCCCTCGCGCACAATATCCACTTCGCGCCGCCCCTTAATATCCCGCAGCTCGGCGACGCCGCCGACCTCGGAGATCAAAGCCTGGCCCTTGGGTTTGCGCGCCTCGAACAGTTCCTCGACGCGGGGCAGACCCTGGGTGATGTCGTCGCCGGCCACGCCTCCCGTATGGAATGTGCGCATCGTCAGCTGCGTGCCCGGTTCGCCGATGGATTGGGCGGCGATAATACCGACGGCCTCGCCGGTTTCCACCAAGTTGCCCGCGGCCAGGTTGCGGCCATAGCATTTTTTGCAGATACCGTACCGGGTCTGACAGGTGAGGACGGAGCGAATCTCTGCCTGATCGTAAAAGGCGGCGATGAGTTCGGCGCTGTCTTCGTCGATTTCTCGGCTGGGATCGGCCAGAACCTCCCTGGTTTCCGGATGCAGGATCCTCCGCAGCGGAAAACGCCCCACCAGGCGCTCGCTCAGTTTTTCGATCAGCTCGCCCCCTTCCTTGATGTCGCGGACGACCATTCCTTCCTTCGTGCCGCAATCATCCTCGCGCACGATCACTTCCTGAGAAACGTCCACGAGCCGGCGGGTCAAGTAGCCGGAGTCCGCAGTGCGCAGCGCCGTATCCGCCAGGCCTTTGCGCGCCCCGTGCGAGGAGATGAAGTATTCCAGCACCGTAAGACCCTCGCGGAAATTGGCCTTGATCGGCAACTCAATCGTGCGGCCGGAGGGGTCGGCCATCAACCCGCGCATACCGGCCAGCTGGCGCAGCTGCTGGATATTGCCCCGCGCACCGGAGTCGGCCATCATGAAAACGGGATTGAACTGATCAAGTGATTCCATCAAGGATTGCGTCACTTCTTCATTGGCTCTGGTCCAGGTTTCGATCACGAGGTTTTTCCGCTCGTCGTCCGTGATCAAGCCGCGGCGATATTGCAGTTCCAGCTTGGCCACTATTTCATCTGCGTCCCGCAGGATGCTTTTTTTGGCCGTCGGCACTTTGATATCGTCGATGCCGACCGTTATGCCGGCCTGGGTCGAGTAGCGGTAGCCGAGGGTTTTGATGCCGTCCAGCAATATGCCGGTTTTTTCGTAGCCGCACAGGCGGTAGGTCTGGGCGACCAGTTTATCCAGGCTCTTTTTGTCCATTTTTTTGTTGATAAAACCGATTTCCGGTGGCACGATCTCATTGAAAATAAGCCGGCCCACCGTGGTGTCGATGATCTCGCCGTTCAGGCGCACTTTGACCGGCGCCTGCAAGTGAACCGAGTGGGCGTGGTAGGCTTGCACGGCCTCATCCGTATCGCGAAAAATCTTGCCGGCGCCTAAAACCGGCGCCTCCGGCGTACCATTTTTTTCCACCGTCAGGTAGTAGCAGCCGAGTACCATGTCTTTCGTCGGGGAAGCCACGGGGCGGCCGTCCTTCGGATTCAGGATATTGTGGGCGGACAGCATGAGGAGACGGGCCTCGGCCTGCGCCTCCGAGGAAAGCGGCACGTGGACGGCCATCTGATCGCCGTCAAAATCGGCGTTGTAGGCCGTACAGACCAGCGGGTGGATTTGCAGGGCTCGGCCCTCGACCAGCACGGGCTCAAAAGCCTGGATGCCGAGACGGTGCAGCGTGGGGGCCCGGTTCAGGAGAACAGGATGTTCGGAGATGACTTTTTCCAGCACGTCCCACACCTCGGGGCGCACGCGCTCGACCATGCGTTTCGCGCTCTTGATATTGTGAGCCTGACCGTCGTTGACCAGGTTTTTCATGACAAAGGGCTTAAACAGTTCCAGCGCCATTTCCTTGGGCAGCCCGCACTGGTGCAGGCGCAGGGCCGGGCCGACCACGATGACGGAGCGGCCGGAGTAGTCCACGCGCTTGCCGAGCAGGTTTTGGCGAAAACGGCCCTGTTTGCCTTTCAGCATGTCGCTCAGGGATTTGAGCGGCCGGTTGCCGGGGCCGGTCACCGGCCGTCCCCGCCGCCCGTTGTCGATCAGCGCGTCCACCGCTTCCTGCAGCATCCGTTTTTCGTTGCGGACAATGATGTCCGGAGCGCCGAGGTCGAGCAGTTTTTTTAGGCGGTTATTGCGGTTGATCACGCGCCGGTACAGGTCGTTCAAATCAGAGGTGGCGAAGCGGCCGCCGTCCAACTGCACCATCGGCCGGAGTTCGGGCGGGATAACGGGCACCACGTCCATGATCATCCATTCCGGGTTGTTGCCGGATTTTTTGAAAGCCTCCACAACTTCCAGGCGGCGGATAGCCCGGATGCGGCGCTGGCCGGACGTGTCGTGCAATTCCCGGCGCAAGGCCCGGTTCAGCTCGTCGAGGTCTATTTCCGCCAGCAGTTTTTTTACGGCCTCCGCGCCCATTTCCGCCTGAAAAGCGCTCCCATATTCCTCCCGGGCTTCGCGGTATTCCGTCTCCGTCAGCAGCTGCTTCTTGACCAGGCTGGTATCGCCCGGATCGACGACGATGTAGGCGACAAAATACAGCACCTTTTCCAGGTTGCGCGGCGACATATCCAGCAGGAGACCCATACGGCTGGGAATTCCCTTGAAATACCAAATATGGGAAACAGGTGCGGCCAAGTCAATATGCCCCATCCGCTCCCGGCGAACCTTGGCCCGCGTGACTTCGACGCCGCAGCGATCGCAGACGATGCCTTTATAGCGCACCCGCTTGTACTTGCCGCAGTGACATTCCCAGTCCCGCGTGGGACCAAAGATTTTTTCACAGAACAAGCCGTCCCGCTCCGGTTTCAGCGTGCGGTAATTTATGGTCTCCGGTTTTTTGACCTCCCCGTAGGACCATTGTTTGATCATGTCCGGCGAGGCCAGGCCAATACGCATCCGGTCGAAATTATTTTCCAACATGCGGGCGCTCCTTTCCCGTTACGGGCTATTTATGATAAATCGTCTTCGCTCAGCTCTTCCGGCAGGAGTTCGTCTTCGCTCAGCTCTTCCGGCAGGAGAATGGCGTCGCCGTCTATTTCATCTTCTTCGCCGCCGCCGATTTCGTCCTCTCCACCATCCGTTTCTTCTTCGTCCTCCGTCGCAAAGTCGTCATCCTCGTCTTCGTCCTCGTCCTCGTCCTCGTCCCAGTCGTCCTGCTCCAGCAGATCATCTTCCTCGTCGTCGTTAAAATCGCCGCCGCTTTCCAGGAAGAAAGAACGCCGGCGCGGCTGTTCCTCCTCGATTACTTCGTCCGTGAGTTCCATCTGGTCTATTTCCAGTTCCGTAATATCAATGTTTTCTTCCTCGGAAAGGACGGAGACGTCAAGACACAGACTCTGCAATTCCTTGATCAGCACCTTGAACGATTCCGGCACGCCCGGTTCCGGGATATTCTCCCCCTTGACCACGGCTTCGTAGGTTTTGACCCGCCCGACAATATCGTCGGATTTCACGGTCAGAATCTCCTGCAAAGTAAAGGCGGCGCCGTAAGCCTCCAAGGCCCAGACTTCCATCTCCCCGAAGCGCTGACCGCCGAACTGGGCCTTGCCGCCGAGGGGCTGCTGGGTTACGAGGGAGTAGGGGCCGGTGGAGCGGGCGTGAATCTTGTCGTCCACCAGGTGGTGCAACTTCAGCATATACATGTAACCGACGGTGATTTCATTGTCAAAAGGCTCGCCCGTGCGACCGTCATAGAGGATGGTCTTGCCGTTTTCCTGCAAGCCGGCTTCGCGCAGGGCGTCCACCACGTCGCTTTCCTGGGCGCCGTCGAAAACCGGCGTCGCGATATGGCGGCCCAAGGTTTTGGCCGCCCAGCCCAAGTGGGTTTCCAGCACCTGGCCGATATTCATGCGCGAAGGGACGCCGAGCGGATTCAGCACGATTTCAATCGGGGTGCCGTCGGGCATGAAAGGCATATCTTCCTGGCTCATGATGCGGGAAATAACGCCTTTATTGCCGTGCCGACCGGCCATCTTGTCGCCGACGGAAATCTTGCGTTTCTGAGCGATATAGACCCGAACCAACTGGTTCACGCCGGGGCCGAGCTCGTCGTTGTTTTCCCGCTTGAACACCTTGACGTCTACGATCTTCCCCGCTTCGCCGTGGGGGACGCGCAGGGACGTGTCGCGCACTTCGCGGGCCTTTTCCCCGAAGATCGCCCGCAGCAGGCGTTCCTCGGCCGTCAGTTCCGTTTCGCCCTTGGGCGTGACTTTGCCGACGAGGATATCGCCGGGGCGCACCTCGGCCCCGATGCGGATAATACCGCGGTCGTCCAGGTCGCGCAGCACTTCTTCGCCGACATTCGGGATGTCACGCGTGATCTCTTCCGGCCCGAGCTTCGTGTCTCTGGCGTCCGCTTCATATTCCTCTATATGGATGGATGTAAAATAATCGCCCTTGACAAGGTTTTCGCTGATCAGGATGGCGTCTTCATAATTATAACCTTCCCAGGGCATGAAGGCCACAAGGACATTTTGCCCGAGCGACAGTTCCCCGTGGTCGGTGGAGGGCCCGTCGGCGATTAGGCCGCCCGGTTCCAGCCGCTGTCCCCGTTGGACGACCGGGCGCTGATTGATACAGGTACCCTGGTTGCTGCGCTTGTATTTCAGCAGCTCGTAGTCCTTCAGTTGACCGCTGTCTTCCAGCACCAGGACATTGCGCGCCGTCACTTTTTCCACGACGCCGGCGGCGGAGGCCAGGACGCAGACGCCGGAGTCAACCGCCGCCTTATACTCCATGCCCGTGCCGATGTAGGGCGCCACGCTGCGCAGGAGCGGTACGGCCTGCCGCTGCATGTTCGAACCCATGAGAGCCCGGTTGGCGTCGTCGTGCTCAAGAAAGGGGATGAGCGCCGTCGCGATGGAAACCATCTGCTTGGGCGACACGTCCATATATTGGATGGAGTCGGGCGGCACGAGGACAAAATGCTCGCCGCGGCGGCACTCCACTTTTTCGGATAAAAATTCGCCGTCGACGCCGGTCAAGGCGTTAGCCTGGGCAATTGTATATTTTTCTTCCTCGTCTGCCGTCAGGTAGTCGATATGATCCGTCACCCGCCCGTTTTCCACCCGGCGGTACGGCGCCTCGATAAACCCGAACGAGTTAATGCGGCCATAGGTACTCAGGGAGCCGATGAGGCCGATGTTCGGACCTTCCGGCGTCTCGATCGGACACATACGGCCGTAGTGGGAATGGTGAACGTCGCGCACCTCAAAACCGGCGCGCTCCCGGCTGAGCCCGCCCGGCCCCAAGGCGCTGAGGCGGCGCTTGTGCGTCAATTCGGCCAGCGGGTTCGTTTGATCCATAAATTGAGAGAGTTGGCTGCTGCCAAAAAATTCTTTTATCGCCGCCACCACCGGACGGATATTGATCAACATTTGCGGGGTGATGCCCTCGGGGTCCTGGATCGTCATGCGCTCGCGGATCACGCGCTCCATCCGGGCCAGACCGATGCGAAACTGGTTCTGCAGCAGCTCGCCCACCGAGCGCAGGCGGCGGTTGCCCAGATGGTCGATATCGTCGGTCTGTCCCTCGGTCGCGATGATCTCCAGCAGCCGCCGGATGGCGGCGATGATGTCATCCTTGGTCAGTTTGCGCTCAGTTTCCGGCAGATCCAGTCCCAGTTTTTTGTTCAGCTTGTAGCGCCCGACCTTGGCCAGGTCATAACGGCGGGGATCAAAAAACAGGGCTTGAAGCAGCATCTGGGCGCTGTCCACCGTAGGCGGCTCGCCCGGGCGCAGGCGTTTATATATTTCGACCAACCCTTCCTCCCGGGATGAAGAACTGTCTTTTTCCAGCGTGACCAGCAGGTTGGGGTTTTCCCCGAACAGCTGGGTAATGGCTTCGTCCGTGCCGTAGCCCAGCGCGCGGACGAGTACGGTCATCGGCAGTTTGCGCGTGCGGTCGACGCGGACGTATACAATATCGTTGGCGTCGCTTTCAAATTCGAGCCAGGCGCCGCGGTTCGGAATAATGGTCGCGCCATACAGCTTTTTACCGCTTTGGTCGATGGTCTCGGAATAATACACGCCGGGCGAGCGCACCAATTGGCTGACGATGACGCGCTCCGCGCCGTTAATGATAAAGGTGCCTTTTCCCGTCATCAGCGGAAAGTCACCCATGAACACTTCCTGGTCTTTTACCTCGCCCGTGTCCTTATTGATCAGGCGCACTTTACCCTTGAGGGGAGCCGCGTAGGTCACGTCGCGCTCTTTGCATTCCTCGACGCCGTACTTGGGTTCGCCGAGGCCGTAGTCCAGAAAGTCCAAAACCAGGTTGCCGGTGAAATCTTTTATCGGCGATATATCGCGGAACATTTCCCGCAAACCTTCCCGCAAAAACCAACTGTACGAATTTTGCTGGATTTCAATCAGATTCGGCATTTGCAACACTTCACGCAGCCGGGCGAAACTCCAGCGTTCTCGGGCTCCCACCTGGACGGGAAAAACCATCAGCGTCACCTTCCAATATAGTATTTTTTACAACACAAAAACAGCGAAAGCAAGGCGCGCTCCCGTGAAACTCGCCGCTTCGCCCGAGGCGTTATCTTAAAGAGACATCATTCATGTAGGCGCTAGTCTCCCAACTGTGAAACCGTCTGACAGTGACGTCCTTTAATTATAGCAATTCTCCGCTGCGGCGTCAAGGTTTTTTTTTGTTATTTGTTGTTTTGGTGAATTTTTTGTTTTATGACCGCCCACCGGCATGGAAAACGGCGTTGAATCTCCGGAGGGGTTATGATATACTCGAAGGGCGAGAGAGGGGGTGAAAGTATGCGCAGGCTGCCGATAGGGGTTCAGGATTTTGAAGATATGATTACCAGCGGCTATGTTTACGTGGACAAGACCGATTTGGTTTATAAACTGGTCACGGAAAGCAAACAATATTTTCTGGGCCGACCGCGCCGGTTCGGAAAAAGTTTACTCATATCGACGCTGAAAGCGTATTTTCAGGGTAAACGGGAACTTTTCCGGGGACTGGCGATAGAGGAACTGGAAAAAGAATGGAAACAACATCCGGTTATACACTTGGATATGACTAGGGCAGGTGTTAACTTTGATAATTTTGAGTATCGACTGATTGACAGATTAAAATTCCATGAAAAGCTATGGAATTTGCCCGGCGATGAAAAAAACGACGCGGCGACCAGGTTTTACAATCTCGTTGCTAACGCTTGTGAAAAATCAGGCGAAAGAGTCGTGGTGCTAGTAGACGAGTACGATAAACAGTTGGTAGAGCATATAGGCGACAGAGAATTAAACGACTTGTTCCGGGCGAAGCTAAAAGATTTCTATGGCGT
>JAISWK010000031.1 GCA_031270805.1 Gracilibacteraceae bacterium
GGATTCACGTCCTCCACATAGAGCCAGTGCCGGTTAAACTCCCGGAGCGGATCGGCGCTATAGTGGAAAACAAGCTCGTCGCCGGGACTGACCGTCTGCTCGGCAATCCCGTAGTCGGTATACTCGCCGTTCACCGTGTACATCCAGCCGGAATAGCCGCCGGCGTCGCTCTCGGCCAGGTATTCCCCGCCAAACTCCTCCGGGGCCTGAATCGCGGAGATATAATTGCCCTCGAAGCGAATATCCGTCTCCAGCCCGTGCCGGACCGTCACGGCCCGGAAAACATCCGCCGCCGTCACGCTCTCACCCGTGAGTTCATACTCGTCCGTGGCGATCCAGTTCCGGTAATCGAACCAGGGGCCGTAGCCTTCCTGTTCCGGCGGTTCCGCCCCGATCAGGCGCAGGGAGACGGTGTTCGTCACCGCCGCGTCCGCCGGTTTCGTCACCCGGATGGTCGCGCTCGTATTGAGGATCGGGACGTCGGGCAGCGCCGCCTCAATCGTATGGTAGTTCAGGGACAAACGGCTCGTGTCGATCGTGACCTGACCGGCGTCGTCCGTGACATAATCCGTCGGCTGCCGGTCGATCAGGATAGCCGCGCCGGCCACCGCCGCCGCCGGGCCCCCCGCGCCGACCCGGCCGGTCAGGGTCAGGGCGACGCTCTCGCCCCGCGGCACAGAACTCTCACCCGGCGTCAGCCGGAGCAAAGTCTCATCCGCCGCGCCGGAACTGCGGTAAAGCACAATATCGGCGCCCGGCGGCACAAGGGTGTGGGCGTAGTCGTCAATGACCGCCCCGCCCAGCTCGCAAATCCAGCTCTCCCCCTCCGCGAGGGTAACGCCGGCCACTTCCTCCAGCACGCCCTCCACCGGCGTGACGGTGAAATCCACCCCCGCGCCGCCCAGACCGACAAAGAGGGAATGATCGCTCTCCAGGGCGTCCACCAACGCGTTCAACACGGTGTAGCCGCCGGGATTATAGGGGAGGTAGCCCCGCCCGGCCAAGTCCGGCGCCGTCGCCGGGTCGAAGGACACGGCCGCGTCGCGGAAAAGCGTCTCGTCCGCCGCTATGACCGTGACCCGGGCCTGGCCCGCGGCCTGGTTCACCGGTACGCTCGGCGCGGCCAGGGTTATTTCTGTCCCGGCCGTCATTGCCGCCGTCACTTCGAATGTGCCGGTCACGGTGACATAACCCGGCCGCTCATAGATATAGGAGTAACCGCTGGTCACCGGCAGAGGATAGGTCCCGTCCTCATTGGGGATAACGCGGACGCCGCTCGGCTTGCGGATACTCAGCCGCCCGCCTTCGACCGTCGCGACGGTGAAATTGACCGGCGCCGGGTCGCGCAGAACCTTGAGCGTATACTCGACGCTATTCTTCTCGTTCGTGACCGGATCGACCGCCGCCGCCGTACCCACGACGGTGATCACAGTCTCCTCCCCGCTCAGGGGAATAGGCCGGGAAACTTCGTCCACTACCGGCTCGCCGTTGACCGTGACCTCCGTGGTCTGGCCGTTCGGTTCCGTGAAAGGATGGACGCTGAGGGTCACGCTGCCGACATTGTAGGGCACATGGCTAATATAGCTGCTGCGGGTGGCGAGAAAGCCGTAGCCGAGACTGAGTACGGGCTTTTCGTCGTCGCTGTCGGCATTGGTGGACTCAGGGGCGGTATCCACGGTCGCGGGGTCGCCGTTTTCATCCACGGCCAGCAGCCGCCCGCTGTAGTAATTGATGTCGGATCGGCTGTCCAAGTTCAGGCGCAGGTCCTGAATATAGGGGTAGCGCCCATAGTCTTCCTCTGTAATCAGGCGGAAGGTGTAGGTCAGCGGGTTGCCCAGATCCTCCGCCGGAGCCAGGACGAGTTCGGCGTATTCCACATCTCCGCCGCTATCCCATTCGGCGCGCCGCGGCCCGCTTAAGCCAGTAAGGGCGTTGTTATTGGTCATCTCGCTGTGCGAGAGAAAGCGGGCAAAGACTATATCGTCCGGGGCGCTGCCCAACCAGTTGCGGATGTAGACCCGGCCCTCCTTGATCCCGTACAAATGCACCGCAGTGGACGAATATTCACTGCCGTCAACGCTGCGGCAGATCGGCACGTCCAGGTTGCGGTAGTGGGCCTGCCCGGGCAGCGGAAGAGTATTGGTACTGCTGCCGTTAATGCTGGAATAAATATTGCTCAGCAAAGCGTACTCGTCCCGGCGCCGCTCGGCGACGAAAATGCCGTCCTCAATAAAGAGGGTGATGTCCGGCAGCGTACTGTAGTCGCCGGCGACGGAGGCGGCGCTCAGGTTCGGCTTAAACCCCTCCGGCCCGATACTATGGTGCAGACCCGATGTGCCGCCATAGCCCTCGCTGTACAGCACGCCGTTAAAGAGGCGCAGCTCGCCGGTCTCCCCCGGCGTGAGGCTCAGATAGTTCGCATCCCCTACATCATAGCCGCTCCCCCAGCCGCGCACGGTCGTGCCCCAGGATGTGTCGTATACGGAGTCCATGCGCTGCGGGTTGTAAATGCCCGCCAGCTTGGTCGGGGCCGACTCCACCCCGGTGAAGACGATTTGGACGGTGTCGCCGAGGCTGAGGTTTTCCCCTTTTTGCCAGTCGGGCTTGCCGAGGTTCGCGATATTGACGGTCACGCCTTTGGCGTTGACGACATAGTATTGTTTGAACTCCTGGGCCGAGGTGGCGACCTCAACGATATTGCGCCCTTCTTTGAGATTGACGGTAAAGGCGCCGTCCGCCTCCGGACTGTAGTCCGTCCACTGAGCCTCGTCCGCCCAGGCCGCGGCCAGGTCGGACGCCCCGTGCAGCGGGTCGTGAACGCGCACGGAGATCTCGCCGGCGTCGGCCGTGGGAGTGAAGGTATATTCGGCGTGGTCAGTCAGATCTTGGTCAAAATAGTAAGCGCCGACTTCCTCCGCCGTGATATTCGTCTGCAAATTGGCGGGGTTGGCCGCTGCCGGGTCGGCGACGGTGTTGACGATGAATAGGCCCGTGTGGACGGGGTCAATTCCCGGGTAATAGACGTCCGTCCACGCCGGTGTAACGATCTCCCCGTTTGGCGGAATAATGAAGGGGGATTGCATATCGCCGTAAGTGTACCATTGCAATGGGTCATATGTGACGCGAACCAGGCTCAGGCCCGGCGCCGCCGAGGCCAAGGTGAACGAGTCCCGCCCCGGATTGGCGTCGGAGACGGCGGTCAGGTCGGCGCCCCCCAGGTTCAATACCTCGGCGTGGAAGTCGGGATTGATGAAGCCGTTCGCCATAGTTTCGCCGTACATCAGCCCCTGCCAGGCCCGCAGGGGGACAAGGTTAAAATCATTATCGGCGCCCTTGACCAGGTAGCGGGCGTTGTTTATATTCAGGTAGAGGTTATTGTTATAGGGGTTTTCGTATGTGCGCATGACTTCATCCGGTGTTTGCAGGTTGATGACGAGGGATGATACGGTTTGCCCCGTCGGGGAAGTGATTATATAATAAAGAGGGCCGCCGGTCTTGACATAGGGACTGTCGCCGCCGCCGGCGATAAAGCCGGCTTCCTGGGCAAGTTTTACTTTGTATATATCATATCCGTCTTGATTGCTGGCGACCAGCTCCTGCGGATATATTTTGAAGGGCGTGTAATGGGCGCCAGTTTTGCGAAAAAAGAGCAAAGGCCCCCCGGCCGTGACTTTGACGGTTATTTCTTTAAGTTTCAGGCCAGCTTTGACAACCGGCACGGATCGATACATTTGTAAGGCGTTAGGGAGTCCTGTCGAAAGAACTTCCTCATAATCCATGTCCGCGTAATCGGGATTTTCCGGCTCGAGGCGGAAACTGAATTTTTGTCCATTTTGCCGGCAAAGATAATAGCCGGTATAAACGGTCTCCCCGGTTGACATATCTCTGTTTCCCGCGTCAGCCATCCATATCGGTTCTACCTCTCTGCTCAGGAGATCAAACAGCCTCACCTTCGAGTGGTAGTCGCCGGTGTCGCCCACGTTCGCGGTCGTGATATGAATCGGACACAGATAATAGTCATTGGTGGCGTTATCCGCGGTCACCTCGAAAACACCGGCGGCGGTTTGTATTTTTGTCTCGCCGTCGGTGCGAAAAGTCCGCCAGAAATATGTTCCCGGTTCCAGCCGATAGGCGGCGATCCGCTCATCGGCGTTTCTGCTGCTTACAGTGGTGGGAGCGGCAGGCGTGATCAGAGCGCTAAAACTCTCATCGCCAGATACTTCCAATTGCTCGTCGCTGACCATCGCCGGTATGGTACGCCCAGCTATGGTTGTGTTAATATCTTTTTGGCTGTAATAAATCTTTATGTCGATCGCGCCGTCTTCGGGGGCGGCCGTCACGGCGCCGGCGGGCAGCAGGGTCAGCAGCATGGCCGCCAGCAGGATCAGGGCGGCGATTGATTTTCCTTTGCCTGAATGCATGTAAATACTTCCTTTGTTTTATATTTTTTGGTCGCCGAATTAATCCGCCCTAATCCCGCCCGCTTCGATAAGCGGCGGGATCAGGGCGTAAGTCCCGTTCAACTGAGGGACACTGCCGTCAGCTTACGGGGTGTAGACGGCGGGGAACAGGGCGTCGTCGTAAGGGTTCCCATATTTTAGAACCACATAATCATCATCCTCCAGCTTGTAATCGTCGAGGGCGATGAATTGCGACAACGGGTCTACAACGTACCTGCCGGGACTTGCCGAGGGCTTGTACACGCGGTAAAGCCAGCCCGTGTTGTAGCCGGCATCATAAGCGTACGATATGCCATCAATCGTTATTGAGTATAACACGTCGGAGTTGAGGTACCTGGTGTAGCCATCCGCCGCGCCTTCGTAATAGACGGCCCGGAAGAGGCCGTCGAATCCCGTGGCATATGAACGACCGGTATGCGTGAGACTGACGTAATCGCTACCCAGGACGGTTAAGGGGCCGACGGGGTTATAAGGCTGGCCAGTCGCCGGGTCAAATATGGCGTAGTGAATCCCGCTGGCCGTAGCCTGGGAGCTATCGGCATTATATTGATCAGTCACCACAAAGGTGAAATCAGCGTTCGGCGCATTGGCGGAGCCGGTCCAGGTCGCTCTGGCGACATAAGGCCCGGTGGCCGGGGCGCTGTAATAATCAAGTTCAAACAAGGCGTCATACTCCAAGCCGGCGCCAAAGGGCTGTGTGTCTTCGTAGGCGAGATCGGCGACGATACCCAGTGTACCCGCCGTTACATCAGTCCAGGTGATGTCGCTCGTAAGAAAACTGTTCGGGAAAGGGGCCGGACCGTATTCGCCCAGGGGGCTTTTCATTGCCCCGTCGACAATGTTCAGATAGGCTTCAGTATAGAGAGTTTGGGTCACATCGTAGCTGTAACGCTCCAGTCCCGCCGAGTCCACGTCGAGGCTCCATAATACTTCATCCGGGGGGTTGATCGCCTGCGGCGCGGAACCGGCCGCGAACACCGGCGCTCCGCCCGTCAAAAGCGCCAGCCCGATAACAAGGACTGCCGCCAATATTGTTTTTTGGTATCTTGATTTCGATTGTAACATTTTTTTTGGCCTTTCCGGCGCTTTTGCGCGCCTTTACCCGTTGCGGCCTACAAAGTATGCCGCCGCTTTCAACTATTACCGCTGATCCCCGGCGGGCAGGCGGCGGTAGGCCGACCCGCCCGAATGAGTACCCGATCTTGCTCTACGCATGTAAACGCCCCCCTTTCACCCTCGAAAAATCAAAAGGCTGTGACAATCTCCCCCTAGTTTGAGATTGTCACAGCCGTATTCCTGTGAAACAAGCGTGGCCGGAGTGACCGGCACACAACTAACCAATTATCGCCCAATGTCATTCTTCCGGCTCGCGTATTCAGACACATTCAGTGACCAACGCGGCGGCTTTACCTTCCCCTTGCGGGTGGCAGACTTTCGTCCATATCCTGGAATATGAAGCCTCCGCTTTACGCACACGGCAGCGGTTATGCCTGGCACAGCTCCCGCCGGGAGACGGGGCGCCGCACTTCGGCCTGCTCAGGATTCACACCTGATTCCTTTTTTAATCCTTGCGGCGTAGCCCGCCTGAGCCTTAGCCGTTTCGGAACAATGAGTCTTATCCAGTTGTCAGAGTACAAAGAATATTAACTGTTTTCCCTAGCTTACCACAATTGGCGCAGACTGTCAAGAGGAAAAAATAATAAAATCCTGACATTTTGCTCCGATTTCTGCCCGGTTATCCCGTCCGAAATTTTTCCGCTTCCGCCGGCGTCAATTCCCGTCCCTCCAAGCGCTCGACGGCCGCCTCCATCAATTCCGGCAGCGAATACAGTTTTACCGCCCGCAGACTGCCCGCCCCATCATCAAACACCGGCCTTCCGGCTTCCCCTTCCCCCAGAAAGCCGGGCAGTTCGGCCACGGTCTCCAGCGTCGCCGGATCAAGGAGGAGAGAATACCGCTCCCCGGCGGCAAACACATAGCCGGCGGTGAGAAAATCCCCCAGGAGGCCGGTCTCCGCCAGGTAGCCTGTTTCGGCAAATTGACGAACCAGCCGGCCGTCCCGCGTGTAAGCACAAGCGCCGCCCCGCTGGGGCGAGATAAAAACATACCCGCCGGTAAAATAGGCTTCGGCCCGCCCCAGGGCCGGGAAAGCGAATCCTTCGCTCAGCCCGCCGTCCCGGACAAAATAGACCCGGCCCACCGTCCCATCCGCGATAGCGAAACCGTATTCATCTGCCCCGATTCGGCCCGCCCCGATCAGATCCCCGGCCCCGAGATCACGCCCGGCCAAGAAGACCCGGCCCTCGCGCCCGGTCAGCAGGGCGCCGCCCAGGGGCAGGGCCCGATCGACCTCCGCTCCTGCGCTCGCGCTCTCCAGGGCCCGGCCCGTCGCCGGATCCCAGAGCGTGACCGTGCCGTCCGCCGCCAGTACGCTCACCCCGAAATCCGTATATATAACAGAGTTAACCCCTTGTTTTCCCTGTTTTTCTAATAACAGAGAACCGTCCCGCCCGGAATAGAGGCGGAACTCATTGGCGTACAGCACGGCCACATTGCCGCTCTCCCGCTCATATTGCGTGTCCAGCACCTCAAGCGGGCGGGGGAAGGCCGTCTCGGCCAGGAGGGTTCCGTCCGCCGCGTACAGGCGCAGACCATTGTAGGAGTAAAAAACCGCGCGTTCCAGCTCGGGATGGACCTTGGCTTCGGAAAACTCGTAACTATCGGCGTAGCGCAGGATTTCGCCGGAGCTGCCGTCCGCTTTTTGCAAAATACGGATGGTTTCGGCGTCATAGCTGCCCGTCAGGGCGAAACGGTCGCCCAGGGCGGCAAAATGGCAAGTATAGTCCGAGGGCCAGACTGCGGCCCGGCCGCCCTCGACAAAGCGATACGGCCCCGCCTGCTCGCCGGCCAGGAAAATGTCTCCGTGCCGGCGCAAGGTTTCCACCGGCCCGCCGGCCGTAAAGAGGAGCGAGGGCTCGCCGCTTTGGGGATCGACGGCCAGAACCTGCTCCGCGAAAGCCACGGCCAGGCCCTCTGCCCCGGCGGTGGGGACAAAATGGGCTTCCGCAGAAGAAAATCGCGCCACTTGCTTGTTTTCCGCCAGGTCATAGACGATATAAGCGGAGAGGTAGGGCTCGTCTTCCACCACGGCGAAGGCCAGCTGCTCCCCGCTGAAAGCGCCGGCGTAATGGATAGCGGCCGAAGCCGGATAAATCAGCTTTTCCGCGCCATCGCTCGTCGCAAAGACGGAAAGCGAGCCGTCGGCAAAACTGACCGCCAGGCGGCCGCCGCTCTGATCAAGGGCGAAGAGGGCGCCGCCCGGGTTGAGAAAAGTGTCGTCCACGGGCACGGGCATGGCCCGGTCGCCGAAATCGATCCGCCCCAGTTCGCGCCCGTCCGGGGCATAAAGCAGCGCCGCCCCGGCGTCTTTGTAGACGGCGGCGATCAGGGCCGCATTGCCGGAGACGGCGACAGCGGTCGCCGGTTCGCCCCGCCACAGCGTTTGGCCGCTTATGAGGTCATAGGCTTCCAAGCCGGAAGCGCCGGCAAAGACGATCGTCTCCTCCGTCAGGAAGCAGGCGGAGGCGAGAGCGGAAGGTGCGGTCGCCAGTTCGGCCAATATCCGCCCGCTGTCCGGGGCAAAGATGGTCAGGGTAAAGGGTGAGACGGCGACGGCGCGGGTTTCCCCCGGCGAAAGGATGATTTGGCTGGGCGCGGCGGATAGGGTGATGGTTTTGTAAGGTTTAAACCCGTCGGTCAGATCGTAAACTCCGAGGGCGTCGGCCAGCGCTTTCTCCGCCGCGGCGACCAAAGGGCGCTCCGGCTGAAGCGGATCGGCGGGCAATGCCGCCAGGGCCAGCAGGGCGGCGAGGTCCGGATCCCCGTCCTCCAGTTCCCGCCCGGAATATTCCGCCAGCACATGGGACTGGTTTTCCAGTTTCAACTGCATCTCCCGCTCGATTTGCAAGTATTGCCAGGTGGAAAACAGCCCGAAGGAAAGGGACAGGGCCAGGATGGCGCCCCCCATCACCGCCGCCCGCCGGACGCGGCGACGCAAATGCCGCCGGCGCAGGTCGTCGAAAGCGCAGCCGAGGATCGGGGCGAGCAGGCGCAGTTTTTCCTCGTTTAAGAGTTTGAGGCTCTTGGCCCAGGTTTCCGCGCGGATATCGGCGGCCAGCGGTTCGACAAAGACCGTTTCCCCGCCGATCTCCCGCTCCCGCAGCCCGGGGGGAAAAGATTCGTCCGGCTCGCCGTCGATCAGCAAAGCGATAATCCGGTCTTTGCCGCGCAATTCCCCGAATCGCTCCACTTCCCGCATGACCCACTGCGACTCGCAGGTGCGGCGGGAGCAGATCAGGAGCAGAAAAGCCGAGCTTTCCAGGGCATCGTTGATGCTATCGGACAAGTTGGCGGATGTCGGCAGTTCTTCCCGGTCGCGGAAAACGCGCGTCAGTTTCTTCTTGCCGATTTTGCGGGCAATGGGGCGCGGAATGGTGTAAGTCTCCAGTAGTTTATGCAGTTTTTCCGCGACCAGCCCATCCAGTTCCCCGTGGCGGTAGCTGATAAAGGCATCGTATTTCATCTGTTCCTCTTTAGTAGCGCAATAATTCTCCCTGTCGCTCCAGTCTGGCCGCGCCGCTCCACTCCGCCGCCTGCTTTTCCCAGACCGCTTGCTGTTCCGCCGGCAGGGCAAAAACCACTGTCACCCCGGCGGCGAATTCCTCCGTCTCGCTGACCGCGCCCAGGCCGGCGAGAAAATATTTCGCCTTTTCATACAGAGCGTAGGGCAGAGCAAGGGTATAGCGGATATAGAGGCGCGGCTCAACGATCTCGGCCTGAGCCAGGGCCAGGCGGGCCGTGCCGGCGTAAGCCCGGGTCAGACCGCCCGTGCCGAGGAGGACGCCGCCGAAATAACGCGTGACCACGGCCAGCGTATTCCACAGATCGGCTCGCTGCAAAAGACTCAGCAGCGGCCGTCCGCCGGTTCCCTGCGGTTCCCCGTCGTCCGAGCATTTTTCCCGGCCGCCGGCGCGCAAACGCCAGGCGTAAACATAGTGACGGGCGTCCGGCCAGAGCCGGCGGGCTTCCCGTAGATCCGCGCTTACGGCCGCCGCGTCCGCCACCGGCGTGAGCCGGGCGATAAAGCGGGATTTGTCTATCGTCTGCTCCGCCCGTGCTTCGGCGCCGATCGTGCGCCACACGGCCTACTCCCCCGCCCCGGCTCGGGTTTTGGCCAAAAAAGCGGCGCTGTTCACAATAACGCGCTCATGCCGGCCCGCGCCGACGGGCCCGTTTTCATCCGCTGCGCTTACACGGAAAACCAGGCGCCGGCCTTTTTCCTCCGTCACTTCCGCCTCCGCCCGCACCAGCCGGCCGACCCCTGAAGCGGCCGTATGGCGGATCTCCACGGACACGCCGACGCTCGTTTCCCCCGCCGCCAAGGCCAGGGCGTTCACGGCCGCCTGCTCCATCAGGGCGACGAGAGCCGGAGTGGCAAAAACCGGCAATGAACCGCTGCCCAGCGCCGCCGCCGTGTTTGCCTCCGTCACCCGGGTTTCCGCCCGGCCTTTTCGCTCCAACTGCATAAGTTCTTGTCTCACTCTTTTCTCTTTCCTCTCCACTCTTTCCTCTTAATTATGTGCCAACCCCACCATGTCCGTGACGCGGGCGAAGCCGTTGGCGGCGCAGTAGGACTCCAGTCCGCGCAGGATATCGACCGGGGCGCCCGGATTGGTGAAATTCGCCGTCCCGACGGCGACGGCGCCGGCGCCGGCCAGCATGAACTCCACGGCGTCTTCCCAAGTGCTGATGCCGCCCATGCCGATCAGAGGCAGCTGAACCGCTTCATAGACCTGGTAAACCATGCGCAGGGCGACGGGTTTGACGGCGGGGCCGGAAAGCCCGCCCGTAATATTGCCGAGGAGGGGCCGGCGGCTGTGAATATCGATGGCCAGGCCCAGGAGGGTGTTGATCAGGGAAATAATATCCGCCCCTCCCCGCTCGGCGGCGCGCGCCATAGCCTGGATATCCGTGACATTGGGCGAGAGTTTGGCGATGACCGGCAGCGGCGTCGCCTCGCGCACGGCGCGCAGCACTTCTTCCGCCGCAGCGGGATCGGCGCCGAAAGCCAGGCCGCCATGGGCGACATTCGGGCAGGAAATATTGACTTCCAAGGCGGCCACGCCGGCCTGGCCGGATAAGGCCCGGGCCAGCAGAGCGTAATCGGCGACGGAAAATCCGGCGATATTCACGATCACGGCGGTATCAAGGGCCCGCAGCCGCGGCAGGTAGGAGCGGAGGAATTCCTCCAGCCCGGGATTTTCCAGACCGACGGCGTTCAGGAGGCCGGCCGGCGTCTCCGCCAGGCGGGGCGGCGGATTGCCCAACCGAGGCCGGGGGGTGAGGCCCTTGACCACGACCGCCCCCAGCAGACGGGTTGGGCAGTACGGCGCGTATTCCTCCCCGAAACCGTAAGTGCCGGAGGCCGTCAGCACCGGATTGCGCAGACTGAGCGGCCCCAGCTTGACCCGCAGATCGGTCATGCCCAATCCACCTCCTCCGCCGGGAAAACCGGGCCGTCCGCGCAGACCCGGCGCATGACCCGGGCGCCGGCCCCATTCCGGCCGGAAACGGTGCAACCCAAACAGGCCCCCAGACCGCAGGCCATTGTTGCTTCCAGGGAAACTTCGAGCGGCAGGCGTCGGGCCTGAACCGGCCCGACCAAGGCGCGCAGCATCGGGTAGGGGCCGCAGGCCGCGAGGCGCAGACCGGCCTCGTTTTCGGCCGCCGGCGCCAAGTACGGGCTCAATAGCGCCATGACCGTGCCCTTCGTGCCCAGACTGCCGTCGACGGTGGCCAGCCGGCAGGGAATTGCCGCGGCGATAGGGGCCGCCGCCGCAAAGAAGGCGCTGTTTTCCCCGCCCCAAAGGAGGGTGCAGGCCAGGCCGCGGCGCAGGGCCGCTTCCCCGAGGGTCAGCAGGGGAAAAACGCCGATTCCCCCGGCGACCAGGAGCAAGGCGCCTGTGGCGGGGATGGTGAACCCGCGCCCCAGCGGGCCCAGGGCGTCCAAGGTTTCGCCGGGGCGCTTCCGCGCCAGGAGTTCCGTCCCCAGGCCCTTTTGCCGATAGTAGACAGTGATTTGCCCGCCCGCCGCGTCGATGGCGGCGATGCTGAGAGGGCGGCGCAGGAGCGGCGCGGGGGCCTCGGCGACGCGGATGTGGAGGAACTGGCCCGGTTGAGCCGTTCGGGCCATTTCGCTTTGCAGGACCAGGCGGTACAGTTTTTGCTCCGGCGCGCCCAGCCCGCAGTTTTCCATGATCAGAGCCATCGTTTTCCTCCGGGTCGATCGCCGCCGGCGGTTTTTTGGGGATAGGCATTTCTTGCCTTGCCAGTGGGGGCTTTTTTCGTTATACTGATGTGGCGCAATGAGGAGGATATTACCGTCATGTCCAAGGAAAAAGAACGCGCCGCCTATATCCTGAAGGCGCTGGCCGCCATGTACCCGGATGCGCATTGCGAACTCAATCATTCCGGCCCGTTTCAGCTGCTCATCGCCACGATCTTGAGCGCCCAGACCACGGACGCCCATGTGAACAAGGTCACGCCGGCTCTTTTCGCCCTGGCCGGCGATCCGGCCGCCCTGGCCGCCCTGGCGCCGGAGACAGTGGAAAACGCCATCCGCTCCATCGGCCTCTACCGGAATAAAGCGAAAAATATCATGGCGGCCTGCGCGATGCTGGCGCGCGATTTTGCCGGGCAAGTGCCGCAAACGCGGGCAGAACTCCTGCGCTTACCCGGCGTCGGCCGCAAGACGGCCAATGTCGTGCTGAGCGTCGCTTTTCACCAGCCGGCCCTGGCGGTGGACACGCATGTCCTGCGCGTGGCCGGTCGCCTGGAACTGACCGCCGCCGCCGCGCCGGATAAAGCGGAACAGGATCTCATGGCTCTTTGGCCGCCTGAGGCCTGGATCGACGCCCACCACCGCCTTATCTGGCACGGGCGGCGCTGCTGCAAGGCCCGCCGCCCCCTCTGTCCGCAATGCCGCTGCCGGCCCTATTGCCGCTACGAGGGTCTGTTATTTCAGGCCCGGGAGACATAGGCGCCGTTGCGCGTATCAATGATGAGCAAGTCCCCGCTGTTCACGAACAAAGGAACCTGGACGACGGCGCCCGTTTCCACCGTCGCGGATTTCGAGGCCCCGGTGGCCGTGTCGCCCTTGATCCCCGGCTCCGTCTCCGTCACGCGCAATTCGACCGTGTTGGGCAGATCCACGCCGATCACTTCGCCGTTATGCAGTAGCACGCCCAAGTTCATGTTTTCTTTCAGCCAGATCACCGGTTCCCCGATCTGGGCCTCCGTCAGATTTAATTGCTCAAAACTCTCGTTGTCCATCGCCACAAAATGATCGCCGTCTTTGTACAGATATTGCATTTCCCGCCGATCCAACCTCGCGCGCTCCACCTTTTCACCCGCGTTAAACTTGCGTTCCACAACGGAGCCGGTTCGCACGTTCCGGATCTTGGTGCGGACAAACGCCGCCCCCTTGCCCGGTTTCACATGCTGAAACTCCACAATTTGGAATATGTCCCCGTCCAATTCGATCGTGACGCCGGTTCTAAAATCGTTTGAAGAAATCATGCCAATTAACATTCCTTTCCTGCCGGAAGCTCAAAATTACGGCTGACCGCGCGTCAGCGGGCGTTGCGGATGTGGACGGCCACCTTGACGTCCTCGCGCTTGATATGGTTGATCAACCATCCGGCGATGCTGGCGTTCACCTTGCCTACGAGCATAACGGTCGGACCTTCCGCCCGCAGCTGCTTGGCCAGGTCGGCTACGACAGCTTTGAACCCGTCATGCAGTTTTTTGTGGTTCTTGTAGTCCGGGTACTTGAATTGCAGCTGCAGTTTTTCCTCGTCGCCGAAATGCTTCTCCGTATAACGGGCGAGAAAATCCAGCGTTCCGTCCAGGGCGGCCCGCCCTTTGCCGCCGGCGCAAGCCGCCAGCAAATCGTTGATCGCCTTGATCAGCTGCCTGTGCTGCGTGTCGATCAGGGCATGCCCGGTTTCCAGATCCTTTGTCCACTCGTAAACAACAGCCATGTTTTTGCCCTCCCCTGCATTGTCAGACGTTTCCCAGCAATGCCGCCTCAGGCGGCGGCGGGACGTCGCGGTTGGAATACTCCGCCATGACGGCGGCCAGATCGCGCACGATTTCCTGATCTATCCAGCCGTTTTCCGCCATATCGTATAGAATAGGCATGGTTTCGGCGTGACTGCGTCCGGCGTGGTAAGGGCGCGTCTCGCTCACGGCCTGATAAATATCGAGGCAAGCCAGCAGCCTGGTGGTGAAGTCCAGATCATCCGCGTTTTTGCCCTGATGGTAGCCCGTGCCGTCCAGTCTTTCGTGGTGGCCGGCCGCCATCGCGCAAATATACTCAAACCCGCTCACATCTTTCAAAATATCCTCGGTGAGGCGGGCATGGTCCTTGATCAGGTCAAATTCCTCCGGGGTCAGCCGGCCTGGTTTTTCCAATATATGGGAAGGGGTGGCCAGTTTGCCCAAGTCATGCAGGGCGGCGGCCATGTAGAGGCAGGCGCGCAAATTGCCGTCCATGTTATAGTGGCCGCCCATAAGCCAGGCTTTGTTGGCAATTTGGACGGAGTGGCGTTTGGTGAAAACCGATTTGTAGTCGATGATCCTCGCGGCTAAACCGGCGATGCGAAAAGCGGAAACATGCTCCACATCGGCCAGCCAGACCGGAATAACATTTTCCACCGTGGCGGCGATCCGCTCGTCGCGCAGACCGGCCAGCATTTTTTCATCCAGCACGCTCAGCATGGCCTCGGCCGCTCTCCGCGTAAAAATCGTCCCCGCTCCTTCCGTGACGCGCTTTCTGATCCGGGGCAAATCCTCCGCGCTGACCGTCTGCAGATGGTGGGCGACGTCCAGCATGTCGGCAATAGCGATGATCTCCGCGCCGAGAGGGAAGGAACCCTCTTTTTTGCCAAAAGGGCCCAACCCGTCCGCCCGCTCGTGATGGTAGAGGACAAAACCGCTGACGTCCCTGTCGGTCAAAAGGGCCTCGGCGTTACGCTGTCCGTATTCGCAGTGCAGGCGCATGGCGGGGTCGGCGGCCCGCTGCTCGGAAATAATATATTCGGTCAGGGCGCTGTCGTGAAAGAGGGCGCAAGTCGCCAAAGAAGAAAGATTTTCCTCCTTCAGGCCGAAGCAGCGCCCCATGGCCACGGACAAGACCGCGATCCGTTTTCCGTGATGGGTGCTGGCGCCCAGCAACTGACCCTCCACTATATCCAGCGCCACGGCGATGGCTCTGACCAGCTGATCCATTCTTATCATTATACTAAGCTCCTTTGTCGCCATGAGGGCGCGAGCGCCGTCACAAAAGTCTGTGAAAATCAGTAATATCTCAGTCGCCTGGACTCCTATTCCATTTTAGCCGCCGCGCCGGTGTTTGTCAAGCCGGATTCGCCCGGCCGGGGCTTGTTCGCCCCAGGTAAACGTGGTAGAATATAATCAGTTCAGCAAGCGGAGGGCCGGAAATATGGCGGAAGCGGGAGGAGGGGATAAAAAGCGGTGCGGGTGTTTATGCTTTCTCACCTCTATCCCACCCCGGCGGCGCCTTTGAGCGGGATTTTCGTGCAAAAGCAGGCGGCGGCTCTGCGCGCCGCCGGCTTGGACCTGACCCTCATTCATCCGACGCCTTGGGCCCCGCGCCTTTTTCCGCCAAATACGCGCTACGGGCGTTTTGCCCGGGTGCCGGCGGCGGAAAACGTGGACGGGCTGCCGGTTTACCATCCCCGGGTGCCGGAACTGCCGCGCAATTTGCTTTTTCCCTGGACGCCGGCGGGTTACCGCCTGGCTCTGGCCTCCCTCCTGCGGCGGCTTCGTCGGGAGGGGCGACCTGACTTGTTGCACGCGCACGTCGCCCATCCCGACGGCGCGGCGGCGGCCGCGTTCGGGCGGGCCTGGGCCGTGCCGGTCGTCGTGACCGTGCACGGCCAGGACTTTGCCCAAACCCTGCGCGGCCACCCCCGCGCGGCGCGCAGCGTCCGGGAGACGCTGGCGCAAGCCGCCGCCGTCATCCTGGTCAGCGATAAGCTGCGGCGCAATTACGGCCTGGAGGACTGGGCGGACGACCTGAGCAAGTACCACGTGGTCTACAACGGCATTGACCCGGGCGAATTGCCGGCCGCGGCGGCTACGCCGCGGCGGGGCCGCTCCGGGGCGGAGGATGAGTCCGCGGGCAGCGCCCCGGACGGCCCCGCGTCTGTCCCGCCGCCCGGGCGCCCGCCGGCAGGCCCCGTACTCTTCACCTTGGCCTACCTGCGGGCGCCCAAGGGCCATCGCTTTGTACTCGAAGCCTTGCCCGCCCTGCGCCGCCAATACCCGGGTATACGCTACCGCGTCGCGGGCGGCGGGACAGAACGCGGCCGGCTGGAAGCCCTGAGCAGCCGGCTCGGGCTGGCCGACTGCGTGGAATTCCTGGGGGAACTCCCCAACGCCGAAGCCCTGCGCCAACTGGCTCAGGCCGACATTTTTGTCATGCCGAGCTGGGATGAAGCCTTCGGCATCGCCTACCTGGAAGCTATGGCCCTGGGCAAGCCGGTCGTCGGCACCAGCGGAGAAGGGATCAGCGACCTCATAGCCCGCGAACAAACCGGCCTCCTCGTCCCGCCCCGGGACAGCGCGGCCGTGACGGCGGCCATCCGCGCTCTGCTCGCCGACCCGGCCGCGGCGCGCGCTATGGGTGAGCGGGGCCGCGCTTTGGTGCTGGGGCGTTTTACCTGGGAGCAAAACGCCCGCGCCACGCTGGACATTTACGCCCGGGCTGTGCGACGCGGAAAGGAAAAACCTTGAACATCGCCCATATTGCCGGAAACGCGGCCGCCCTCACCGTTTCCAATATCCTGGCCAAAATCGTCACGGCCGTCGTCGCCATCTTTCTCACCCGCTACCTGGGGCCGGACGCCTACGGCAGTTACACCATCGCCCTCACCTACGCCGGCGTCTTTATCGTTTTCGCCGAACTGGGCCTCAGCCAGCTCATGGTGCAGGAAGGCTCCCGCCGCCCGGCCGTCCTGCCGGTGTATTTCGGCAACGCCCTCCTGGCCAAAACCATCCTGGTCGCCCTCGCCTATGTCTTAATGCTCGTCCTCATGCGTCCGATCGGCTACAGCGGCCAGGTGCGCGGCCTGATCGTTTTCGCCGGGCTGGGCGCAGGCGTCAACGCCGTCTGTCAGTCAGTTTACAATTATTACCAGGCAGTGGAGCGCATGGCGGCCGCCGCCCTGTATCAATTGCTGACGGCGTTCTTGCTCTCCGCCGCTTCCCTCTTTGTCATTCTGGCGGCTTTGAGCGTCCGGGCCGTCCTGATCTCGCAATTCCTGGTCTACCTGGGCGTCGCCTTTCTCCTCGCTTGGACCTTGCGCGATCGGATCCACCCGCGGCCGGATTTGGGCGCGCTGCCGGACATGGCGCGCCGGGCCCTGCCTTTCGGTCTCCACCGCATGTTTTACTATATCTACCTGCAAATGAGCGTCCTCCTCCTTTCCTTCAGCGGCGCGACATCCTTTGAAGTGGGGATCTACGCGGCCCCCTACCGCCTGGTCCAGTTGCTGCTCTTTATCCCCAGCACGCTGACCAGCGCCCTTTACCCCATCCTGTACCAGCAGGGCGCCGACGACCGGGACGCCCACCGGCGGACGACGGAAAAACTGTGCAAGGTGCTGGTCGGCGTCGGTCTGCCGGGCAGCGTACTGCTTTCCGTCCTGGCCGCTCCCTTTATCCGCTGGCTCTTCGGGGAAGGGTTCAGCCCGTCGGCGCCTGTCCTGGTTCTGGTCAGCTGGCTCTTGGCCCTGGAGTGTCTCAGTTTTTCTCTCGGCGACGCCCTGACTACGACCAATCGGCAAAGTCAGCGCATGGCGGCCCAGGGCGCCGGACTCCTGGCTCTGGTGTTGTTCATGCCCGCCGGTTACCGCCTGGGCGGTCTCACCGGCATCGCCGTCGTCGTCCTGGCGGTGGAAACCCTGTTGTTTTTCCTCTATTACACGCTGGTGCGCCGCAATGTCTATCCCATCCGCCTCTGGCGCCAGCTGCCCGCAGTGGCGGCGGCCGCTCTGGTCATGGCCGCAGCGGCGTTTTTGCTCCGGGGCTGGCATCCGCTGGCGGCCTCGGCCCTCGCCGGCTGTCTCTACCTCGTCCAGCTTGCCTGCACCGACGCGGATTTTCGCCTGCTGGGCGGTCTGCTCCGCCGCCGGCGCCCTAAAAAACCGTGACTTTGAGCGTCCCTGACCCGACACGGAGGTAATAATGCCACAAACAGCGCTTTTGCTTCTCACCCTCGTCCTGCTCGCCGCGCTGGCCTGGCGCCGCCCCGCCTGGCTGCCCGCGTTCCTGGGCCTGGCCGTCGCTCTGGAGATATCCGTCCTTTTCTACCCCGACCCCGGCCCGGTCGGCCGTTTGCTCGGCGAACTTTCCCTGACAAAATTGACCTGCGTCGCCCTGATTCTGGCCGCGCTGCCGCGCTTGGTCCTGGACGGGGCCGCCCGGCAGAAATTGCGGGACGCCTGCCGTCAGCCCTTAACCCTCTTCCTCCTGGCCTATGTCGGCCTGGGTGCCGCCAGCTTCCTCTGGTCGGCGGACAAGGCGCGCACCCTGGTGGAAACGGCTCGGCTCGGCACGCTGTTTGCCGCTTTCCTCGCCATCATCGTCCTGACGAACAAGGACGCGCTCCTCCTGCCTTTTCGCGCCGTCCACGGGACGGCGCTGCTCCTGACGCCGCTCACCTGGTATGAATGGCGCACCGGCGTCCAGATCTGGCAGAGCGAGCAATTGGCGCGGGAAACGGTACTGCGCATCAACGATACATTTGTCGATCCGAATATCTTCGCCCGTTACCTGGTCTTGGCCGTGGCCGCCGGCTTCCTGCTCCAGGCCCACGCCAAGAGCCGCCGGGAGGAAATATTCTATCTGGCCGCGCTGCCCATCCTGCTCCTGCAGTTGATCCTGACGTCTTCCCGCGGCGGGGTGCTGACCCTGCTGGTCGTCGTCGTGGCCGCCCTGATTCTTTTCCCGGATAAAAAAGCGCCCCTCTGGACGCTGGCTTTCGGCGCCGTCGGCAGCGCCCTTATTTTTGTCACGCGCTCGGACATCGTGGCCCGCTTCACGGCCCTGCTCCAAAATCTGGAGGAGAGCAATCCGGTGCGCCTCTACCTTTGGCGCGCGGCCCTCGCCATCTTTCGCGATCACCCCATAGGGGGCACAGGGCTGGGTTCTTTCCAAACCGTTTTTTTGGACCAGTACGCCTCTTACCGCACCGTTGCGGACGGGGCCACCCTTTCCCACACCACGGTGCTGACCGTGGCCGCCGAACTGGGCCTGGCCGGCCTTTTCCTTCTCCTCCTCCTCGCTATTTGCCTGAGTTGGACGATGTTTCGCCTTTATGCCCTGGGCCATAGCACCTACTTGGGCATATTCAACGATTACCGCAATTCCTACTATATCGGGCTGGGCAGCGTACTTTGGCTGCTGACGGTCTTTGTCAGTTCGCAGGCGGAGGGACGCTTGTTCGAGGATCCGGTCTTCTGGCTGGCCGCCGCGCTGCTGGTCGTGCTGAGAATCATGGAGACAAGGACGCCGTATATAAGTTAAAGTTAAAAAGGAGTTTCTCTTGGTTTTTTCCGGGCTGCCCTTCTTGTGCTTTTTTCTGCCCGCAGCGCTGGCTTTATACTATTTGGCCCCGCGCCGGGCCAGAAACGGCGTGCTTTGCCTGGTCAGCGTTGTTTTTTATGCCTGGGGCGAACCGGTGTACGTCGCGCTCATGCTTTTTTCCATCGCCGCCAATTTCGCTTACGGCCGCTGCCTGGAACAGCGCGGCCCGCGCCGGTTGGATTTGCTCGCGATTGTCCTCGTCAATCTCGCCCTGCTCGGTTTCTTCAAGTACGCCGCTTTTCTGGCCGAAAACCTGAACGCGCTCGGCGCCGCCCTGCCCGTTCCCGACCTGCCGCTGCCGATCGGCATTTCTTTCTATACTTTCCAGGCTCTTTCCTATGTAATCGACGCTTACCGCGGCCGCTGCGCGGTTCAGCGCTCTCTGATCGACTTCGGCTGTTACCTCGCCCTCTTTCCCCAGCTCATCGCCGGCCCCATCGTGCGCTATATTGCCGTCGCGGAACAGCTGCGCCACCGCCGGGAAAGCGTGGCGGAGTTCACCGCCGGCATCCGCCTTTTTGCCGTCGGACTCGCTAAAAAAGTGCTGCTGGCCAATCAATTCGGTCTCCTGTGGGAAAGCTGCCGGGCCGAGCCGCCGGATTCCCTGGCCGGCCTGGCCGCCTGGCTCTGTATCGTCGCCTTCGCCTTGCAGATCTACTTTGATTTCAGCGGCTATTCCGATATGGCCCTCGGACTGGGGCACATGTTCGGCTTCACCTTCCCCCTCAACTTCCGCTATCCTTACACCGCCCGCTCCGTCACCGAGTTCTGGCGGCGCTGGCACATGACCCTCTCCGCCTGGTTTCGGGAATACGTCTATATTCCGCTGGGGGGCAACCGCGTCTCCGTGCCGCGCCACATCCTGAACATCGCCGTCGTCTGGACGCTGACCGGGATCTGGCATGGCGCCGCTTGGAATTTCGCTTTGTGGGGCGCCTATTTTGGCTTGCTCCTCATTTTGGAAAAATATGTCTGGGCCGGCGGTCTGGAAAAAGCCCCCGCCTGGTGCGGGCATCTGTACTGCCTGATCGCCGTGCTGGTCAGCTGGGTTTTTTTCAGCTGCGCCTCCGCCGGGGAAGCCCTGACTTATCTGCGCTTGATGTTCGGCGGCGCCGCTGCCTGGAGCAATGATTTTGCCCTCTATCAGCTGATTTCTTCCGGCCCCCTGCTTATCGCCGGCGCGCTGGGGGCCACGCGTCTGCCCGCCGCCGCCTGGGCCGCCCTGACCCGGGTCCGCCCGGGTCTCTCCGCCTGGGCCGGCGCCGTCCTCGCGGCCGGGGCCCTTTTACTCAGCCTCGCCTATATCGTCAACTCCGGTTACAACCCGTTCCTCTACTTTCGCTTTTAACAGGATGTGTTTATGGAAAAATTTGCCAGTCGCGCCCTGCTCGCCTTTTTTCTCATTTTCCTGACCCTGCCGCCCGCGGCTTACCTGCTCACGGGCGACCAGAGTTTCTCGGAAACGGAAAACCGCTACCTGGCCCAATTTCCGGCCTGGAGTCCGGCTCGCCTTTGGGACGGCTCGCTGGCTCTCAGCCTGGAAACCTACCTGGCCGATCAATTTCCGGGCCGCTCCTTCTGGGTGCGGGTCAAAGCGGCCGCCGACGCCGGTATCGGCAAAAGGGACATCGGCGGCGCCTATCTCGGGCGCAACGGCCGCTTGTTTGAGAAAAAAGACCGGCCGCCGCCGGAGCTTTTCCGGGAAAATCTCGCTCACCTGGCCCGCCTGGCCGAAAGCAGCGGCCTGGCCTGCACTTTTTTGCCGGTTTACAGCGCCGCGACCCTGTACCCGGAAGACCTGCCCCCCTACGCGCCGCTTTTGCCGGAGCGTCGCCTCCTGACCGAGATCAGGGCCGCCTTGCCCCCTGCCGTCCTCATGGTTGACACCTGGCCGGCCCTGGCCGCCGCCCGGGCCGAAAATATCTATTTCCGCACCGACCATCATTGGACCCAGACCGGCGCTTACTACGCTTTTCGCGCTCTGGCCGCGGAAAAAGGCTGGACGGCGCCGGAGCAAGAGCCGCGCGCCGCGGGCACGCCGCCTTTTCTCGGCGCTCTGTCCGCGCAGGCCCCGCTGCCCTGGCTGCGCGGCGACGAGTTCCCCCTCTGGGACGAGCCGGCCCCGGTCGGGATTGAGATCTATGTAACCGACACGGGTGAGACCCTTTCTTCTCCTTATGTTTACGTCAATTTAAGCAAGAAAGACCTCTACACGGTCTTTCTTGGCGGCAACTACAGCGAGATCGTTATCCGCACCGCCGCGAACACCGGCCGGCGGGCCCTGGTTTTGAAGGATTCCTTCGCCCATGCCCTGACCCCGTTTCTCCTGCCTTATTACGATGAAATTACGCTGATCGATCTGCGTTATTTCCGCCCTTCCCTCAGCGCCTACCTGGCCGAGCGGGATTTTAGCGAAATATATTTTATCTACAATATTACCTGGTTCGCCGGCGATAAGAATTTTCACCGCGTCAGCGAGTAGTGCGCGCCCCGCCAGGATATCGTCTTCACCTTGCACCTCGCTTCCTGCAACCATACGGCAATCATTCCCACTCTTTACTCTTTACTCTTCACTCTTTACTCTTTACTCTTTACTCTTTACTCTTTCCTCCTCAAAATTCACAGCTTCCGCCGCGGCGGCCGGCAAGATGAATGGCGCGGCGGCCCCGAGATTGGCAACGGTGTATTCCGCCTCCGCCTTGAGGTCGGTCAGCGTGACGCGGAGGGCGTCCGCCGCTGCGGGGCCGAGACCCTTCTGGGCGGCAAAATCGTCAACGGCGTCGGCCAGTTGATGCATGAATTCCGTCAGATCGGCATGGCATTTGACCAGGGTTTCCGTTTCCGTGTCCACCCAGAGGGTAAACTGCAAATCGCCCGCCTCGCGGAAGAAGCTCTCCGGGACGCCGGCCCCTTCGCCTGTGTCCGGCAGCAGCTCGTGCAGCATGTCGCCGGAGGTGCGCGCAATTATTTTATACGCCGGCCGTTCCCCCACTAATTCCTCACCCGCGATCTCCGCCGTCCGCAGATTTTCCATGAACAGCTTAATATCGTCGGCCGGATCCATCGCCAGAGCCTGTTGCAACTCGGGCGCAGCGGCCGCGGACTTATACCACCGGCCCGCCCGGAGAAAATACATGGTCACTTCATCGTTTTCCGCGATAATATATTGTTCCTGCGCCGTATGCGTCGTTTCTCCCTCGCCGACCCGGAGGGCCATGTCCATCAGCAAGCGGATTTCCGCCGGTTGGAGGAAATAAGAGGCCGTCCCCGTTATGGTCAGCTCGGATTCGGCGGCGGCGGAACTCATCTTCATGGAGAAAGCGAGATCGTAGCTTTTGGCGGCCGCCATCCGACCATAAGCCGCGCGCACAAGCTGAACAGGCCGGGATTCTTCCGGCGCGGCGGGCGGAAGGGGCGCGGCAGGCGGCGGGGCGGCGCAGGCCGCCGTCAAAACGACCGCCAGGAGCAGCAGGGCGACCCTGCGGTGAAATTTAAGCATCAGCGCTTCCCCCCATCATCATAGATAATTATTCTCAAATCAGGCCCAATTCGTGCAAAAAGCTCAAGTTTTCCTCTGTCAGGGCGATGCTCTCCATGCGGGTTTCGTTGGCCTGGAGCAGGAGTTCGTAGATGCCTAGCACAGCGGCGGCGTATTCTTCTTGCGACATGGCCCCGCTGGCGACGACGCTGCCCTGCCAGGCGGCGATCAGCGTGAATTGCTGCGACCAGATCGCCGGATCAGCCCGGCGGTAAGTCAGGATCTGGCGGGACATTTCAAAGGCCTCCGCCGGATTGCCGACCGTGAAATAATACTCCGTCAGCCGGCCCTGAATCGTGTTGGACTTGGCCCGGGCTAAGCGGCGGGCGAAGTCGTCCGCCCGGGCAATTACCTCCGGGTTCTGGGTCTGGGGCGCGTTGATCACGTAGGAAAGGAGGTAATCGTTTTTTTCAAAAGCATCAATCTGCGCGGCCTGTTCCATGTAGGTGAAAAAATTGGCCGTGTCGTTCTGCGCCCGCGTCAGCAGCGAACGAGCCCAGAAATTACCCAGCAGGAGTACGGTGAATAAAAGGGCGAAAGCGCCGAGTCCGATGCGGGTGGCGAGCGGATAGGGTGAATCCGGCCTGGTCTTGCCCTTGGGCGCGGCGGCGGCGGGGGACGGCAGATCGCAGTGCAGAGTGATCAGGGCAAAGACGGCGAAGGCGTAGGGGAGGAAAGCGCCGGCTGACATGACCACTTCCACGGCGCTATGGGCGACGATCATCACGAAAGCAGCGGCCAGCAGAGCGGTAAAAGCCGGCTCCGTCTTGGCGCGGAAAGAGCGCCAGAGGGCGCGGATGGCGCAGCCGAGAAAGGCCAGGTAAGAAAGAAATCCTAATAATCCCAATTCAGCCAATATTTGTATATAGTGGTTGTGGGCGTACTTCGTGGTATAATAAAAATCCTGCACGCTGAAAATCGCGTTTTCGTAGCCGCCGAGGCCCAGGCCGACCAGCGGGCGGCGGGCGAAAATTTTCCACCCGTCGGAAAAGAAAACAAAACGTTGAATGGCGTTCTGGTTGGCCCACAAGCCCTGCAGCCGGTTGGCGATGGAAGCGGGGAGCAAAGTGTAACGCAGCTTCAGAGGACGGCCGTCCCAGTCCGCCCCGCTCAGATCCGCGTCCGTCGGGCCGCCGGCCGGGAGGGTAAAACTGAACCAGACGACGCGGCTGCCCTCCGGCACGGTAAAGGGAATCGCTTCCCCGTCCCCGGCCGGCCCGGCGTATAAGACCGTCTCTTTGTGCATCATGACTTCTTCCATGTTCTGGGTCTCGATCAGGAGATCCAGGGGCGCCGTCGTCTGGAGGGTCAGGGTATGCCGGCCCGGTTCCGGGTAAGCGGCCCGGCGCAGAGTCTCGCCCGGGGCCAGTTGGGCGGGCCCGGCCAGGTTGGCGGCAAGCGCGGCCAAGAGGAGAAGCAGGGCGGCGAGGGCGGCGCCGGCGATGAGGGCCGCCCGCGAGTTACGGCTCAGGAAGGCGGCCAGGGGCTCGCCGACAAATCGTTCCCCCAGGAGAAGCAGGAGGCAGGCCGCAACGGTTCCGGCCACAGGCAGCCAAGCGGCCGCTCCGACCGCGCCGAGGAAGTCAAAGGTGAAATACATGACGATCAGGCCGGCCAAAAGGGTTTCCAGCAGGAGAACCAAGAAACGGAGCCGCAGAGGCGGGGCGGCCGCCACGAGCATGACCACAGCCGCCGCAGCCAGACAGAGTGTCGCCCCCATACTGAAGGTAAAGAGGAAAGCGAGCGTCGTCACGGCGAGAAAGACCGTCTGGCAGCGTTTTTCCCCCCGCCCCGGGGCCGTGGCCGTCAGGTAAAGCGAGAGCAGGAGGGAGAGGCCGGCTACGCCGCCAAAAATATTCGGCGTGTTAAAGATCGAGGTAATGCGGGCGCCGGCCAAAACGGAACCGGCATTCGCGTAAGCCGAGGTAAAAACGCCGGTCGCGGCGCGGAAAATTTTCGTGATAAAGCCGGCGGAGGCGGCGTCAATGCTGATCAGGCTGAAAACGGCGCCGACGGCGGCCAGCGCCGTGCAAAGGCGGCGGACGGCCGGGGCGCCCGGGGTGAAGCGGCAGACGATCAGGGCGTAGAGGGCGAAAGCCGTGAACAGTTTGGCAAATTCGGAAATGGCGAATTTGCCCGCCACGGCGTACAAAGTGGAGGCGCCGGCGAGCAGGATGTAAATGGTCAAAGGCAGAGCGGTCGGGGTGAGTAAGCGGCGGAAAAATCCCGTGCGAGTGGCGGCGCAAAGCCCGAGCAGGGCCAGAGCGGCGGCTAAGGCGACGCCCTTTTCCACGGCGGCGTCGAAACTGCCGATCAGGGCGATGAGAAAAAACAGCAACACGCCGGCGCCAGCCAGCATTAGCGCCGGATTCAGGCCCCAGGCCGGGCTGGACTTGCCGGCGGCCAGGCTGGGCTTGCCAGCGGCCGGGCTAGGCTTGCCAGCGGCTGGGCTGGGCTTGCCGGCGGCAGGCCCGGCCCTATGCTTGGCTTTTTTTTTGCTCACAGAATAACAAACTCCTTGTCGGGAACATTATCTGTCCGGATATAAATTGCTTCTTATCTGGCGGCGCTCAACTAATTCCCGGATGTCAATCGACAACTCCTCAAAGGGGGAATAAAAATCGGACAGCAAGTAAGTTTTCCCGCCGGCGCGGACGAGGATAACCTCCCCCCGCCGGCGCAGTTTGCGGAAATTAATGCGGCTGATGTCGGCGGGTTCCAGCGTGGCGCTGGAGAGCAGCGAGCGGAAAGTCAGCTTGTCGTCTTCAATCAGCACCCGCTGGGAACGGGCGAATACCAGGATGACCACCAGCGCGATCGCCGCCGCGATATAGATCAGGGTCAGAATCATCCCGTACCGGGCCGGCAACTGGCCCAGACGCCACAGTACCGGCAAAATCGGGCAGAGGAGCCAGAAGGCCAGGGCCGGTTTCAGCAGCCGTCCGATTTGAAACTGATAGACTTTCTCTTGCATTGCACCCCTCCGCTCATAGGGATCAGCGCTTGGTTATTCTGTCCAGTTCTTCCAGCAAATGCTCATTAAGCACCCGGATATAGGTGCCTTTCATACCCAGGGATTTGGACTCAATCACGCCGGCAGACTCGAATTTGCGCAACGCGTTCACAATGACGGAGCGGGTAATGCCCACGCGATCGGCGATTTTGCTGGCCACGAGATGCCCCTCCGTCCCGCCGAGTTCGAGGAAAATATGCTCCACCGCCTCCAGCTCGGAATAGGATAGCGTACCGACCGCGATCTGCACGGCCGCTTTTTTCCGCGCCTCGACTTCGGCCTTTTCCACCCGTTCGCGCAAAATCTCCATGCCGATAATCGTAGCTCCGTACTCGGCCACGATCAAGTCCCCGGCCGTGAAGCGGATGCCGAACTTGGCCAAGACGAGGGTGCCGACCCGCTCCGATCCGCCCAGCACCGGGACAATCGTGGAAATTTTATCTTTATAGACGCACTTATCGCTGTGACTGAAAACACATGCGTTGCCCTGAAGGCTAATATTGGCCCGCGTATTGCTCACGCCCAGCAGCTCCGAATTGTAGGATTCGGGAAACTGTTCCGCTTCCTGAATGATCTCGTCGATGCTCGAGCAGGTGAACCCGGGGACACAGTGATAACCGTACAGCGAACCCTTGCTGTTCAGAATATAGCAGTTGGAATCGGTTTTACTGCTGATCACGCCGGCCATCTCGGCAAAATCGACCGCATTGCCGGCCGCACGCTGAATCAGCTTGCCTATGGCTCTTGTCTTGTCTAATACGTTATCCAGGTCGTTTTCGTCTACATTGGTGGTCGTAATCATATCAAATCTCCCTCTTTTTTATTTTTGTTCTATAAAATATACTTAGACAGATCCTGACTGCGGACAATCTCGCCTACCCGCTGGCGAACGTATTCGCTGGTGACCTCCAGGGAAAAATCCGCCGGCAGTTCCGACGCTTCGAAAGACAGCTCCTCCAGCACTTTTTCCACAATCGTGTGCAGGCGGCGGGCGCCGATATTCTCCGTGGCGGCGTTTACGTCAAAAGCCATTTGGGCGATCTCGCCGATCGCTTCGAGAGCAAAACTGACATGAACGCCCTCGGTGGCGAGCAGGGCCTCGTACTGTTTGAGAATAGAGGCGTTGGGCTCGGTGAGGATCCGGCGAAAATCCTCGACGCTCAGGGAACGGAGTTCCACCCGGATGGGAAAGCGCCCCTGCAGTTCCGGGATGAGGTCGGCCGGTTTGGAAACGTGGAAAGCGCCGGCGGCGATAAAGAGGATATGATCCGTTTTGACCGGGCCGTACTTCGTGACGACGGTCGCACCCTCGACGATGGGCAGGATGTCCCGTTGCACGCCGCCGCGGGAAACATCCGGACCGCCGCCGCCCTCCCGCCCGGCAATCTTGTCTATCTCATCCAGGAAAACAATGCCTTCCTGCTCCGTGCGCCGGATCGCCTCCTGCACGGCCGCAGCCTGATCGACAAGGTTCTGCCCTTCCTCCTGGGTCAGGATGCGCCGCGCTTCCCGCACGGTGACCTTGCGTTTCTTTTTCCGCTTGGGCAGCATGTCGAGCATATCCTGCATATTGCTCTGCAGACCGGACATGCCCATGTCAATCAGGCTGCCGCCCATCATATCGGAAAAAGGACTTTCCTCGATCTCCACCTCGATCATATAATCTTCCAGTTCGCCGTTTTTCAGTCTTTTTTCCAGAAAATCCCGCTCTTTTTCTACCTCGGGCGCGACGCTCTCCTGTTCGTCCCGCTCTTTTTTATCGTCGGACATAAAAAGCTGAAACGGGTTGAGAGTCGCGTTTTCCCGGCGCCGGCCGGGCGCGAGCAGCGTCAGCAGACGTTTTTCCGCATTGGCCCGGGCCGGCTCTTCCACATCTTTCATTTTTTCCGCTTTCACCATGCGCAGGGCAAACTCCACCAGGTCGCGGACAATGGATTCCACGTCGCGGCCCACATAACCCACTTCCGTGAATTTCGTCGCCTCCACCTTGTGAAACGGCGCTTTAACCAGTTTGGCCAGGCGTCGGGCGATCTCGGTTTTGCCCACGCCGGTCGGGCCGATCATCAAGATGTTTTTTGGCAAAACGTCTTCCTGCAGATCCGCCGGCAGGAGAGAGCGGCGGTAGCGGTTGCGTAAAGCCACGGCCACAGCCTTTTTGGCTTCGTCTTGCCCGACGATGTATCGATCCAATTCGGCCACTATTTCCCTCGGAGTCAGTTGTTCCAAAACTTTGCCCATTCCTTTCGCCCCGCCGCGCGCGGGTGTTTAACTGATTTCCTCAATCAAGATCTGATCGTTGGTAAAAACGCAGATGGAGGCCGCCGTCCGCATGGCCTCCCGCGCGATCTCCCCGGCGCCGAGTTCCGTATGGCGGAGCAGAGCCCGGGCCGCCGCCAAGGCGTAGTTACCGCCCGAGCCGATGGCCGCGATCCCGTCGTCCGGCTCGATGACCTCGCCGGAGCCGGACATGACCAGCAAATTATCCCGGTCTGCCACAATGAGCAGGGCTTCCAGGTGCCGGAGCATCCGGTCGGTGCGCCATTCCTTCGCCAGCTCCACGGCGGAGCGGGTCAGGTTGCCGTGGTACTCTTCCAGCTTTTTCTCGAATTTGTCAAACAGAGTAAAAGCATCGGCCACCGATCCGGCAAAGCCGGCCACCACCTGATCATTATAAAGACGACGCACTTTGCGGGCGCTGTTTTTCATGATGACGGACTGGCCGAGAGTCACCTGGCCGTCCCCGCCCACTGCGGTGCGGCCGTCTTTTTTTACCGCGATAATCGTCGTTCCCTGAAACATGTCGTCACCGCCATTCCATAAATTCATGGTATATTTTCTATTATAACCGATAGGCAGAGGCCCGTCAAGCTAATTGTTCACAATTGTATACACTTTTATGAACTTTTATGAATTATCACCAGCTTTTACTTTTCCTGTTCCTCCGGGGCCGCGATTTGGGCCCGGGGATGGGCGGCCATATATACGGCCCGGATTTTTTCCCGGGAGAGATGAGTATAAATTTGGGTGGAAGAAAGGCGTTTATGCCCCAGCAGCTCCTGGACGCTGCGCAGATCGGCCCCGCCGTCCAAGAGGTCCGTGGCGAAGGTGTGGCGGAGCATATGGGGATGGACATGCTGCCCCAGCCCGGCCGCCGCCGCCAGGCGAGCCAGGTCGCGCCGGACAGAGCGGTCGCTCAGCCGGCCGCCGCGCCGGTTGAGGAGGAGAGCTTTTTCCTCCGGCCGCCCCCGGGTGGCCAGGTAATCACCCAGCGCCCGCGCCGCCGGCGCTGTCAGCGGCACGATCCGCTGTTTGCGCCCCTTGCCCTTAACGCGCAGGATCATCCCTTCCAGGTCGGCGTCCGTCACGTTCAGGGCCACCAGCTCGCTCACCCGCAGGCCGGAACCGTAGAGCAGCTCCAGGAGGACGCGATCGCGCCGCCCAGCGGCATCCCCATCCGGCGCGGTCAGGAGTTTTTCCGTGTGTTCGCGGTAGAGAAAACGGGGCAGGCTCATGTCCCGTTTCGGGGTCAGCAGTTTTTGGGCCGGACTTAAGGTCAAGATCCCCTCGCGGCAGAGAAATTTGCAGAAAGAGCGGATGGCGGCCGCGTGGCGGGCGATGGAGCGTTTGCTCAGGCCGGCGCCGGCGAGGACGCGCGTATAATAGCGGACGACCGGGACGGTCAGCTGCTCCGTCTCCAACTCCGCCCGGCTCAGGCCTTCCTCGGCGGCGCAGAAAGAGAGAAACCGCTCTAAATCGGCGCTGTAAGCCGCGACGGTCAGCGCGGAAAAATTACGCGCCTGTTGGTAGGCGGTAAAACGGGTTAGGGCTTCGTCCACCAGCATAATAGTCTCCGTTCTCTCTTTTGTTTTTAATCAAGGTCATGGCGGCGGATAAAATCGTCCAGGGCCTTAAGGGCCCGCGCCGTCAAGGCCCGGTTTTTTTCCCGCCGGCCCCCGCTCACCCGGGCCGCCGGCGGCAGCAGACCGAAATTTACATTCATCGGCTGATAATCGGGGCTGGGGGAAGCGGTAACATGGGCCGCCAGCCCGCCCAACGCGGTCTCAGCCGGAAAAATCAAAGCCGGCCCGCCCCGCAGCCGCCGGAGCAGGGACAGCGCCGTCATCAGGCCGGAGGCGGCCGACTCGATATAGCCTTCCACGCCGGTGATCTGACCGGCCAAAAAGAGATCGGGCCGGGCCCGGAAGCTGAAATCGGGATTCAAGACCGCCGGGCCGTTAACATAGGTATTGCGGTGCATGACGCCGTAGCGGACGAATTCCGCCCGCTCCAGACCGGGGATCAGGCGGAAGACCCGCCCCTGCTCCCCGTGGCGCAGATGGGTCTGAAAACCGACCATGTTCAAGAGCGTCCCGCTCTGGTTTTCCTGCCGCAGTTGAACGACGGCGTAAGGGCGGCCTCCCGTGCGCGGATCGGTCAGGCCGACCGGCTTCAGCGGGCCGAAAGCCATCGTCCGCCGCCCTCGCCGGGCCATGACCTCGATCGGCATACAACCCTCGAAGACCGCCTTCGTTTCAAATCCGCGCACCGGCGCCGTCTCCGCCGTCAGGAGCGCTTCGTAAAAACGATCGTATTCTTCTTCACTCAGCGGGCAGTTCAGATAATCCCCGTCTCCCCGCCCGTAGCGCGCGGCCCGGAAAGTGCGCTCCGGATCCACGGAGTCCCGGGTGACGATCGGGGCGACGGCGTCAAAAAAATAGAGCGCCTCCCGCCCCGTGAGTTCGCGGAGGGCGGCGGCCAGGGGTTCACTCGTCAGCGGTCCCGTGGCGATCACGGCCGGCCCCGGCGGCAAAGCCGTGACCTCCGCCCGGCGGACGCGCACCCGGGGCTGGGCCAGCAGGCGCTCCGCCACAACGGCGCTGAAACGAACCCGATCCACGGCCAGCGCCCCGCCGGCCGGTACAGCCGTCGCCCGGGCGGCGGCGAGGATGAGCGAGTCCAATTTTTCCATCTCCGCTTTCAGCAGCCCGGCGGCGTTGGCCGGGTCGTCTGAGCGGAGCGAGTTGCTGCAGACCAATTCGGCAAAATCGCCTGTCGTATGCGCCGGCGTCGTTCGCTCCGGCCGCATCTCGTACAGCAGTACCCGCACCCCGCGGCGGGCCAGCTGCCAGGCCGCTTCCGCTCCGGCCAGTCCGGCGCCGATTACGGCGACTTCCGTTTCCTCCAAATCACTCAATCCTTATCTTTCAGCACATAGTAGCGGCAATCCTTGTTGACACAGCTGTGGCGCAAGCCCTGCCTCGTCTGTTTTTCCACCATCAGGCCGCCGCAGCGCGGACAAAGTTCCGCCGCCGGTTTTTCCCAGGAGATAAAATCGCAGTCGGGCCAGGCACTGCAACCGTAAAAACGACGCCCTTTTTTGGAGCGGCGGGCCACGATTTTCGCTCCGCATTTCGGGCAGGTCGTCCCCGTTTCTTCCTGCAGAGAGCGGATATTGCGGCAGGCGGGAAAACCGGGGCAGGCGAGGAATTTACCGTAGCGCCCCATTTTGATCACCATATGCCGCCCGCACAATTCGCAGATTTCCTCCGTCTCCTCGTCCCGCATCTCTATTTTACCGATAGATTCCTCGGCTTGGGCCAATTCGGCGGCAAAATCGCCATAAAAATCGCGAATGACCTCTTTCCAGGGCAGCTGCCCTTCCTCGACCTGATCAAGCCGCGCCTCCATGCCGGCGGTAAAATCCGGATCGACCACGTCGGTAAACTTGTCCTTGAGCAAGCCGATCACCACTTCCCCCAATTCCGTCGGCACGAGCTTTTTTTCTTCGCGCACGACATAGCCGCGGGCTTGAATCGTTTCGATGATCGGGGCGTAGGTGCTGGGCCGGCCGATCCCGCCGTCTTCCAGCTTGCGCACGAGCGAAGCCTCCGTGTAGCGCGGCGGCGGTTCGGTAAAATGTTGTTTGTCCGTCAGCTTCCGCAGCTGGAGGATTTCCCCCTTGGTCAGACTGACCTTGAGGGCGCCGGGTTCTTCTTCCGCCTCGTCGCGGCCTTCCTCATACACGGACAAGTAGCCCGGGAATTTCACCGTTTGGGCGTTGGCCCGAAATAAAAAGGCGGCGGCGGCCACGTCGACCGCGATCGTCGCCAGGACGGCGTCGCTCATCTGCGAAGCGAGAAAACGCTCCCAGATCAGGCGATAGAGCCGCAACTGCTCCCGGCCGAGATACGGTTTCATATCATCGGGCCGCCGCGCGACCGCAGTGGGGCGGATCGCCTCATGCGCCTCCTGCGCCCGCCCCTTGGCGGTGTAATGCCGCGGTTTGGGCGGGACAAAGGCCGCACCGTAGGCCGCGCGGATATAGTCCCGCGCCTCCTGCCGGGCCTCGTCGCTCACCCGCACGGCGTCTGTGCGCATGTAGGTAATAAGACCGGCCGTGCCGTCCTTGCCGATGTCTATGCCCTCGTACAATTGCTGGGCAAGGGCCATAGTTTTTTTTGGGGCAAATCCCAGCTTGCGGTAAGCCTCCTGTTGCAGACTGCTCGTGGTAAAAGGCGGGGCCGGCTGTTTGCGCTTATCGCGGAGCCGGATGTCCCGCACCATGTACTCCGCCCCCCGCAGATCGCGCAGTACGCGCTCCATCTCCCCTTTGCCGCCGATATTCAGTTTTTTTCCGTTTTCCTGCAGCAGTTTGGCCGTGAATTCCCCGCCGGCGCTGCGCAGCAGGGCCTCCAGGGTCCAGTATTCCACCGGCACGAAGCGGCGGATTTCCTCTTCCCGGTCGCAGATCAGGCGCACCGCCACCGATTGGACGCGGCCGGCGCTGAGACCCCGTTTGATTTTGCGCCACAGGAGCGGACTCAGTTTGTACCCCACGAGGCGATCCAGCACCCGCCGGGCCTGCTGTGCGTCCACCTTATTGAAATCAAGCCGGCGCGGGGATTTGATGGCCTTTTGCACCGTGCTTTTCGTTATTTCGTGAAACTCGACGCGACTGGCCGACTGAATGTCCAGCGAAAGCAAGTGCATGAGATGCCAGGCAATGGCCTCGCCTTCCCTGTCCGGGTCGGAAGCCAGCAGTACCGTTTCCGCGTTTTTGGCCGCTTCGCGCAGATCCTTCACCAGAGGGCCCCGGCCGCGGATCGGGATGTACTTCGGTTCGAAATCATGCTCCACATCCACGCCGATCTGGCTCTTGGGCAGGTCGCGCAAATGCCCCATCGACGCCTTGACCACGTAATTGCGGGGGAGGAATTTGCCGATGGATTTGGCTTTGGCCGGTGATTCAACGATTACCAGTGTTTTTGCCATACGGATCTCCTTGATGTATAGTGACTAACTTATTCTATGAGGAAAATCACGTTTTGGCAAGTAAAATTTGAATTTTTTTTCGGAAAAAGTGAGATGCTTTTTCCGCCTTGATGCAATTATCGGAGGTTGAATATGGTCAATGTATTGAGCTTGTCCTGTTCCCGGGCCAGTATATCCTGGACGGAAAGGCCGAGCGCATTGCAAAGCGCCGCCAGGTAGAAAACCTGTTTGCCCAGCTCCGCTTCAATCATCTCCCGACAGTCGGCGCACAGCTCGCCGGAAAGATGATGATGCAGGAGCTGTTTCAAATCGGACAGCGTAGCGTCCGGCGGGATCTCCGGTCTGACGGCGTGGATTTCCAGACAGCCGCATTTCGTCACGGCCTTGGTCACGGCCCGGTTCACTTTGGCCGAAGCCTCCTGCCCCTTGCTCAGAATGTCCACAATACTCTGATGCTGTATGAGCGTGGCCTCCACTGTTTTTTGAAAATCTGCGGGCATCAACGCCATATCTTTCACCTCCGCCTGTTTTGTCCCCATTATAGCACATCCCGGCGGGAAAACATATGGCCTCCGGCCCGAAAGTATGGATTACGCATACCCCTGCCCAAAAAAATATTTTTTCAGGGGGATTGCATTTCGCGCCAGACATGATATAATAAGGGAAAAGTCTCATGACCAATTCGTTTTGTCCTAAAAATGCCGATGAATGAGACTAGAGGAAGGTGATGTAAATGAGACGCAAAACAATCGGGTTGGCGGCGGTGATCGCTGTTTTATTGCTGCTGGCAGCCTGCGCCGCCGGGGGAGTTCCGGCGGAAGAGCCGGAACAGACAGCCGAACTGAGCGGCGAACCGGGCGCGGACTGGCCGCAGCCGCTCGTGGTGGAGGACGAGGCTGTCCCGCTGGCCTGGGGAGTGACGAATGTCAAGACGCCGACCGCGCCGGGCACGGTGACCTATGAGAACGGCAAGGCCCGCATCGACGCCACCAACGCCTCCGAAGGCTATGTTATGATCAGCTACAAGGGCAGTGTGCCGAAGATTAAGGTGCAGATTGCGAAAAGCGGCAGCGAGACCACTTACACCTATAATCTGAACACGGCCGGGACGGCGGAGGTTTATCCCTTCACGGAAGGAAACGGCGTTTACTCGGTCAAGGTACTGGAAAACATCAGCGGCACAAGTTACGCCTTGGCTCTGGCTCAGGATGTGACGGTCAGTCTGACCGACCAGTTTTCCCCCTTCCTTTACCCGAACCAGTATGTGAATTTTAACGCCGGCACGCAGGCCGTGATCAAGGCGGCGGAACTGGCGGCCGGGGCGGCCAGCGACCTGGATGTGATCAAGAATGTCTACGATCACGTGATCGCGAATGTCACCTACGATCACGAAAAAGCGGCGACCGTCCAGTCCGGTTACCTGCCGGTGGTGGATACGACGCTGGCCACGGGCAAAGGCATCTGTTTTGACTACGCCGCTCTGATGAGCGCCATGCTGCGTTCCCAGGGCGTACCGACCAAGCTGACGGTCGGCTATGTTTCCGGCGGGATTTATCATGCCTGGATCAGCACCTATGTGCAAAATGTCGGTTGGGTCAACAGCATGATCTACTTCGACGGCATTAACTGGAAACTTATGGATCCCACTTTTGCCGCCAATGCCAATAACAGCAACGCAATCAACGAGTTTATCGGCAAGGGCGACAATTACTCCCAGAAATACGCCTATTAATGTGCGCGGCGGGTTCCGCGCCGCCCGGGTCAGGAGAGCATGTCTAAAAATATTCCGGACAAAAATAAGCGCAAACAGTTGTCTCCCAGTGAGCTGGCTATCTTTTGCGCCCAGATGGCCATGATTCTGAAAGCCGGCGTCATTGTCTCCGAGGGGGTGGCGGTCATGGCGGCCGACGCCCCGAACACCGAAGGCCGGGCTATCTTAGAGGATGTCTATGACAGTATGGAAACAGGCGCCGTTTTTGCGGACGCCCTGCTGCAGGCGGCCTGTTTTCCCTCTTACATGATCGATATGGTGCGCATCGGCGAGCGGGCGGGTAAATTGGAAGAAGTGCTGACCTCGCTGACCGGATACTACGAGCGGGAGGAAGCGCTGGAGCAAAACCTGCGCAGCGCCGTGACCTATCCGCTGGTGATGATCGCGATGATGTGCGTGGTGATCGCCGTCCTGCTGATCAAGGTTCTGCCGGTGTTCAACGAGATGTTTTTGCAGCTGGAGCGGGAAATGACCGGCTTTTCCCTGGCTCTGCTGCGTCTGGGCCAATTTCTCGGCCGCTGGTGGCCCATTCTGCTCGGTCTGATCGTGCTTCTGACCATCGCCTTTGTCCTCTTCAGCCGTTCGGCGGGAGGGCGGCGGGCTTTGAGCCGTTTTTGCTCCCAGCTCATTTTGACCCGCGGGCTCATGGCTCGCATCGCCTCCGGTCGTTTTGCTTCCGCGATGGCCATGATGCTGCAAAGCGGGATGGACACGGACGAGGCGCTGGATATGACCGGGCGGGTCGTGGAGCAGGAAGCGTTGCAACGAAAAATCCGCCTCTGCCAGGAAGAGATTGCCGGCGGGCGTTCGCTGGCGGAAGTGCTGGAGGAACAGCGGATTTTTCCCGGCCTCTACGCCAAGATGGTGACTGTGGGCTTCAAGACCGGCGTGGTGGACGAGGTGATGGGCAAACTGGCCGTGCGCCTGGACGGGGAAGTGCAAAGCAGCCTGAACCGCCTGGTCGCCATGATTGAGCCGACGCTGGTCGTGATCCTTTCCCTCCTGGTCGGCGCGATCCTGCTCTCGGTCATGCTGCCGCTGATCGACATTATGTCCACGCTGGGGGCCTGAACCATGCGCAATCGTTTTACCCGAGAACGTGACCGCTTCGGCTCGCTCAAAACCTGGGGCATGACGCTCGTGTTTTTTGCCGGCGTCGTCCTCCTCTGCTGGCAGGGGCTCGGGCGGTTGGATCGCGATACGGCGGGGGAAAAGCTGGAAGCCGCGCGCAAAGCCGTGGTGCAGGCGGCCGTGCATTGTTACGCCCTGGAGGGGGAATACCCGCCCGATGTGCAATACTTGCGCGACCACTACGGACTGCGCCCTGACCGAAATTTTGTTTACCATTACGAGGCTTTCGCTTCTAATATTATGCCTGATATTACGGTGCTGCCGCGGAACGGCCCGCTGACGGGGGGCTCGTGATGGAAAAACGCGGACACTTGACGGACGTCCTTTTTTTGCTCACCCTCTTCGGCGTCCTGGCCGCCTCCTCCCTCCTGGTCGTGATGACGGGCGCCAATGTTTACCGCCAGACGGTGACGCAGATGGACGATCATTTTAACCTGCGCACACCGCTGGCCTATGTGGCGGCCAAAGTCCGGCAATGCGACACCCAAGACGCGGTCTATACGGCGGAACTGGCGGGAACGCCGGCGCTGGTGCTGGAGCAGGTTTTCGAGGCGGCGACTTATCAGACCTGGATTTACTGGCATGAGGGCGCGATCAAGGAAGTGCTCTTGGAAAAAGGCGCTGAACTCCGGCCGGAGTACGGTCTCGCCATCATGGAAACGCCCGCTTTCCGCATTGAAAGTACGGAGAACGGGCTGCTGCGTTTCACGGCTTTTGACGCCGCCGGGCGGGATATGACGCTGGAACTGAATCTCAGGAGCTGAGCCGCATGGAAAAAAGAGGCGCTTCTTCCAAATCAAGCCTTTTTTTAATGGAAATGATCATCGCTATCCTTTTTCTGACCGTGGCCGCCGCGGTCTGTATGCGTTTATTCGTCCAGGCCCATGTCACAGGGGAGGCGAGCGAAAACCTGACCCGGGCGGTTATGGCGGCGCAGAGCGTAACGGAAAACCTGAAGGCGGCGGAGGAACCGGAAGCATGGCTGACCGGCGCGGCGGGGGTTCGTCCGCTTCACCCGGGGGAGCTATGGGAATTTGGTTATGACCCGGACTGGCGCCTGCTGACGGAGAACGAAGCGGCGACGGCTTATTGGCTGCGGGTGCGGCGCCTGGGAGGAGAAAACGGACTCTGGCTGGCGGAGACGGCCGTTTACGGCCCGGACAGCCCTGAGCCGATTTTTTTCTTGCCCTGCGCCATTTATGCGCCGGAAGGGGGAGCGCCGTGAGCGAGAAAAAACAGGTCGGCGGTCTGAGCGTCGGCGGCTCTTCCATCCTCGTGATTTTCGTCGTCCTCTCTCTCACCATTTTCGCCGCCCTTTCCTTTATGTCGGCCCGGGCGGACTTACGTCTGGCGGAAAAGCAGGCCCAAGCGGCGCGCGAATATTACGCGGCGGATAGCGCGGCCACGGAACGCCTGGCCGCTTTGGACGCCCGTCTGCGCCTGCCGGCGGCGGAGGCCGCCGACGTGAGCGGGATGGCCGGCCTAACGGTCGAACGGGTCTCCCCCGCCGTTTTCACGGCCACCTTTGAAGAAACGATGAACGAGCGCCAGGTTTTGCGAGTCACGCTCCGCATCCCCGGGGAGGAAACGGCGACCGGCAGGGAACGCTGGCGGATCGCCGCCTGGCAAATCGTCAATATCCGGGAATGGGAAGGCGGTCGGAACACGATTGAGGTCTGGCGGCCCGAATGACGGCGCCCTCAGTTTTTAATTGACGGGCGGCGCCTGAATCTGCTCGACCATCGTGTCCAGCATGGCTTGCAGATCATCGCCCGCCCCTCTTTCCAGCGCCAAGCCGAAAGCTTCGGCCGGAGTCCAGAAATTCGTCAGCACCTCATTCTGTGGAAAAGCGTAGGGACTCTGCGCGGCCAGGGCGGCCAGAGCGATGTCGGCCGCTACGGCCGGGCTGGCGGCGGCCTGGATATTGCTGGGCCCCAAGCCGCGGGTTTCAAAGCGCTCAACCTGGTTGGCCTCGTTGGTCAGCCAGTCGGCCAGATCCATGGCCCGGGCCGGGGACTGGGTTTGCGCTTCGGTCAGCCGACTGATGCCGACGAGTTTGTAGCCTCCGAACGAGGCCATTTGGATCTCCCGTCCCCCGGCGCTGAAGGAAGGCAGTTTGGTCGCGGCGTAGTTGGCGCCGAGTTTTTCCCGGATGGCTTCGGCGTTCCAAGTGCCGGAGACGCCGGCCGCGATGGAATTGCCCATGCCGCCCTGCAGTACGGGATCATCCCCGGTGACGAAAACAGGACTGGCCGTGAAGGCGCGAATGGCTTCCGCCGCCAGCAGCCCGTCGGCGTTGTTGAAATCGCAGACCTGGTCGCCGTTTTCGTCAATGGAAAGCGTACAGCCCGCCCCGAGGAAAAAAGAGACGATATACCAGCCGTTGGAAATATCCATGAAAATCTTTTTGTTCGCGGCATGGGCGGCGGCAATCATCCGCTCCAGGCTGAGGACGTCTTCCGCGCTGAAAACGCTGCTGTCATAATAGAGAAAATAGCCGTTATCCGCCGACATCGGGTAGCCGTAGAGCTTGCCGTCCAGGGAGGCGCTTTCCAGGCTCCCCGGCACATTGCGGCTGGCGATGTCGTCCTTGTTGCGGGTTATTTCGTATAGAGCGCCGGCGGAGACGAGTTCGCGCAGATGATCGTTGGCGAACATGAAGATGTCGGCGGCGGCGGCGGGATCTTCCAGGATGCGCTCACGGGCGTCCGCCTCCGACACCACGCCGTATTGAAAACTATAGTCGTACTCCGGGTTAGCGGCGGCAAATTCCTCGCACATGGCCTTGAGGTTAGCCTGTTCTTCCTGCGGCCCCCAGACGCGCAAAACTACCCCGCCGTCCGGCGCGGCGCCGCCGGCGCAGGCTGTCAGGAGAGTAAGCAGCAGCACCGCTGCCAGACAGAAGCGAAGCCGAGATTTCCTGTTCATGTTTTTTCCACCCCTTTTTTTAACCGTTTCAATATCCGCTGCCGGCGGATTGGGCCTGGAGCAGTTCCTGTTTCACCGTCCATAGGGCCGGCGACAAATCGACATAATAATTATGCGGGTTTTCAAACCGCGTCACGGCCGGCCACAGGGTTGCGATCTCCGCCTGGCAGTAAGCGCGGATGTCATTTAAGGCGGGCGGCCGGTACACCGCCTCCCCCCGCAGGAAAACCGGCGTCAGCAGTTCCCGGGCCGTGAAGTTGGTCAGGGTTTTCCGTTTCCAGACAAAATCGGGATCGAACAGTTCCAGCGGTCGGGCGTCGTCCACCGTCTCATTGTGCAGGCAAATGTAGTCGGCTTCGGCCTGGCCGGTTTGCCGGTCGTACAGGCGGTAAACTTTTTTAAAATGCGGCGTCGTGATTTTGCTCACATTATCGCTGATCTTGATTTTCGGCGTCAGCCGGCCGGCCTCATCCTCCACGGCCGCCAGTTTGTAGACGCCGCCGAAAACCGGATTGCTTTTGGCGGTGATCAGGCGTTCGCCGACGCCGAACAAATCCACCCGCGCGCCCTGCAAAATCAAATCCCGGATCAGGTACTCGTCCAGCGCGTTGGAGGCGACGATCTTGCAGTCGGGATAGCCGGCTTCATCCAGCATTTGCCGCGCCGCCACCGACAGGTAAGTAATGTCCCCCGAATCCAGTCTGATCCCGCGCGGGCGGTGGCCGAGCGGATCAAGGACGGTGCGGAAAGCGCGGATAGCGTTGGGTACTCCGCTTTTCAGCGCATTGTACGTGTCCACCAGCAGGACGGCGTTTTCCGGGTAAGTGCGGCAGTAAACCGCAAAGGCCTCGTATTCGCTGTCAAACATCTGAATCCAGGAATGAGCCATCGTCCCGCTGGCCGGAACGCCGTAGCGCATCTCCGCCAGCGTACAGGCCGTGCCGCCGCAGCCGGCGATATAGGCGGCTCGGGCCCCGTTCAGCGCGGCGTCCGCGCCCTGAGCCCGGCGGGAGCCAAATTCCGTGACCGTGCGTCCCTGGGCTGCGCGGACGATGCGGTTGGCTTTCGTCGCGATGAGCGATTGATGGTTCAGGGTCAGGAGGAGAAAGGTTTCGATTAGCTGGGCTTCAATGGCCGGCGCCCGTACCGTCAGCACCGGTTCGTTCGGAAAGATCGGCGTCCCTTCCGGCACGGCGTAAATATCGCCCGTAAAGCGAAAGCGGGTGAGATAATCCAGAAATTCCGGCGCGAATCCGCCTTTGCCGCGCAGAAACGCTATATCCTCCGCCGTGAAACGCAAATTTTCGATATAGGTAACGACTTGCTCCAGGCCGGCCGCGATGGCGAATCCGCCGCCGTCCGGCACCTTGCGGAAATAAAGGTCAAAATAAGTGATGCGCCGCTCCTGCCCCGCGAGAAAATAACCGTTCCCCATTGTCAATTCGTAAAAATCACAGAGCAAAGTGTAATTCATCAGCCATGACCGTCCTTTTGTTGAATTTGCCTGAATCTCACTGCCAGCGCACACAGAGGTTATTGTATTTTTCTTCGCCGATGGTGGTGCTTTCCTCGTGCCCCGGGTAAACTACGGTCGCCTCGTTCAGGGTATAGAGTTTTTCCCGGATGGAACGGGCCAGATCGCTCGCGGAGCCGCCGGGAAAATGCGTGTAGCCGACGTCGGTGTGAAATAGCGTGTCGCCGCTGAATAAAATCCCCTCCGCGTAATAACAAAGGCCGCCCGGGGTATGGCCCGGGGTGTGCAAAACCCGCAGCGCCGTATCCCCGAGCGGAATAAGGTCGCCGTCGCTCAGGAGGCGGTCGGCCGGGACGGAAATATTGCGCAGCAAAGGCTCATCGGCGGCGTGAATACAAACCGCCGCCCCCGTCGCCTCCCGCAGGGCCGCCACGGCGCCGGTATGGTCGTGGTGGCCGTGCGTCAGCAGGATAAAGTCGACCCGCAGGCCCAGGGCCCGGATCCGGGCCAAGATGGCCGCCGCCCCGTCGCCCGGATCAATCACGGCGGCCGTCAGTGTTTTCGCACACCAGAACAAGTAGCAGTTTTCCCGCAATTCCGTTGCGGAAACGATGGTTTCGTGCTTATAAGCCCCCATTTTTTAACCCTCGTAATCCCGTAAAAAAGGATTATATTTTTTCTCCCAACCGATGGTTGTTTCTTCCATATGGCCGGGATAAACCCGTGTCCCTTCATCCAGGACAAACAGTTTTTCCCGGATCGAAGCAAGCAGGAGCCGAGTGTCGCCGCCGGGAAAATCCGTCCGCCCGACGGAAGCGCGGAAGAGCGTATCGCCGCTGAAGAGGACGCCCGAGCCGTGCAGACAAATACCACCCGGCGAGTGGCCGGGCGTGTGCAGGACGCGCAAAGTCAGACTGCCGAGCATGATTTCGTCCCCATCGGCCAGCAGTTTTTCCGCCGCCCGCAGACGCCCGTTCAGGCCGAAGAGACCGGAGAGATTGAGGGCCGGGTTCGTCAGCATCTCGGCGTCGGCGGCGTGAATCGCCGCCGGAGCGTTCAGGGCGTCGCGCACCGCGTCCAAGGCGCCGATATGGTCGTAATGGCCGTGGGTCAGGATGATCTGCTCCACTTGGACGCCCGCTTCCCCCACCTGAGCCAGGATGGCTGGCCCGCCGTCGCCGGGGTCGATCAGAATCCCCCGCCCGGACGACTGTTCCCAGAACAAGTAGCAGTTGGCGCCGGCGCCGGGGGTGCGGAGCAAGCGGAGACCGTATGAATCTGGCATAAAAAAACCTCCCTCTAATCTTTTCCCCTATCCGGTATCCGCCAGTCAATCGGCTCCCGGCCCCAACCGGTCAGGAGGGCGTTGGCCCGGGAAAAGGGCTTGCTGCCAAAAAAACCGTAGGAAGCCGAAAGCGGGCTGGGGTGGGCCGATTCGATGACGGCGTGCCGGGCGTTCGTGATCAGCGCCTTTTTGGCCCGGGCGTTTTTCCCCCAGAGAATGAAGACGACGGGGTCTTCCCGCTCATTCAGGACGCTGATAACCCGGTCGGTGAAAACCTGCCAGCCGGCGTTCTGATGGGAGTTGGCCCGGCCGCGCCCGACGGTGAGCGTGGCATTGAGGAGCAACACGCCCCGTTCGGCCCAGACGGTGAGGCAGCCATGGTTCGGCGGCGGAATGTTCAGGTCGTTCCGCAGTTCCCGGAAAATATTTTGCAGCGACGGCGGCGGGGTAACGCCCGGTTGCACCGAAAAACTGAGTCCGTGGGCCTGACCCGGCTCATGGTAAGGATCCTGGCCGAGGACGACCGCCTTGACCCGGCTGTAGGACGTGAAATGCAGGGCGTTGAATATATCGTGCATATCGGGATAGACGTCGCCCGCTCTGTATTCCCGGAGCAGGAACTGCCGCAGGCGCCGGTAATACTCCTGCTCAAACTCCGTTCCCAGGTAGTTCCGCCAGTCGTTCTTCAGGATCTCCGCCACATAAGCCCTCCTTACAACGCGTTGCTCAGGAAAAAAGAGCGCGCGCCGCCGCCCATTCCTGCGGCGTGTTTACATTCGTGCTGATCGCGGCGGCCAGTTCTCCCGTAAACGGCGCCAGGCAGAGAACATCGGCCGGCGATCCGGCCGCGAACACCTGCCTCATTTTCAGCTGCCCCCGCCGCAGGTTATCCTCCAGCGCCGGGAGCAAATCCCGGTGATAAAAGGCGTGTAACGGGTGGGTGAGTCCCGTCGTCTTCGGGATAAAAGCCAGCGCGCCCGGCGTTTCCCGGCCACGAAGCCACAGTTCGCTCACGGCGGCGGCGGAAAAAAGGGGCAAGTCGCAAGCCGCCAAAAAAACATAGTCATAAGCGGCGGCCTTCAACACCGTACACAAACCGCCCAGCGGCCCCTGATCCGGCACTTCGTCCGCCAGCACCCGGTAGCCGTAAGCGGCGAGGCGCGGGTCGCCGCCGCTGAGCAAAACCTCCGGAAACAGCCCGCTCAATACCTTCAACGTGTCTTCGAGCAGCGTTTTCTCCCGTCCGGGCAGGAAAGCTTTGTCCCGCCCCATGCGCCGGCTGCGGCCTCCGGCCAGTACCACCCCTGTCGCCGGCAACATACTCACTCCACTATGCAAAATCCGAGCGCCCCCGGCCCGATATGCGTGCCAACGACGGCGCCGATTTCCAGGACGACAAATTCCCGCACCTTGTATTCGCGGGCAATCGCTTCCCGCAATAAAGCCAGAGAGGATGTATCCAGGCTGTAGGCGAGATAGATGGTTTTATCGTTCAGCGTCCGGCCGTTTCTCCGCACGCCGTCCAGCATCCATTGCAGCGCCTTTTTATAGCCGCGCGCCTTGGCCAGCATGATTACTTCCCCGCCGCGAATCGTGATCACGGGCTTGATGCCCAGGATATTGCCTACGACGGCCGAGGCCCGCGACAGTCTGCCGCCGCGGCGCAAATGATCCAAACTGTCGATGACGCCGTACATCATGTGTCCCGTCGCCGCCCGGCGGCCCCAGTCCGCGATCTCCGCGCCGGAACGGCCGGCCCGGGCCAGACGGGCCGCCTCCAGCACAATGGCCCCGAGGGAAAAAGTCGCCGTCATCGAATCAATCAGGTATATGCCTTCCGCGCCCAGAGTCTCCCGGGCCAGCACCGCCGAGTTATAGGTTCCGCTCAGTTTGGAGGAAATAAAAATCCCGACTATTTCCCGCCCGGCTGCGCGGTGCGTGCGGAAAGCCTCAATAAACCGCGCCGGCGTCACTTGGGAGGTCGTAGGTAAAGCCGGGTTTTCCGCCATTTTGCGAAAAAATTCCCTGCTGGACAAATCCAGCCCGTCCCAATAAGATTCCGCGCCAAAAAAGACCTGTAACGGTAAAACCTGTATACCGTTGGCTTCAGCCGGGGCGCCGGTCAACTCACTGGTGCTGTCCGTGATGATTTGAACCGTCATGACCGCTTAGTCATCCCCCTGTCCCGGCATTTCCCCGGCCGTCCTCTCTCCGCCGTTCTCCGCTTCGCTTTCCTCCGCCGCTTCGCTTTCTTCCGCCGCTTCGCTTTCCTCCGCCGCTTCGCTTCCCTCCGCCGCTTCGCTTCCCTCCGCCGCTTCGCTTCCCTCCGCCGCTTCGCTTCCCTCCGCTGCTTCGCTTCCCTCCGCTGCTTCGCTTCCTTCCGCCTCAGCCGCCGCTTCCGCCTCGGCCCGGGCTTCTTCCTCCAATCGGGCCGCCTCTTCCTGCGCCAGCAAATAGCGCACTTCCGGATCCATATCGGACATGGCGCTGTAGTCGGAGGTTCGATCCGTGGTGATGCCCAGGAGGATATTCTGCCCCATCAGTCGGGCCATCCGGCGATTGACTTCCCAATAGCTCAAATTATTCAGCAGGATGGGCCAACCCGGCATGGTCTGGTTGATGATGGAAGCGTCGCCGAAATGAACGGCTACTTTCGCCAGTTTCAGCAAATCCGGGAAGGACAAATCCGTTTCCACCGCTTTCAGCACTTCGGGCAGCAGCTGGGGAATTTTTGTGATGGTCTCACTCCGCATCGCCCTGGCCGCCAGCGCTTTCAGCATTTTCTGCTGGCGGGCCGTCCGCCCGATATCCGCCGTGGGCGTATCGCGAAAACGAGCGTACTGCAAAGCCTGCGCCCCGTCCAAATGCTGCTGTCCCTGCCGCAGATTGATAACGCCGTCCTCCTTGTCCCCCGTCAGTTTGTACATATCCTGCTCCACGTAAATATCCACGCCGCCCAATATGTCAATTATTTCCTTAAAACCGGCAAAATTTGTCAGCACGTAACCATCCAGCGCTATGCCGGTCAAAGCGGCTGTTTCCTCCACTAAAGTCTGAATATTGCTGTACATGGGCAGAGAATTTATTTTAATATGTGAATTTTTATATTTTATCCGCGTGTCCCGCGGGATGGAAAGGAGAGAGATAATACGGGCCACAGGGTCGACGCTGGCGACAATGAGGACGTCGGAGTTGAAAAACGATTCCCCCGGCCGCTTGTCCGTCCCGATCAGTAAAACACTGACGCGCCTGTCCAAGACGGCTTCCTCCGCTTCCGCCGCCACCGGCTCCTCCGTCTGCTGGGCGGCCAATGGGGCTGACGGCTTCGGTTTGTCGGTAAAAAAATAGAGAGCCGTCGCGCCGGCGGCAACCAGCATCAGGCCCAACGCCGTCAGGACGACGATCAGCAGGGTCGTCAGCCAATCTCTACCGCCTTTTTTCCTGCCGCGTCTCAACCGCCTTATGCTCCTTCCGCCAATTCCGGCCAATCCTTCATGTATTCCAGTTCTTCCGGCGTATAAAGATTGTCCCCGCCGGACTCGACCGGCGCTTCTTCCACAACGGGCGCTTCCGCCGGTTCAGGATTCTCCGCCACCGCTTCCTCTACCGGATCTTCCGTCGGCTGAGGATTTTCCGCCACCGCTTCTGCCGGCTTCTCCGCCGGCGTCTCCGTCGGCTGAGGATTCTCCCTCGCCGTCTCCCCTGCCGGCGTCTCCGCCGTTTCGTCCGCCGTTTCGTCCGCCGGCTCCGGCTCTTCCGTCGCCGTTTCCTCCGCCTGGGCGCCGGTCATGCGGGCTCGCGTCTCCGCGTCCAGCCGGTTCAGCACCCCGCCGTCAAAAACGCGGTTGGAAACAATGCCCAGGAGCAAATTTTCTCCCACCAGGCGCGCGGCGGCTTTATCCACTTCCCAGTAGCTTACGCCGTCCAGATCCAGGAAATTCCCCGGAATAGTCTGGGAAACTATCTCAATATGGGCAAAACCAATCCCCACTTTGACCAGGCGCATTAAATCAGGCATACTGATGTCCGACTCCACGGCGTTCAACAGCTGCGGCGCCAGGGTCGGAAGTTTTGTCAGCACCGACGGCTCCAGACATTTGCCCGCAATGGCTTTCAGCACCTTTTGCTGGCGGCCGGAGCGGGAAACATCCGCCAGGGCGTCATTGCGGAACCGCGCGTACTGCAAAGCCTGCAGACCGTCAAGAGTCTGCAGCCCGGCCCGCAGGTCGATGAATCCGTCCTCGCCCTCATCCCCTGTCTCAAAGTACATATCCCTTTCCACGTCAATTTCTATCCCGCCCAGCGTATCGACCACATCCTTGAATCCCTCAAAATTGGTCAGAATATAGCCGTCCGGCCGGATGCCAGTCAGGTTTTCCACCTGATCAATTAGGCTGGACACTCCCCAACGCATGACTATGGAATTTATTCTCACATCTTCGCCGTTTAGCAGCACCCGCGTGTCCCGCAAAATCGAGAGCATCGACACTACCTGGGTGTTCGGATCAACCGTCGCCAGCATCAGCGTGTCGGTATTGTAAGCCGTTTCCCCCGGTCGTTTATCCGCGCCAATCAAAAGAATACTGACTCTTTTTTCCAGTTTTTCCGCCGCCTCAAGTGGCTGGAGCATCGTATTGGGCCGATCCGCCCAGTACACGCCCGCTTCGCGAAACCAGACCAGACCGAAAACCGCCGTCCCGATCAGGACACCGGTCAGACAGATCGCCGCCAGCAGCAGCCAGCCGCCGATTCTTTGTCGCTGGTTCTTTTTCTTCTTCTTTCTGGGCATAGGCGATAGCACTCCCTGTAAGCAATAAAATGTACAGGTCGCCGGCCGACCTTATTGTGCGCCCCGCAACCGCCGGAGTTTGGCGACGGCCTGATCGGCGATGATCAGTTCGGCGTGTTCGCGCAGAAAATCCTCTGTAAAAAACATCGCTTCCCCGTACTCATCCAGGATCGTCTCGACATTTTTTTTCTTGCGCAGCGGCGTAACCTTGCTCAGAGCGATATAATAATCCCCGTCGTAATTGTAGAGCGTGCTGACAGAACCGGGCGCCGCCGGCAGAGCTGCAGCCGCGTCCACCGCGTCCTCCAGATCCTCGAAAGCGTATACCCATTCTTCCTTGGGCGCAGATTTGGGGGCTTGACGCTGGGCCAGCTTTCGGTCTAAAGCCTGCTGCAGTATTTGCCCCAAATCCATTTCCGTTTGCTCATCCTGCTTTACGACCGTCACCACGAATTCATCGGAAGCGACCATGGCCTGAATCCAGAAGGGCTGATCCAAATGAAAATCCACTTCTTCCTTGGCTTTGGCGAGCAAATCCCAGAAAAACTGCTCCGAACGGGTCGTCCTCTGGTAAAAATCATGCACCGAAAGATTCATGGCGTCAAGTTCAGTAAAGGAGATAAAAATGCGAACCGTGTTATCGTTTATTTTCATAATACGCATAACCGTTTCTCCTTTCCCTTAACCGTCTGTTAACAGTTAAGCTGTCTCTATTCTAACATATGCGTCCGAAAAAATACAGGACGCGGCGGAAAATAATTATCTTTTACCGCCAGATGGGGACGAAAATGTTATGGCTCCCCGAGCAGGACTCGAACCTGCAACCTACCGGTTAACAGCCGGTTGCTCTACCATTGAGCTATCGAGGAACTCTTTTTTTCAATTATAGCTGGTTATAAATATTTGTCAAGCATTTGCGAAAAATAGATTAAAAGTCAGAATTTTACATTAATCTCTCTCCGTCAAAAATCAACCTTTTTTTCCAATAAATAACCCGTGCCGTAGAATACCAGAACCGTTATGGCGGCGAGAACCATGGCGTAGACGATCAGGCACTGATCAAGGTCACGCAGATAATCCAACCTGACCGAGGCGTCCAAGATATCCATCGGCGTGGGCAGCGGATATACCTTGGTCGCCAGCAGCATCAGCAGGGATATGACCAGGCCGAGTACGACGTAAGTCAGGGAGGTTACGATCCATCCCGCCCGCAGGTGGGAGAAAAATCCGCGCCTGAGGGTCATCGCCGCGTAAGCGGTCGTCACCGCGTTTATCACCGAGACGAGGAACAGCAGCGCGAAGACGATGAAGGTCACAACCGCGGCGCTCTGCTGCTGGGGCGTAAAGCCGAAAAATTGATTCAGGGCTTCCAGCACCAGCGCCCGCACCGTGGCGCCGTAGGCGACGAACAAGTTGGCGTAGGCCAGGGCCAGGAAGAAGATCAGGAACCCCAACCCTTCCAGCAGACCGCTCAGGAGTTTGCCGCCGATGATCTGCCAGCCGTCGCGCGGGGCCATGAAGAGCATGTACCCCTCTTTGTGATTCAATTCGCGGCTGAACGAGGTCAGGATGTCGAGAAAGAGCAAGGCGAAAAACACATTAAAGAGCATAAACAGAAAGAAGAAGGTGACAGCCGCACTGACCGATTCGATCGTATCAGCGGCAAAACGCAAGTAGAGGTACAGCCCGAGGTTCAGGAGGGAGGCGGCGGCCAGGAAAACCAGCATCCGTTTTCCCCGCAGAACAAACTCGTACTTAATTAATTTGCCCACGATAAACCTCCCGATAAATATCTTCCAGCGAACAGGCGCGCCCGGCCTGGAGCTCGGGCACGGAACCGGCCAGGACGGCGACGCCGTGGTCAAGAAAAATCGCCTCGTCTATGACTGTTTCCAAATCGTCCACGAGATGGCTCGTAACGAAAATAACGCGCTCATCCCCCCGCTCCCGCCGGATCAGATCAAGGACAATATCGCGGATCACCACGTCTATCCCGTTCAGGGGCTCGTCGAGCAAAATTACATCGGCCCGGCGGCTGAAAGCCAGGGCCAGCTTGAGTCCGGCCCGCATGCCTGTGGAAAGATCGCGCACTTTGAGGCGCGGGGTCAGGTTAAACAGCGGCAGGTACAGGAGGCATTTGGCCCGGTCAAAATCCGGAAACATGTCCGCGAAATAACGAATGATCCCATCGATTTTCATAGCCGCGTACAAGTACTCCTCCGTGGACATGAAAGAAACCCGGGCCTTGGTGCGCGGCCCCGGCGGCAAGCCGCGGATGAGGATTTCGCCGGCCGTCGGTTTGACCAGGCCGGCCGCTATTTTCAAAAAGGTGGACTTCCCGCTGCCGTTCGGGCCGAGCAGACCGATGATCCGACCGCCGCGGGCCGTCAGTTGAAAATGTTCCAGCGCCGCTTTCGCGCCGTAACGCTTGACCAAATCCTTCACCGTCAAAATCGGATCCATCATTACCCTTTCCCCGCCGCGGCCTTGCGCCGCCCGCGCCATAATCCAAATAATCCCATCCCGACAAAAACGACGGACAGCACCTGGGAAACCGGCGCCCCGACGAACGGGAGCAGCAGCTGATCCGTGCGCAAAGCCTCAATCCAGAAGCGGCCCAGCCCCTCGCCGATGAAATAGAGAAACATTACCTCGCCCGTAAACGCCTTGCGCCGGCGCCAGAAAATAAGCAGCAGGAGCAGGGCGAGATTCCACATTCCTTCATAAAAAAAAGTCGGATGCACCGAAATATAAGACTCGCCGGCGTATACAACCGGATGAGCCAGCGCGGCTTCCGCCAGCGCGGGGGAAATCATGCCCGGCGGAACGATGGCGCGCCGGAGCTGCATGGCCAGAAGTCCGTCCGTATAGCCGCCGAAGGCCTCGGCGTTAAAAAAATTGCCCCAACGCCCGATGATCTGCCCCACCAGGAGACCACAGGCCGCATAGTCGGCCAGGTAAAAAAAAGACAGTTTCCGCCGCCGCGTAAAAAGCAGCATAGCCAGCGCCCCGCCCAGCACGGCCCCGAACACGGCCAACCCGCCTTCGCGCAAGTTGAAAACATTCAGAATGTCGTCTCTGTACTTGTCCCAGGAAAAAACGACGTAATAGGCGCGAGCCCCCACCAGGCCCAACACCACGCCCCAGAGGGCAAAATCGAACATCACGTCCGTCTTTTCCCCGTCCCGTCGCATCAGAGCCTGAGCAGTCAACAGGCCGCAAAACATGCCCAGCGCCATCGTGAGACCGTAGAAATACACCGAAAAACCGAAAAGATCAAAACCACGCGACAATTGTTTTACTACAATACCCAAATGAGGGAAAACAACATCGGGGGCGTAACTCAAATCCATGCCAGCCTCCAGCCCTTTTGCGAATTAGATTCGCCGGCGGGCAGGAAAATCCTGCCCAAACGGAGAATAATAGCGTTACTGGAGTTAGCTTTCTTTAACCCTTTCCCTGAATGGAGACCGTATGACTAATGTAGAGCGTTTCAACAACCAGAGTCTGCCGGAAGAAATAGTCAACAGCATCGCGCACGGGCTGGGGGCTGTTTCCGCGGCGGCCGGCGCCGCCGTCCTCATCGTCTTCGCCTGTCTGCACCGCAGCGCCATCGACATAGTAAGCAGCGCCGTTTACGGTTTTACGCTCGTTTTTTTGTTCCTTATGTCCACGCTTTACCACGCTTTCACCAACCGCCGCTTGAAAAGGGTATTCCAAGTGCTTGACCACTGTTCTATTTTTCTGCTCATCCTCGGCACCTACACGCCTATTTGCCTCTCCCTGCTGGGCGGGCGCGCCGGCTGGTTCCTGTGGGGGTTCAACGCCGCGCTCACAGCCGTCGGCATCACGGCCAACGCCGTCAACTTGCGGCGCTGGCACCGTCTGAGCCTCGTACTTTACTTGCTGATGGGCTGGTCCATCGTCGCCGCCGCCAAGCCCGTGCTGGCCCTGCTCTCCGGCGGTGCGCTTTACTGGCTCCTTGGCGGCGGATTATGCTACTCGGTCGGCGTTTTGTTCTATATCGCGAAAAAACCGCGCTTTATGCACGCCGTCTGGCATATTTTCGTCCTGGGCGGCGCCGTGTTGCATTATTTTTTCACCCTGTTCCACGTCGTCATGGTTTGAACTACTCATCGACGATCTCGCTCATGATCTCGCACTTTTTTTTATTGTGCGCGACGCCCAGACAAAGGACTTTTCCTTGCAGACCGGCATAATACCGCTTTTCTTTTATCTGGCTTAATGCTTGGCTTTTTAACTTTGTCGTATCTTCGCCTTGCTTGAACTCTATTACTATATGCGGATGATCCGGACGCAGGGATTCCATTCTGATGTCGCTCCGACCTTGCGTCACGCTCAAGGAAACAATCTTGCTTGTTATTTTTCGGGCTTTCCGTCACGTTCAGTATAACGGATAGCGGGTGGTTTGGCAAGAATTTTCTGGAGTAGGGGTGAGGGCAAAGTGTTCACGGTGGCGGAGGACAAGGGTCATATCGGACTACGATCTGGCCGCTTGGACGGGTTTCTCCAAGGGGCCGATTATATCAAAGCCTATACCGTTTCCCTGAAAACCCCGGAGGGCGCATCCCTCATCCCTCATCCCTCCCCCATTGTGAATTGTGCATTGTGCATTGTGAATTGATCCGGGGCGCTTCCCTTCATCGCTTCGCGCGGTCGCGCCGCCTACCTCGTTGCAACATCACCGCCTCGCTCACGTTTTCACTTATCTGTTTAGTGCGAGGCGGTGTGTTGCCGGCATTGCAACATGGTCGCATCGCTCCTGGCAGCACCCATCAGTCATCGGCGACGCTCCCTGTTGCTGCTGCAAGTCGCACTCGCTTTCTCCGCTCCGCGGCGCTCGTGCTTGTTGTGATAGGGGCGCTTCCCTTCATCGCTTCGCGCGGTCGCGCCGCCTACCTCGTTGCAACATCACCGCCTCGCTCGCGTTTTCACTTATCTGTTTAGTGCGAGGCGGTGTGTTGCTGCCGATAGCCGCGCTCCCTGTTTCACTTCGTGCGGTCGCGCGTCTATCCCTTTACAGCGCCGCCGGTGACTCCTTCCACGTAGTTTTTCTGCATGGCGATAAAGAGGATAGCAATGGGAATAGCCACGACCACCGCTCCCGCGCAAAAAACCGTGTACCAGTTGTAGATATTTTCCCGTTCCAGCATCCGGAACAGACCGAGGGCGATCGTGTAGTTCTGGTAATTATCCTTCATGATGATGCTGGCCAGGATGAAGTCCACCCACGGGGCCATGAACGTGGTCAGCACAGTGTAGGTGATGATGGGCCGCGACAGCGGGATCGTGATCTGCCAGAAAATGCGGAAGCGGGAAGCGCCGTCGATGATCGCCGCTTCGTCGAGAGCGCGCGGAATCGTGTCAAAAAATCCTTTCATGACATAGTAAGAAAGACCGGCGCCGGCCGAATAGACGAGGATCAGGGCCAGGAGCGATTTGTCCAAGCCGACGATCTTGATCAGGTGGTAGATGGCAATCATGGCCATAAAACCGGGGAACATGCCCATGACCAACGCGATGTTCATAATGGGGCGCCGTAGGCGAAAGCGCAGGCGGGAAAGAACATAGGCCGTCATGAGGACGAAGAGCGTGGAAATTATGCAGCTGCACACCGCCACAATCAGCGTGTTAAGGAACCAGCGCGGGTAGTTGAATTGCGCGGTGTCCGTGAACAGGCGCACGTAATTGTCCAGCGTAAAACCTTTGGGCAAAATATATCCGTCGAGGAAAGCGCCTTTTTCCGCCCGAAAGGAACTGATGACTAGGTAAGCGATCGGGGTGAGCCAGATCAGGGCCAAGAGGGAGAGCGCGGTGTAAATAAGGGCGTTAGCCGCCCGGCCTCGTTTTGGCCGCCCGCCTCCCTCCGCGGCTGCGTTTTTCATGAGAAGGTCTCCTCTCCTTGGGCGCCGGCAGTCAGGTTGAACGTGACCAGCGAAACGATCGAACAGACGACGAACAGCAAAATGCCGATGGTAGAGGCCAGGTTGTAGTCCTGGAAATTCACCGTCAGTTTGTACAGCCAGGTGACGAGCAAGTCGGTTTCCCCGGCTTGGTAATAGGCTTGGGCCAGAGGCCCGCCGCTGGTGAGAAAATAAATCGCGTTGAAATTGTTGATATTGGCGATAAACTGTGTAATCAGGTACGGGGTGGTGATAAAAAGCATGTAGGGCAGCGTGATGGCGGTAAACTGTTTTATGGGGCCGGCCCCGTCGATCCGGGCCGACTCGTATATGTCCGCCGGAATATTCATCAGGATGCCCGTGGTGATGAGAAGACTGTAGGGGATGCCGATCCAGTAATTCACCAAGATCACCGAAATCTTAGCCGTCAGGCCGTCGGTCAAAAAATGCACGGGCTGGTCGATCAGGCCGAGATGCTGAAGGAGGACGTTCAGCGCGCCTTGATCCTGGAGCAACTGGCGCATAAGAAGCAAGGTGACAAAGGCGGGCACGGCGATGGAGAGGACGAAAAGCGTGCGCCAGAACGATTTGAAGCGGATGCCTTTTTTGTTGATCAAGAGCGCCAGAATCATTCCGAGCAAGTAGTTGACAAAGGTGGCGAAAATCGCCCAGACTACCGTCCAAGCCAGCAGGTGGTAGAAAGTCGTGCTTTTGCCCGGGTTCATCCAGAAAATGTCCAGAAAGTTGCGCAGACCGACCCAGGTGAACAGGTTGCCCGGCGGCTGATGAGCGCGGTCAAAATTCGTGAAAGCCATGAGGATCATGAAAAGCACCGGCAATAGCGTAAATAGGACGACGCCCAAGGCCGGCAGGGTCAGCATGACGGCGGGCAGTTTTTTGTCCAGCAGATCGGCGGCGGATGTTCTGAGCGTCGGCGGCTTCCGTCCGGCTTCCACCCGTTTTTGCTCCGCCCAGGCGGAATAGATACTGCCGATGTGGACGGCGATGAAGACCGCGGTCAAAAACAGGGTCAGGACACCGTATAACAGGATCAGCATGGAATTGTCGCCCTGGGTATAAAGGTAAATCTGTTCGACCTCATCCCAGGTCTGTCCCTGCGTCGTCGTGCCCAGCGTGCCAAAATCCTTCAAATAGTACAGGCCGAAAGAAACGAGGTACAGAATAAACAGCGCTTCGGCCGCCAGGTAGAGCAACCCTTGCACCCAGCGGCCGCGGGTCAGGCAGCCGAAGCCTGTCACAAGGAAGCTGAGGCGGGTTTTCCAGTCGCCGCGCCTGAAAACCGCCGCTGTTTCGCCGGGGAATTTCCGCAAGGCGCGGAAAAATCCCGGCTTGGAGTCAGACTTATCGGCCGTCTGCCTGGTCATATTCGGCAATGAACGACACCTCCTTCTTTTCCGCCGACACGGTATTTTTTTTCGGCAATTCTTCCTGATCCTATTATCGCATATTCTGACAGGTTTTTCAAACATTAAATTATTAAAGGTTTTATTTTTCCTTACCTGATGTGCCGTAAAGCTCCCTCCTTTAGGTGTGGGGATATAAGGCACTTGCTCCCTCGTTAAAAAAGTCTTGCGCCATACAACGAAATGCTGTATACTACAGGTATGGAATTTAAGTCAAACAACAACATTGAAAATCAAAAAACCTCGGAAAGGAAGTGACGCGCCACGGAGAAGAGCTATAAGTTCCGCATATATCCAACGCGGGAGCAAGCTATACTCATACAAAAGACATTCGGGTG
>JAISWK010000047.1 GCA_031270805.1 Gracilibacteraceae bacterium
GGGACGCCTCGTTGCGACTAAGGCGCCTTATGCCAGTTAGCACCCATCAGTTTTTCTCAAGGCGCCAAGTCGCTGGCATTGCAACATGGTCGCATCGCTCGTGTCATCACCCATCAGCCTCGGCGATGCTCCCTGTTGCTGCTGGGAACACTTGATGTAGTTATGAGGGATTATGGATTTTCCCACCCCGGTCATGAAGGATCTCCGGTCGACGGCAAAAGCCCGCAGAAAAACACTGGCGCTCATTTTTAACACTCCTGTTTTCTCATACGCCTGTGGACGGGACGGTCGAACGGGCTTTCCAAGAGGAAAACAGCGAAAAGCCGGTGCCGCTGCCACTTACCGCCTACCTCAACCATATGGCGACTTTTCTGCTTTACCCGATGTGCCGGCAAAAAGACCCGCCGGGTTTTTCCGGCTACAGACCCCGGAGTTCCATATCCTGCCGCGCCAGCATGTACGCAAAGGCGTAATTGCATTTATCCGTTTGTTTCAGTTTGCGCAGCAGAGCGTTTGACGCCTCCGTATTGCCGTGCATATAATAATAGTTGGCAAGATGATAAGTTTCCGTGATGTAATAAAGCGGGCCGCGCGGATCGCCGTTTTCCAACTGGCTTTCGTCGATAAAACCTTCCGGCGCGGCGTCTCCTTTGTACAGCAGGGCAATTTTCCTGTAAGACGGCGCCGCCGCCAGTTCCGGTGTTTCCCGCGTCACGCCGGCGATGACGGTCTCCGCGTCCCGCCGCCGGCCCAGGCGCGTATAAAGCAGCCAGAGCCACACCGCCACCGGCGCCAAATTACTTCCGTCCCCGCCGCGCACTATCGGCAGGCACCGTTCAAAGGCGGCGGCCGCCCGGCAATAATCGCCGCTTAAAGTCTGCGTCACTCCCTGATAATACCAGTTGTCAAAACTATCCGGCTGCAGACGGGCGGCGGCGGCCAGGTCAGCGAGAGCCTCCGGCCAACGGCGCAGGGAAATATAGCGGCGGCCGCGGGCCAAAAGCAACTCCGCCTGAGAGCCGTCATGATAAAGTCCCAGTGAATACGCCTCCACCGCCTCGTAATGCAGATTCTGCGCCGTTAATTCCAATCCCTTTTCCAGCCAGAGCTGCGGATCGTGCGGCGTCAGGCGCATTTTTTCCTCGATCTCCGCCAGTTTGCTTTTACTCATGATCAATCCGCCTTTCAGCCCGCGCGCCGTTCGCCGCCCACATAGACCGCCGCCACCGAACGCAGATGGGCCAGATCTTCCAGCGGGTTTTGCCGCAGTACGATAAAATCCGCGTATTTGCCGGTTTCGATAGCGCCGACCTCGTTTGCCATTCGGCAGGACTCGGCGGCGCGTCGGGTGATGAACTCCAGGCATTGCTGTCTGCCGGCGCCACATTTCTCCATTTCTGCGGCTTCAAACCACAAAGCGCCATGAACGCCGTCCGTGCCCAGACAGATATTGACGCCGCGGGCCAGCATTTTCCGCGCGACAGAGTAATATGTCCGGCGCACGGCGTCCAAGCGGCTCTGTTTCCTGGCGTCCAAATTCCGGAGTCCGTCCGGATGAGCCAAAGGACTGAACGTGAGCGTCACCCAGGTGCCGGCCGCCGCTATCCGCTCAATCTGCTCATCGGTGCAGAGCGTGGCGTGTTCCAGACTGCGAACGCCCGCCTCCAGACACAGATCTATACCCGGCCCGCCGTGAACATGGGCGGCGACGTATTTGCCCATAGCCGCCGCCTCCTCAACCGCCACCCGCAGTTCAGGCAGCGTGGCCGTGCAGTAGCCCAGACCGGCCTGACCGCTGACGACGCCGCCGCTGCCAAAAACTTTCAGCAAATCGGCGCCTTTGGCCAAATTGACCCGGCAGTTTTTCCGCACGCCCTCCACGCCGTCCGACACCGTTTGCCCGGTCTGCCCGTGTCCGTGCGTCGGGGAAATAAAGGCGCCGGCGGGACTGATACGGGGGCCGGGGATATATCCGGCGTCAATGGCGGCTTTCAGATCAAAATCGATGAAATCGTCCTCGCCCATGCCGCGCACGGTAGTAACTCCCGCCCGCAAATGCTCGCCCGCGTACATTATGGCCTTGCATATCTTGCGCGGGCCGGGTTCCCGCAACTGGCTCATGACGGGCATGGGGTCTATGGCGTCGGAGTGACTCAGGCTGAAATGCGTATGAGCGTCAATAAGACCGGGCATCACGCTGCAGGCCGAAAAATCCAGCGCCGCGCCGGCCGGCGGACATGGTTCCCCCGGCGAACCCACTGCGGCAATACGGCCGCCCGCCAGCAAAAACCAGCCGTTGCGGACGGGGGGCGCGCCGGAGCAGGTGTGTAGCCAGCCGGCTTTTACCAATGTTTTCATACGCTTTTGCATCCTTCGTTTTGTTCGGCGCGAAATTTAACCGCGCCGCCGATATAGACGGAGCGCACGGCGGTCAGGTTTGCCAGTTTTTCCAGCGGATTTTCGGCCAGCGCGATAAAATCCGCGTATTTGCCGGGTGAAATAACGCCGATTTCATCTTCCCGCCGGCAGGCTTTGGCCGCATCTCTGGTCAAATAAAGTATCGCCTGCATATTATCCGCGCCGCAGCTGGCGATGGTCTCGGCCTCAAAAGCCAAAGCGCCGTGAACGCCGTCCGTGCCGAAGCTCAGATTGGCGCCGAGGGCCACTAACTTGGAAAAAGTTTCCATAAACTTATCCTTGACGGCGGCCAGGCGTTCCGCCTTTTCCGGGCTCAGAAAATGAACGCCACTGGGATGGAACGCCGGTGAGAAAGTACCCGTTACCCAACAGCCGGCCCGAAGAATTTTCTCAATTTGGGCGTCGGTGGCCATACTGGCGTGCTCCAGGGAGCGGACGCCGGCGTCGATACACATGTCCAGGCCTGGGCCGCCGTGGACGTGCGCGGCCGCGTATTTGTCCAGCGCCGCCGCTTCTTCGACCGCCACGCGGATTTCCGCCGGCGTGTAGGTTGCGGCGTACAGTCCCCCTTTGCCGCTGACCACGCCGCCGCTGACAAAAATCTTGAGCAGATCCGCTCCCCTGGCCAGGTTTTCCCGGCAGGCCCTGCGCACTCCTTCCACGCCGTCCGCAACGCTGAGACCGACCTGTCCCTGTCCGTGCGTGGCCGTTATGACATTGCCGGCCGGAATGAGACGCGGGCCTTCGATATATCCCTCCGCCACGGCGCGCGCCAGATAGACGTCGATAAAATGTTCTTCGCCCATGCCGCGCACAGTCGTGACTCCGGCCTGCAAATGCTGGCGCAGATACATCGCCGCTTTACATATTTTTATCTGCGGCGGCTGCGCCATCTGCTCGTTGACCGGCATGGGTTCAATCATGTCGATATGGCTCAGTCCCATATGCACATGGGTGTCGATCAGGCCGGGCATGACAAAACTGTCGGAAAGATCAAGGACGGCGTCCGCCCCCGCCGCTGGCGGCGCCGGTTCTCCCGGCCGGCCGGCTGTAAGGATTACCCCGTCCTCAAAGAAGAACCAGCCGCCGGGGATAGGATCGCCGCCGGTACAATCCAGCAAATATTTCGTTTTCACAAGTGTTTTCATCAAAAACCTTCTTTCTCCGTTTACCAGGAGCGCCGGGCCGCCGCCAGCAAAACAGGATGATCACAAAAAATGACAGGCAGCCGCGTGTGTGGGGCTCAAATCTCTGAGCGGCGGTTTTTCCCGCCGGCAGATCTCCGCCGCCTGCGGACAGCGGGGACTAAAATGGCAGCCGGCCGGCGGATCGGCCGGAGAAGGCGGATCGCCTCCCAGAATGATTTGTTCCCCGGCCGCGCCGCCAGGGGCGGGAACGGCGGAGAGCAGAGCGCGGGTGTAGGGATGGCGGCATCTTTGAAATATATCCTCCCTCTCGCCTTTTTCCACGATACAGCCGAGATACATAACGCCGATATGGTCGCACATGTATTCCACCACGCTCAGATCATGGGATATAAAAAGATAAGTCAGTCCGAATTTTTGCTGCAGCTCCGCCAGAAGGTTCAATATTTGCGCCTGCACGGAAACATCCAGGGCGGAAACGGGTTCGTCCAACACAATCAAACGCGGACTCAGGGCCAAGGCTCTGGCGATGGCAATCCGCTGCCGCTGGCCGCCGGAAAACTCATGCGGATAGCGCGCGGCGTAACGCCTGTCCAAACCCACGAGACCGAGCAATTCTTCCACCCGTCCTTCCTGCTGCCGCGCCGTTCCCACCCGGTAGACGCGCAACGGGTCAAGCAAAGTCGAACGTACCGTCATGCGCGGATTCAGCGAGGCGTAAGGGTCCTGGAACACCATCTGCGCCTGGCGGCGAAAATCTTTCAGACTGCGGCGGCGTAAAGCCGTGATGTTCAAGCCTTCAAAAAAAACGGTTCCCGCCGTTTCCCGGTACAGTCTGACGATGAGACGGGCCAGCGTGGACTTGCCGCATCCCGATTCGCCCACTAAACCGAAGGTTTGACCTGCGGACACGGCAAAACTGACGCCGTTTACAGCCTGGACACGGCGGTCCCGGCCCGGCGGGGGGAAATGTTTTACCAGATCGTTCACTTCCAGCAGCACGGCTTATCCTTTCCAGCAGCGGCAGTAAATATCTTCATCCAGACGGCGCAGTTCCTGTTCCTTTGCGCGGCATCTTTCCTCCGCCCCGTCGCAGCGGGCGGCAAAACGGCAGCCCTTGATTTCATCGCCGGGATGGGGCACGGCGCCTTCAATGCTGTTAAGCTTGCGGCCGCTCATCCCGATTTGCGGTATGCACTCCAGCAGATTTTTGGTGTAGGGATGGGCGGGGGCTTGATAAAGGCGGGCGGCGCCGGTTATTTCCACTATTTGACTGGAATACATCACCATAACCTTGCGGCATAAGCGGGCGACTACTCCCATATTATGGCTGATAAAAATGACCGCCATATTGTTTTCACGCGCCAATTGTTCAATCAAGCGCAGAATCTGAGCCTGAATAGTCACATCCAGCGCGGTGGTCGGTTCGTCGGCGATCAGCAGTTTCGGACCGAGGGCCACCGCTATGGCGATCATCACGCGCTGCCGCATCCCGCCGGAAAGCTGATGCGGATAACTGCGCGCTATTTCCGCCGCCCTGGGAATACCCACGCGTTCCAGCAGTTCTATCGACTTTTTTCTGTTGGCTGCCCGGTCGCGGCCGCCGTGATTGACAAAAACTTCGTCCAATTGAGCGCCGATCGTAAATACCGGATTCAGAGAAGTCATCGGCTCCTGAAAAATCATCGACATTTCCCGCCCGCGAATTTTGGTCATCGCCCGGCGCGATAAAGCGGACAGATCGCGGCCGTCAAACAGTATCTCCCCCGCTTCGATAAACCCGGCGCCGGGCGGCAGCAGTCCCATAACGGCAAAAGACAGAACGCTCTTGCCGCTGCCGGACTCGCCGACCAGGCCGATGATTTCCCCCGCCGCCAGCGAAAAACTCACATCGCGGACGACCCGCGTCAAGCCGTTTTCCGTTCGGAAAGCCACCGTCAAATTCTTTACTTCCAGCAACGGCGCCGCCTCCTCAGACAAATTTACGCAAAGAATTGACGCTGTGCATGTTTTCATATAAATAACGAATAAAAGCGGGGAAGCGGTTCGGGGACGTCCGCCGCCGCAAAGCGCGCACGGCTTCGCTGCCGCGCCAGTAAGCGGGCAAAAAGGGACGGCGCAGCGGATATGTCATCAGACGCAAACGGGCCTCGGCCCAGTCCTCGTCAGCCAGGGCGGCGCGGCGCAAATAGGCCGCTGTATCACCGCGATCACGCCGTTCCTCCCACAGCATATATGAGGCGGTAAGACAGGCTTTAGCGCGAATATCTTCATACAGCGCGTTAACGCGGTCATCACGGGATTCGCCCCACCCGACAAAGTCCAGGCAGTTATCGGCCAGGCCCTCAAAAACAGGGCTGCTGGCGGTGCAAACTACGACAAAAGCGGCGTCAAACGGGATTTTTTCCGCGAGAAGCAAGGCGCGGCGCGTTTCCATATGCGCCAGATGTCCGGGATAAGTTTCATGGCAGATCAGGCGTTTCAGCCCCGGCCGCGTATAGCGGAGATCGCCGTTCAAATAGACGCGCCCCCGCTCGAAATCGCAATACCCCTGGTAGGGAACGTCGTGGACGATCACTATTTCAGGTGTTTCCGCCCGCAGGGCGTCAAGGCCGATAGAGCAAGCGCGTTCTTTGGCTTCGGCCAGCAGGGCGGCGGCGGCGGCCGGCAGTTCCGCGGCCGGCGTCAGATTGTTTTCCCGCCAGGCGCGGAATTGCGCCGGCAAATCGCCCCGATAACCGCCGTCCGTGAGAAGGGCGGCCAGCGCCCGGTGATCCGCCTCTATTTCCGGCCTTGTGACCGGAGTGGGATCGACGCGCAGCAAATCCGCCACTTTTTGCATATACGGCGCGTCGTCCGCCTGAAATACCCATCGTCCGAGGGCTAAGAGCGACAATATCTGCTCGCGCATGTAAGAAACGCGTCGCTCGTCGCCGCAGGCCGTATAGCCGTCATAGATTTCCCTGAGGAGGGCGGCGATTTCCGGCCAGGCGCCGATCCGCCCCGGCGGCGGCGGCGCGAGCGGCGGCGGCGCGAACACTTCGTCCGCCACCATGTCGCCGCTTGGCTGCAGGCCCGCCGCGTACAGCTCGTTCATCGACATGACGGCCTCGGCGTACTTTTTGGCTAAAGCAAAGTCTTTTTTGTCATAATGCATGGTCATATTCCTCATAATTCAGGCGCGGCGGCTCAACTTCGGGTCGGTTACGTCACGGATGCCGTTACCCAAAAGATTGAAGCCCAACACCGTCAGCATAATGCAGCATCCGGGGAAAACGGAGATATGGGGGGCGTTGTGTAGGTAGTCCAGCCCGACGGCCAGCGTGCTGCCCCAACTGGCCGCCGGGGGTTGAATACCCAACCCCAGAAAACTAAGCGTCGATTCGCTGATAATGGCCGTACCCAGGCCCAACGTGGCCATGACTATAACAGGCGCCATAACATTCGGCAGAATATAGAGGAAAATAATGCGAAAATCACCGGCGCCCGTGGTACGCGCCGCCAAGACGTATTCTTCTTCTTTGGCGGCCAGTACGCCGGCCCGCACGGTACGCGCGTAATTCGTCCAATAAATCATGCCGAGAGCGAGCATGACATTTTTCGGACTCGGCCCCAAAACAGCCACGAATGCTATCGCCAGTAATATAATGGGAAAAGAGAGAAAAATATCCACCAAAGTCATGATTGCTCTGTCCAGCCAACCGCCGAAATATCCGGAGATCAATCCGAGAAAGACGCCCAGAACCATAGAGGCGCCGACGGCGATAACACCCACCTGCAACGAAATAATCGCGCCGTATATAACACGGCTGAACAAATCGCGGCCATACTGATCAGTCCCCATCAAATGCGCGGCGCTCGGAGGCGCGAAGCGGTCGTCCATGTGCATTTCATAAGGATCGCAGGGCGCCAGCAGCGGAGCGAGTATGGCGCTCAGAACCACTGTCACGATCAGGACGCCGCCGATCAGCGCCGATTTATTGCGCAGCAGTTTTTTGAAAAAACCAGCCGTCATGCCGTTCATGACCCCTTTCAGGCGCGTATCTTGGGATTTATGACCGCGTAGAGCAGATCAACGCCCATATTGATCAGGGCAAAGGCCAGCGCGATCAAAATAACGCCGCCTTGCACCAGCGGAAAATCACGCTGCGAAATAGCGGTGACGATGACCCGGCCGAGTCCCGGCCAGGCAAACACAGTTTCCGTCACGATCGCGTTGCCCAAAAGCGCTCCGAACTGCAATCCGACCGTCGTGACCACAGGCAGTAGCGCGTTGCGGAAGGCGTGTTTCATCACCACTTTGCTTTCCGGCGTTCCTTTGGCTCTGGCCGTGCGGATATAGTCGCTGTCCAGCACTTCCAGCATGGAAGAACGTATCATGCGGGATATAAGCGCCGCGCCCATGACTCCCAGCGAAAACGCCGGCATGATAATATGTTTAAGGCTGGCAAGCAAAATTTGCGGCGATCCGGTGGTGATAAGCAGCCAGAAAGCGTGTCCCAGCGGTTCGCCGCGGCCAAAGGAGGGCAGCCAGCTGAGACGGACGGAAAAATACATGATGAGCAGAACGCCTATCCAAAACACCGGCATGGACGCGCCCAGCTGCGCGAAAGTCATCCCGGCGTAGTCGATCCAGGTATTGCGTTTCACAGCCGCCGCGACGCCCAGCGGCACGGCGATCAGGAGAGAAATAATCATCGCGCAAACAGACAATTCCAAAGTGGCGGGGAAACTCCTCATTAAAATGACCAGCACCGCGTCCTTTTGAAAAATCGAGTCGCCGAAATCCAAGGTCAGCGCGTTCTTCATATAGGAAAAGTATTGCACCCATATGTTTTCGTTGAGTCCCAGCGTCTCGCGCATACGGGCCAGTTCTTCCGGCGTCGCGTCCGTACCGAGCAGCACAAGAGCCGGATCGCCCGGAATCAGGCGCATGATGAAAAACACCAGCGCCGTGATTCCGAACACGACGGGAATTATCTGCAACAGGCGGCGGAAAAAATAATGTCTCATATTATCCTCACCTCGCCGCAGGACGCTTTATTCGGCAATGGTGACACTGCGGAAACTGCGGATGGAACCTCTGGCGTGGGGAACATAACCCTGAATCTTTTTGTTATACATGGCTACATACCCTTGGTATACCAGCGCGTTATGCATGACTTCCGCGTTGTTGATCTCCGCGGCCCTGATGTAGAGATCACGCCGCTCGCCTTCGTCGGCGATTGTGCGCGCCTTCTCCACCAGCGCGTCGAATTCCGCGCTGCCGTACCCGCCCCAATTGGAAGCGGCGGTGGAGCGCAGATAGTTATACATATATTTATCCGGGTCAAAAAGGTTCAGCATACCGAATACCGCGACGTCGTAATTACCGGATTGCACATCGGCGATAAAAGTCGGCCATTCGCTCGTGACGACCTGCGCGTCAACGCCGCTTTGTCTGAATAAATTTTGCATATATTCCACATACTGCATTTTTAAGTCGTCCTGTGTATAGGTAGACAGTCTGACCGTCAGTTTTTGTCCGTCCTTATCCAAAATACCGTCGCTGTCAGAGTCCGTCCAACCTGCTTCAGCCAATATCGCTTTCCCCTGTTCCGGATCAAAGGGAAAACCTTTCACTGCATCTGAATAAAACCATGTATTCGGAACCAGGATCGATTCGCCCGGCGACTCCAGTCCTTGGCTCAGTTCGCGGGCCATGACCTCTTTGTCCAGAAAATGAGACAGGCCGACCCGCGTTTGTTTATCGGCGAGCAAGGGGGACTTGTGGTTAAAGGCCGCGAAAGTTATGCCGAGACCGGTGAGTTCGTCCACCTGAAAACGGTCGTCGCTCTTGATTCGTTCAACATCCTGCGGCGTCAGCGGCGTATGAACAAAATCCACGTCCCCCGCCTCAAGAGCGGAAACGCGGGTATCGTTGCTGGGGATGGTGTAAAATTCCACGCGCTGCAACACAGGCGCCTCGCCCCAGTAGTCAGGATTGACTTCCAAGGTGAGTTTTTCGTTTTTGACCCATTCCGCCATTTTGAAAGGGCCTGTGCCGACCGGTTTATTGGCGAAATCAGAAATAGAATCCGCTTCGGCCGGAACTATGGTCAGTTCCATATTGTTGGCCAGAATGGGCGAGTAAGGTTCGCTCAGGTTGAATTGCACCGTATATTCGTCTAAAGCGACGACCTCCCGGATGGATGAATAGTTAGCGGCGTATACCGCGCCAAACTCTGGGTCGCGGATCGTATCATAGGTATATTGCACATCTTCCGAGGTCAGGTCACTGCCGTCATGAAATTTGACTCCCTGGCGCAAATAAAAAATCCACGTCAGTTCGTCGGGATTTTCCCATCTTTCCGCCAAAGCAGGCTCGGCCTCCAATTTTTCATTCAGTTGAATCAATCCGTCGCCACAGAGTTCAAATACGCGTGAAGCGGAAATATCGCGGGCGTGTCTCGGGTCAAGCGTTTCCGGTTCCACATCCAGCCCAAACCGTAAAACCTGTTCCGCTGCCGGAACAACGCCGCCGTCCCCTGCCGCCGGAGTATTCGCCGGCGCTGGCGTCGAACCGCAAGCTGACGCCAGCAGAAATACCCCGGCCAGACATAGAATCCAAGCCTTCTTCATTTTCTTCCTCCTACTTATTTTTTGCGTCGTCAATTGAATGAAACTCCTTCGGCAGCGGATTCAAAGCCGCCGCTGAACAGTCGAGTCCACGCGAACTCCAGCCGGCCTTGCGCGCCCGCCGCCTATAGAGGCGGGAGACTGAAGCCGGCGATCAAATACAATTTTAGCACAAGGCGGAAGGAAAGTAAAATGGTCATATTAACCGGGGCATAATTATAGACAGCTTCTGAGAACAGCTCCTTGATTGCCGGTGAATGTTTGACAGCAGGCCGATCACCGTGCGCGAGGCACTGGCCGCCTCTCTGGTCAAATAAAGTATAATAAAAAATCTCGCGTGTGCGTTACGTGTTGTGCGTTGTGATATAAATTTTAGCCGATTGCGAAATAACACTTGCAAATCGGCGAATTTTATGCTATACTCACACGGTCAGATATAACGCAGGGAGGACACGTATGAGAATCACTTATAAAAAGCTGTGGAAGTTACTCATTGACAAGAATATGAACAAAGGAGATTTACAGAAAATGGCGAGGCTGAGCGCGTCAAGTGTTGCGAAGCTCTCCAAAGGCGCAAACGTCCAGACAGATTTGCTTGTGAGGATATGCGAGGCTCTGAACTGCGACACCGCCGATATAATGGAAATCGACCGTGACGAACGGGAGGGTAAATAGATGACGAACGGCAACATCGCCGACATTGGCTTTGAACAGCAAATATGTCAAGCCGCCGACATACTGTGCGGCAATATGGACGCAGCGGAGTATAAACATGTTGTGCTTGGGCTTATATTCTTAAAATATATCTCGGACAAATTCGACGAACGTCATTGTGAGCTTGTGAATGAGGGCGATGGTTTTGAGGAGGACAGGGACGAGTACACGGCGAAAAACATCTTTTTTGTGCCGCCGTCCGCCCGTTGGGGTGTAATTGCCGCCTCTGGCCGTAAAGAGGAAATCGGCACGGTTATTGACGACGCTATGAGGGCAATTGAGAAAGAAAACAAGCGGCTGAAAGACATTCTGCCGAAAAACTATGCCCGCGACGAGCTTGACAAAAGGCGGCTCGGCAACGTCGTTGACCTGTTTACGAACATCAAGATGATTGAACACGGCTCTGACAAGGACATTCTCGGACGTACATACGAGTATTGCCTTGCCAAGTTTGCCGAGCAGGAGGGCAAGCGGGCGGGCGAGTTCTACACGCCGTCTTGCGTTGTGCGGACGCTTGTCGAGGTCTTACAGCCGTTCGGAGGGCGCGTGTACGACCCCTGCTGTGGTTCGGGCGGCATGTTCGTCCAATCGGCGGATTTTGTGAGCCACCACGCGGGGAATATCGGCAACCTCTCTATCTACGGGCAGGACGCAAACCCGACGACGCGCAAAATGGCTTTGATGAACCTTGCCATTCGTGGGATTGAAGCCGACCTTGGCGGGCACAACGCCGATACGTTTCATAACGACTTGCACCCGCAGCTGAAAGCGGATTTTATCCTCGCGAACCCACCATTTAACCTTTCGGATTGGAACGACGGATCACTGAACGGCGATCCGCGTTGGAAGTATGGTCTGCCACCGTCCGGCAACGCCAATTTCGCGTGGATGCAGCATATGATTCACCACCTGTCGCCGAACGGCAAAATCGGGCTTGTGCTTGCCAACGGGTCGCTGTCGTCGCAGAGCGGCGGCGAAGGCGAAATCAGAAAGAAGATAGTGCAGGACGACCTCGTGGAAGGTATCATCGCCATGCCTACGCAGTTGTTTTATACTACGCAGATACCCGTTTCGCTGTGGTTCATCAGCCGCAACAAGAAGCAGAAGGGCAAGACGCTGTTTATCGACGCCCGCAAGATGGGGACTATGGTCAGCCGCCGCCTGCGCGAGATGACATATCGAAATGATGATGGAAGCGATGGAGATATTCTTAAAATCGCCGCGACTTTCAAGGCGTTCGACGGCGGAACGCTTGAAGATGTGAAAGGCTATTGCGTCGCTGTGAGTATGGAGGAAATCGCCAAGCAAGGTTACATCCTCACGCCGGGGCGCTACGTCGGCACCCCGGAGCAGGAGGACGACGGCGAACCCTTTGAGGAGAAGATGGCGCGGTTGACAAGCGAACTCTCGGAGATGTTCAAGCGTTCTCACGCGTTGGAGGACGAAATACGGCAGAGATTGGGGGCAATTGGCTTTGAAATCTAACGATACAGATATGATAATCTACCAGTCGGGAGATGGTAAGGTCAAAATCGATGTGCGTATGCAGGGCGAGACGCTGTGGCTCTCTCAGATACAAATAGCAGAGCTTTTTGGGCGGGATAAATCTGTAATTAACCGACACATAAACAATATTTTGCGCGAAGGCGAACTCGACGAAAAAGTGGTTGTTGCAAATTTTGCAATAGCCACTCAGCACGGCGCAATGGAAGGAAAAACGCAAGAGCACAACGTAATGCACTATTCGCTGGATATGGTTCTCGCAGTCGGTTATCGCGTTAAATCGCCGCGCGGTACGCAGTTCAGGCAGTGGGCGACGCAGATTCTGCACGAGTACCTCCAAAAAGGCTTCGCGATGAACGACGAAGTTCTGAAAAATATGGGCGGCGGCGTTTACTGGAAAGAACTGCTCGAACGCATACGCGATATTCGAGCGAGCGAAAAGGTGATGTACCGCCAAATTCTCGACCTTTACGCCACGAGTCTTGACTACAACGCGACAATGCCGGAGACGCTCGAATTTTTCAAAATCGTGCAGAACAAACTGCACTACGCAGTCAGCGGACACACGGCGAGCGAGATAATCTTCAACAGGGCGAACGCCGAGTTGCCCTTTATGGGGTTGACGGTGTTCAAAGGGAAACGTCCGGTCAAAAGCGAAGTGACGGTTGCAAAGAATTATATGACGGAAAAGGAACTGTTCGCTCTGCGGCGTATGGTCAACGCCTTTTTCGATATGGCGGAACTGAAAGCCGAAACGCAAGAGCCGATGTATATGCGAGACTGGCTCGAAACGCTTGATAAATTTACAAACGATTTCGGGTTCGGCGTTTTGGACGGATCGGGCAGTGTTAGCCATATTGAAGCTGTGGAAAAAGCGCACAAAGAATATGATGCTTATCGGGCGCAGTTGCCCAATGATCTGAGCGATGTTGAAAAGGCGTATCTTGATACTTTGCGAGATATGCAGAAAAGGCTGAAACACGGAGGTGGTGAAGGTTGAGTTTTACTACAGCCACAATCGGGGATATTGCCTCTGTCCAAACCGGGCCATTTGGCAGCCAATTACACAATAAGGATTATGTGTCCGTGGGTACGCCAATAGTGACTGTTGAGCACTTGGGGCAACGAAAAATGACGCGCCAGAACCTACCTTGTGTCTCGGATTCGGACAAAGATAGGCTCTCAAAATATACGTTAGAATACGGTGATTTAGTTTTCAGTCGTGTTGGTTCAGTAGATAGGTGCTCCTGGGTAAGCGAGGAAGAAGACGGCTGGATGTTTTCTGGGCGATGCTTGCGTGTACGCTCGAATAATCCGGCAGAAGTCTATCATAAATATCTCTACTATTTTTTCAATTTGGAATCAACGAAAGACTTTGTGCGAAATGTTGCTGTAGGTGCAACAATGCCTTCTATCAACACCCGCCTGCTATCCGAAGTGCCTATCAGTTTTCCAGGCGTAGAGGCACAGCGGCAAATTGGAGATATACTATCTGCGCTGGATGACCGAATTGAGGAAAACACGAAGATAAATCATCATTTAGAGCAGATAGCCCAGGCCATTTTCAAGTCTTGGTTCGTGGACTTCGAGCCGTGGGGCTGTGTAATGCCCGACGATTGGCGGGAAACGGAACTCGGAGAGGTTGCAACCCTTAGTGCTGGAGGTGACAAACCCGCCGTCAGTTCGCCAACGCTGACTGACGAATGCCAAGTACCCATTTTTTCTAATGGGATTGATAACTTTGGTTTGTACGGATATACAGACCGCCCTAAAATAACGGATGAATGCGTTACGGTTTCGGCAAGAGGCACGATTGGGTATGTTTGTCTCAGACAAGACCCGTTCGTTCCTATAGTCCGATTGGTGACTGTTATCCCGAACAACAAGTTCATCACTGCGAAGTACCTCTATCTTTATCTCAGCAGTATTCATATCACGGGAGTTGGTACTACACAACAACAACTTACCGTGCCAGACTTTAAGAAGTATCGTATTCTCGTTCCTAATCGCAACGCAGTCGAGAGTTTCACACAGACGGTTGACCCGATGTTCGAAGCAATACGGCACAAACGAGCAGAGAACGAATGCTTGGCAACTTCCCGCAACGCTCTTTTACCCCGCTTGATGTCTGGTGAGCTATCCGTTGCTGACCTCGGCGACGCTAAATGATGATTTACCGCCTACGGGCGTGTCGATAGACTAACAAGGAGGTAACCCTTATGGCATACACCGAAGCCAACTATGAAAACGCGGTGATTGAGCTTTTCCGCGACACGCTGGGGTACGGCTACACCTACGCCCCGGACCTCTCACCCCACGCCGCAGGCGGCGTGGGGACCCCGAAGGCGCGGGATTACGCCGACCCGCTGTATACGGACGAGCTGCTGCCCGCCCTGCGTCGCGTCAACCCAAAATTGCCGGAAGCCGCTCTGACCGAGGCGGTCTATAAGCTACGCAATTTTGAGGGCGGCACGGTGTTGCAGAAGAATGCCCGATTCATGGATTACCTCCAAAACGGCGTATCCGTCAACTACTTCGACAAGGGTGAGCAGCGGGCAGATCTGGTCTATCTCGTGGATTACGAGAATGTCGACCGCAACACCTTCACCGTCGCCAATCAGTGGACGATTATCGAGAACAGCGAAAAGCGCCCCGACGTTATCGTGTTTCTGAACGGCCTGCCTGTGGTCGTGTTTGAATTGAAGTCGCCCTCCCGTGAGGAAACCAACGCTTCCGAAGCATTCCTGCAACTGCGGAACTATATGCATGAGATACCGTCGCTGTTCATCTATAACGCTTTCCTCGTGATGAGCGACCTTGCCATCTCCAAAGCCGGAAGCATCACGGCGGGCGAAGACCGCTTCATGGAATGGAAAACGAAGGACGGCAGCTACGAGAACACGCAGTATGCCCAGTTCGACACTTTCATCGAGGGCATATTCGACAAGGCGCGCCTGCTCGACATCATCAAGAACTTCATCTGCTTCTCCGGCGACGCGAAAATTCTCGGCGCCTACCACCAGTATTTCGCCGTGCGCAAAGCCGTAGCTTCCACCGCCAATGCCGCCGTCACAGACGGCAAGGGCGGCGTGTTCTGGCATACGCAAGGCAGCGGCAAGTCGCTGTCGATGGTGTTCTATGCCCACCTACTGCAAGACGCCTTGAACTCGCCGACAATCGTCGTGCTGACCGACCGTAACGACCTCGACGACCAGCTATTCGGGCAGTTTGCCAAGTGTTCCGATTTCCTGCGTCAAGTGCCGCAACAAGCCGAAAACCGCATCCACCTGAAAGAACTCCTTGCCGGCCGGCAAGCGAACGGCATCATCTTCACCACGGCGCAAAAGTTCGAGGAAAGCACTGACTGTCTCTCTGACCGCCGCAACATCATTGTCATAGCGGACGAGGCACACCGCAGCCAGTTTATCGATGAGCGGGTGGACAGCAAAACGGGGCGGATCCAGAAGTCCTTCGGGCTGATTATCCGTGAGAGCCTCCCGAACGCTACTTACATCGGCTTCACGGGAACGCCGATTTCAAGCAAAGACCGCTCCACCATTGAGGTGTTCGGAAACTATATCGACATCTACGACATGACGCAAGCCGTGGAAGACGGCGCGACCCGCCCGGTTTACTACGAGAGCCGCGTCATCCACCTCAAACTGGACGAAGATGTTTTGCACCTTATTGATGCCGAATACGACATTATGACGCAGAATGCCGAGGACTACGCTATTGAAAAAAGCAAGAAAGAACTCGGCAAAATGGAGTCCATCCTCGGCGCGGAGCAGACCATTACCGCCCTATGCGAAGACATCGTAAAGCACTAC
>JAISWK010000092.1 GCA_031270805.1 Gracilibacteraceae bacterium
TGAAATCCGCGCCGGCCGGGTCGCCCGCCGGCAGGAGGATGATGGGCGAGCGGGTCTGGGCCGCCAGGGCCGCGCCGGTCAGGGCGTCAACCAGTGTGTCGCCGTCCGCCGTGTACACATTGTCATACTCGAAACTCAAAGTCTCCCGGATCGCCTTGTTCGTGGCATAACGGTCGGCGCCGTAAATCCGGGTAAAACCGGGGATGTCTTTGACCAGGGCCGGCCCGCCCAGGATATAGCCGCCCAGGCTCATGTCGCCGCCGAAACTGCCGTCGCTCTCGGCCGGCTGGATCAGGTAATTGTTGGCCGCCGCCCAGGAGGCGATGGACACCGCGTCGGCGATGGCCTCATGGCCGACGACGATCAGGCCCTTGGGGGCTTGCACTTTTTGCCCGACCAGCAGGGCCGTAGCCAGGCGGTCGGCGCCGCGCAGGGTTTCCACTTCCAGTCCGGGAACCTGGGCCTGCAAAGCGTCAAGCAGACTCTGGCTCAGCGCGCCCACGGCGATGATTTTCTTCGCCCCCAGGCGCTGAATCTCCGCCGCGACAGCCGGGTCAAGCCCGCCCGCGCCGAGCAGGATCGGGGCGTTTTCCTGGCCGGCCAGCGGAGCGACGGCCAGGGCGTCAAATAGGTTATTCGCTCCGCCCGGAGCGAGAATGACTGTAGCGGCACTCGTCCAGCCCTGCCGGGAAACAGCGACGGAGGTGAGGATCCGATCCGCGCCGCTGATATAGCTGAGGCTGTCCCGACTTACTGTGAGCTGGCCCGGAATATTAGCGTCGGTGGGGGGAACCGCAGCGCCGCCACCGCCACCGCCACCGCCGCCGCCACCGCCGCTGCCGCCGCTAGGCGTGGGCCGTTTTGGGATGTCCGCGACCGGCTCTTCCTTGACTATTTTTACCTCATCCCCGGCCACGGCAAAGGCGGACGGGCTGAAGTAGCGGTCGCCGCTGTCCGGGTCGACGCGGAACCGGCTCAGGAAATCCCAGCCGATGCGCATTTCTTCGGGCAGGAAATTATGCTCCCGGCCCAAGACGCGCGTAAACTTGACCAAGTCGACTCCCTGCCAGTTGAGGAAGGTGGTGTTGATATAACGCCCATCCTGCCAGAACCGCCCGCCGAGAGCTTCCACGTTTTCGATATAGCTCTGGCGGCTGGCCTCCAGATCAGCGGTTGCGGCAAAGTTGAAGTCGATGCCGTTCATGGCGTTGAGATAGCGGACGGAATTATAGGTACCCGCCTGGGCGGGAGCGCTGATGATACTGGAACCGGCCGCCGTATCCTCCACATTGTTCGTCCACGGTTCCGAGAGGAACGCTGTTCCTTCCGGGCTGGCGATGGCAAAATACGTGGGCATCAGTTCCGCTCTGAGATTGTCGAAAAGCGGCATCATGACCGAGTGATCGTATAGCGCCGCAAAATGTTTATCCAATAGCGGCGAGTTTTCCATATTGCCTATGGTAATGGAATTTATCCCCCAGGCCCCGGCCGAGTAGCCGCTGGCGTAGAAGCGGCCCCAGTCGATCTCCACACCGAGATCCAATTCGCCGGATTTGATCAATTCCTTGAGCGCCAGCGTGTAATTGGCGCAGGAGGCGGCGGGCATCCCCATTTCCGATATTCCCTGCGGCGAACCGCTCGTCCTGTTCCCATAGTCCTGGCCGAAAATTATCACGGCGAACCCTTCGTCGTTGGCCACCGACCACCATTGAGTGGCGCCAAAATACTGAATCGATCCGTTCTGGGTGCCCGGAATCCCGTATACCGCCGGGATCGGGCCGTCAGCGCCGGCGGAATCCGGCACATAGATATAGACCTCGCGGCCGTCCAGGCTTCCGTCCGTCAGATTCGGGTCGTCCCGATCTTCGTAGGCAAAAACGGCCAGGTGGAAGGCTCCGCCGCCGCCGGTTCCGCTCTGCGGCGCTCCGACCGCTTTGGCCTCATGGGCGCGCAGCTCGACCTGTCCCTCACTGCCGTCCTGCCGGGTAAAAGGTGTGGCCGCTATGGCCGCGTTGTGCTTGTCATAAGCTCTTGCCGTCACATTCAGTTCCTGATAGGGCAGGCGGTAATTGATATTGTCCGAATAGGCGGTGAAATTGTTCATGCGGGAAAACTCCGCCAGGAAATCCCTTATTTCTTCCGCCGTCAGGTTAAGATTATCTGTCGTCTGCACCTTGGATATGCCATACTCGGCCCCCGGATTCCATCGCTTGATATTCTCATTCGCATAATGCGTCGCCCAGGCCCCGTTGTCGATCCGCTCCCGGTAGACGCCGTCCGTATCCGGGGCGTCCCCGGTGCGGTTAACCAATTTCCAGTAGGCCAGGCTGGGGTTGACCACTCCGGCGTAACCGGCGCCCGCCAGCAATGTCGGCACGGGGATATCGGCGTTGGTGATAAAATCCGTCGTGAGCGTCTGGCCGCCGATATAAGGATTTTCGCTGTCGATGATGGATTGCAGCTGTTTTCTGAAAACGTCGTCCTCATAGCCGATGTTGAAAAGGCCGTTGTTGCGCCCGGCATGAATTCGCCGGGCCGAGGCGTTGAGGACAGCGCTCCCGGCGCTCTCGCCGCCGACAAAGGCCTGGGCGATTACGTTTTCCGGCACGTAGGACGTATGCGCTTCCAGCGGGGCGCACGCTTCCCCGTAGCCGACAAAGTAGAGCGGGATATAGATATTGCCGATCGCTCCGAATGTCGTCGTCAGGGGCTGATGGCTGTCCGGATCCTCATCCTCCAGATAAACCACCGGCTGGCGGATGCCGAAGATGCCGTTCGTGGTGGGGATCTGGGCGCCGCTCGCGTCGAGCCGGTTACTCATGCCCACGACGGCGTTGATATACAGTTCTTCCTCCGCCGGGGTTCCCCAGCCGCCGGGATCGGGCAGGAGAACGACCAGGATTTCGCCGTACTCATCCGCCTGGTCGAACCAGCCCTGCTCAAAAAGGAACTCGTTCGCCGCCACGCCGTCCGGAACGGCGATCACCGTCACATAGGTGCGCTGGGGCGCGTGGCGAGGAATATAGACCTGGAATTCCCGGTTCGCCAGGGCCGCCACGGCGTCAGCCTGCTCTGCGGCCGGCACGACTGCCGTACCAGGAAAATTATGGTAAAAGTAGCCTTGGAGGGGCTGCTCGACGACAGTTTGCTTGGCCGCGTAAGCCGCGGCGGCCGTCCAGGAGCGGGCGACGGTGGTAAGGCCGGTAAAAGGATCCGTCACTGGCCCTATGGTCGTCGCCGCTTTCACAGCGTCGGACAAGGCGGCCGGGACAGGCACGGCATCGGCCTTATCCTTAAATATTTTTACCTCATCCCCGGCCACGGCGAAGGCGGACGGGCTGAAATAGCGATCCCCGCTGTCCGGGTCCAGACGGAACCGGCTCATGAAGTCCCAGCCGCTTCTCATCTCCTCGGGCAGGAAATTATGCTCCCGGCCCAAGACGCGCGTGAACCTGACCAGGTCAATCCCCTGCCAGTTGACAAAGCTGGTGTTGATATAGCGGCCGTTCTGCCAGAACCACCCGCCCAGGGCCTCCACGTTGTCGATATAGCTCTGGCGGCTGGCCTCCAAATCACTGGTAGCGTCAAAGCTGAAGTCGATGCCATTCATGGCGTTGAGATAGCGGACAGAGTTATAGTTGCCCCGTTGGGCGGGAGCGGTGATAATGCTGGAACCGGTCGCCGTATCCGCCACGTTGTCCGCCCACGGCTCCGAGAGCAGCGCGGTTCCCTCCGGGCTGGCTACGGCAAAATAGGTGGGCATTAACTCCGGGCGCAGATTGTTGGACAACGCCCCCATATTGGAGTGATTGTATAACGCCGCGAAATATTTATCGGGCAGCCGGTTATTCCCGCTTATGGCAATGGAATTTACCGCCGCCGCGCCGGCCGAGTAACCGCTGGCGTAGAAGCGGCCCCAGTCGATCTCCACATCGAGATCCAATTCCCCGGTTTTGATCAATTCCATGAGGGCCAGCGTGTAATTCGCGCCGGTCACCCCGCCGCTCTCGGTTATCCCCTGCGGCGAACCGGTGGCGTTGGTTCTACTCCCGTAGTCCTGACCGAAAATCACGACGACGAAACCCTCGTCATTGGCCACCGACCACCACTGGGTGGCGCCGAAATACTGGATCGAGCCGTTCTGGGTGCCCGGGATCCCGTATACCGCCGGTACGGGGCCTTTATCCTTGGCGGAATCCGGGACGTAGATGTAGACCTCGCGGCCGTCCATGGTTCCGTCCGTCAGGGCCGCGGCATCCCGATCCTCATAGGCGAATATGCCCAAGTGGAAAGTTCCGCCGCCACCGGTTCCGCTCTGCGGCGCCTCGACGGCCTTGGACTCATGGGCGCGCAGTTCAACATCGCCCTGGCTGTCGTTTTGCCGCGTAAAAGGGATGGTCGCCAGCGTGTCGCCCTGAACATCATAGACTTCCAGCGCGTAAGCCCGCGCCGTCACGTTCAGTTCCTGATAGGGCAGGCGGTAATTGATATTGTCCGAATAGGCGCTGAAATTGTTCATACGGGAGAATTCCGTCAGGAAATCCCTGATTTGGTCGGCGCTCATGTCGGTATCGCTTGTCGTCTGCACCTTGGATATACCGTACTCGGCCCCCGGGTTCCATCTTTTAATATTTTCGTTCGCGTAATGCGTCGCCCAGGCCCCGTTGTCGATCCGCTCCCGGTAGACGCCCTCCGCGTCCGGGGCGGTCACGGTGTGGTTGACCAATTTCCAGTAGGCCAGGCTGGGGTTGACCGCTCCGCTGTAACCGGGCCCCGCCAGCAAGGTCGGCAGAGGGATATCGGCGTTGGTGATAAAATCCGTCGTGATCGGTTTGCCGCCGACAAAAGGATTAAAGCTGTCGATGATGGATTGCAGCTGTTTTCTGAAAACGTCGTCCTCATAACCGATGTTGAAGAGGCCGTTGTTGCGCCCGGCATGAACCCGCCGGGCCGAGGCGTTGAGGACAGCGCTCCCGGCGCTCTCGCCGCCGATAAAGGCCTGGGCGATCACGCTTTCCGGGAGATAGGAGGTATGCGCTTCCAGCGGGGCACATGCTTCCCCGTAGCCGACATAGTAGAGGGGGATATAGATATTGCCGATCGCCGGGAATGTCGTGACCACGGGATCGCCGGTGTTCGTGTTCGTCTCCGGCAGATAAATCACCGGCTGACGAATGCCGAATATGCCGTTCGTAGCGGATATTTGGGCGCCGTTTTCATCGAGCCGGTTGCTCGCGCCCACGACGGCGTTGATATACAGTTCTTCCTCCGCCGGGGTTCCCCAGCCGCCGGGGCCGGGCAGGAGAACGACCAGGATCTCGCCGTACTCATCCGCCTGGTCGAACCAGCCCCGCTCGTAAAGGAACTCGTTCGCCGCCACGCCGTCCGGAACGGCGATCGCCGTCACATAGGTGCGCTGGGGCGCGTGGCGGGGGATATAGACCTGAAATTCCCGGTTCGCCAGGGCCGCCACGGCGGCAGCTTGCTCGGCGGCCGGCACAGCCGCAGTGCCAGGAAAATTATGGTAAAAGTAGCCCTGGATGGGCTGCTCGACTACTGTTTGCTTGGCCGCGTAAGCTGCGGCGGCCGTCCAGGAGCGGGTGCCGGTGGCGCTCAGGCTTGATACCGCCCGAATGGCGTCGTGAAAGCTGGTGGGGACAGGGGCGGCCGGCAGCGCGTCCGCCGTATAGACCGCCTCGTCCGGATCTGCTTCGCCCAAGGCAATGTCCGTATCGTCGGGAGCGGTGATTTGAGTTTCGGGCTCGTCCGCTTGACTGTCCGGCGCGGTGATTTGACCGTCCGGCTCGTCGACATCTGCCAGGACGGCTGTCCCGGAAGTCAAGATCAGCATGAGTGAAAGTAACACGGATAACAATGCTCTCATTTTCGTATTACGCATATTGTTTACCCCTTACTATTACTATAGTTTAGCTATTAGGAAAGAGAGGAGAGTAAAGAGTAAAGAGAGTTCTCGTCTCACTCTTTCCTCCTTTTCATCCAGGTTGCAGGCATAGCCCGCTTTAGTGTGAAAGAACGCTTCAGCCAGAAAAGAGAGACCCGAGTAATTGTTTTATTTTGTTAAATTTGTTAATATTCACCTCCCCTTGCCCATGTAACATTTATACGAAAATGTTACATGAACCGGCAAACCCCAGTAAAATGGGGCTTACGATATCCTCAGCGGCACGCCGCCGAGAACGCCGGAATAGTAAAGGGGGGAGGAAAGGCCCAGAGAATCAATATTAAAACGCCTATGTAACATTTTCGTATTTTTGTTACATAGGCGAACCTCGTTAGCCAATATAGCAGAGCATTTTTTTCGGGAGACACACGGTTCTATACAATGCACAATGCACAATGCACAATTCACAATTGGGAGAGCGTAGGGGACGATGGCAGTTCGGCTCCAACGGCTCGGAGACTCGCCGGGAGCCTGTTGCACGACTGCGCCGCATACGCGTCGCAGCTTTCGCACCCCTTCGACTAAGGCCGCTGAAGCGGCCAGTCTCAGTTGCAGAGGGCTTACCAACAGCTCGGAGACTCGCTGGGTAAGTCTCTCGCAATCGTCCCGTATACGCCGAATCGGGCGGTATTGCCGTAGGGGACGATGGCAATCGTCCCGAAAACCAACGGGCGGATTACGAGAGACATACCCAGCGAGTCTCCGAGCTGTTGGTA
>JAISWK010000103.1 GCA_031270805.1 Gracilibacteraceae bacterium
GTCCGTAAGTACTTAAAGTGGACAACCCGGATGAGGAAAGAGTAGGGAGTAGGGAGTAGGGAGTGAGACGAGAACTCTCTTTCCTCTTTTCTCTTCTCTCTTTCCTAATTTAGCGTCTCATTCATACTGCCGCTGCGATAGCCGAGCAGATCAATCGCCGCGTAAGCGAAGCCGAACTCGCGCAGGCGGGCGTGAACTCTTTCCCGGACGGAACGGCCGGCCAGGAGGGCGAAACCGGCTTCGTCGGTTTCGATGCGGGCCACGTCGCCGTGGGTGCGGACGCGCACTTGCCGGAGGCCGAGATCGAGCAGAAACTGCTCGCTGCGATCAATCCGGGCCAGACCAGCGGCCGTTATGCGTTCGCCGTAAGGGAAGCGCGAGGCCAGGCAGGCAAAAGACGGCTTGTCCCAGGTGGCGAGACCGCGGCGGCGGGAGAGTTCGCGGATATCGGCCTTGGTCAGGCCGATGTGGCGCAGGGGGCTGATCACGCCCTGTTCCGCCACCGCTTTCAGCCCGGGCCGGTAATCGCCCTCGTCGTCCAAGTTGGAACCGTCCGCCACCCAGGCCATACCGCGTTCCCGCGCTATAGCCCAAATTTTGGTAAACAATTCGTTTTTGCAAAGGTAACAGCGGTCGGGCGGATTTTCTTCAAACCCGGCGATGGAGAGTTCTTCGGAAACGCAGATTACATGCTCAATACCGGCCGAGGCGCAGAAAGCGGCCGCCGCCGTCAATTCCCGGGCGGGAAAGGAGCAGGAGCGCGCGGTCACGGCCAGTACCCGGTCGCCCAGGGCGCTCCGGGCGGCGCTCAAGAGGTAGGTCGAGTCCACGCCGCCGGAAAAGGCCACCGCCAGGCTGCCGAGGCTTTTGAGATATTCCTGCAGTCGTCTTTGTTTTTCTGCCGGGTTCATCCTCCCGCCTTTCTTACAAGCTCCTAACTGCCGACCCAGATGTCTTTATCAAACAGCGCCTCCCCGACATAGGCTTTCAATTCGTCGATGTCAAAGGGTTTGTTGATAAAGTTGACCACGCCCAGCGACTGAGCCTCATCGACGTAATGCTGTTCCCCGTAAGCCGTCATCATCATGACCGGGCGCTTGGGATCGGTGGCGCGCAGGCGACGCAAAACATCAATCCCGCTCAGCCCCGGCATCTTAATGTCCATGATCACGAGGTCGGGGTCGAATTCCGTGATCAGTTCCAAGGCCCGCAACCCGTTGGCGCAGGTCTCTATGTCATAGCCGCTTTCGCTGAACACTTCCTGCAGCAGCCGGCGAATACCTTTCTGGTCGTCTACAATCAACAATTTTATCATTACGCCACCGCCCTTATCCAGCCTGAATGCATTTCTGCTGATTTGACAAAGAATTTCTGTAAGTACCGGAGAAAATCCTTCTCAGATCCTGCGAAATTCTACGACACGACCATCTTTCGTATAACATCTTTCGACATTATATCCTGTTTGGACGCGGCGGAGAGGGATAAGAACCTCGTCGCCGACCCGGCAGTCGTTCGTTCCCATGTCCAGAATTGTAAGCTGCATACCGATCAGACCGGCGATTTTTACCTCTTGCCCCTGCCAGCGCGGTTTTTCTCCGCCTAAGCGGCAACCGGCCAGGAGGGCGGCCTGTTTGGCAGTAATTTTAAGGAAATCGAGTAAATTTTTAGGATATAACTCCGGCGTGACTCCCAGCCCGTGGGCGTAACCGGCCCCGATCACGGCGAGCCGGGTGGGGCGCCGCGCCCGGTAGAGGCTGTGGTAGCCGGCCCGCGCGCCGGCCGGCGCGTCCCAGACGTGCAGGACGCGGGCTTTGCCCTGCCAGGGATCCCGCAAGGTCAGGCCCGGGGAGGGAAAAGGGCGGGTAAAGGGCCATTGGCCGGAAAGCAAGGTTCCGAGGCGGACATATTCATAATGGTAGGCGGGGCGCTCCAGGAAAACGCTGCTGTTGCAGACATGGCGGGCCGGAACTGTCCCGCCCGCGGCGCGATAGGCTCGCAAAAATTCTTCATACCGGGCGTGCTGCCGCTCCGTATAGGCCAGGTCGCGCCGGGCGCCGCGGGCAAAATGGGTGTAGACCCCTTCCGGGCGTAGTTCCGGGGTGTCCCGGATTAGGGCCCACGCTGCCGCCGCCTGCTCGGGGAGCAGGCCCGTGCGGCCCATGCCCGTTTCTACTTCCAGGTGCAGCCGCACGGGCGAGTGGCCGGCCGCCCATTGCGCCAATTGGCGCAAGTGGGCCAGGCCCACGGCCGCAAGCGCCAAAGGCGATTCGGCCGCGGCCGGCCACTCCGGCGGCAGCGTGGGCCCCAAGACCAGGATATTGCCCCGCAGCCCGGACCGGCGCAGTGCCAACCCCTCGGCCACCGTCGTCACGGCAAAATCCCCGCACCCGGCCTCCGCCAACGCCTGTGCCGTCTGCTCCGCCCCCAGACCGTAGGCATCGGCCTTGACCACCGCCATAATCCGCGCGCCGGGGGCCAGCAGCCGCCCGGCTTCGCGGTAATTATGCCCGACCTTGTCCAGGTCTATTTCCGCCCAGCAGCCGCCGGGCGCGCCTTCCGTCATCGTTTCAGCCGGCCGCCGCGTTAGCGTAGGACTCCTGCAAGAGCTGCACCACATGCACGGCGTCCTGAGGCAGACCGCTGTTGATCAGCCCGCTCCAGAGCTGCAGCCGGCAGGCCGGGCAGCCGGTGGCCACGGTCTGGGCCGGAGTCTGGGCGACGTCGGCCATTTTGAGATCCAAAACCTTGTCCGCCAGGTCGGGGTGGACAATGCAGAACGAACCGGCCATACCGCAGCAGCGATCCGGCTTTTTCAGCTCAATGAGTTCCACGCCCGGAATGCTCTGCAGGATAGCGCGCGGTTCCCGGAAAATATTCTGGCCCCGGCGCAGATGGCAGGGGTCATGGTAGGTAACCCGGCGCTCGACCCGGCCCAGCCCCTCCCGGTCGTACTGGATCACATTGACGAGAAACTCGTTAATATCATAGGCGCGCGCGGCCCATTTCGCCGCCAGCGGTTCCCATTCCCCGTCGCCCTCGAACAGGCGTTCATAAGAGTGTTTCCAAGCCGAACCGCAAGAGGAACAGGCGACAATTACGGCCTCGGCCCCGCTGTCCTCAAAGGCGCGCAAGTTACGCTCGGCCAAGGCGCGGGCGCTCGCAACGTCGCCGTTGACCGAAGCCGGGACGCCGCAGCAGCCCTGGTTTTCCGGGATCAGCACCTCCACCCGGTTATGTTTGAGGACATCCAGCACGGCCTCGCCCATGTCCGAGTAAAAATAATTGATCATGCAACCCGTAAAAAAGGCGACCCGCATCCGGGGCTGGGAGACATAAAGCGCCGGCCGGCCCGAGCGGAACGGTTTGGCGGCGAGGCGGGGAAACACTTTTTTCTGACCGAGCAGACCGAGATCGACGCGCATCCTAGCTCCGTAATCCCGCCCTTCCACGCGCCGGAAAACGGCGGCCTGCAATTTGCTGCCCGCGCGCATACCGAAATTGAAAAACCGCTGCAGGCGCAGCGCCGTGAAAGCAGTTCTTTTCACGGGATGGAGACCGTGGCGCCGCACGCCCTCCGCCCGCGCGGCCAGCAAAATCCGGTCGAACTGCACGCCGCAGGGACATTTTTCGTTACAGGCCATGCAAGTCGTGCAATAGGACATGCGTTCGGCCATGCCGGCCGTCATATCCGCTTCTCCGGTGACAAACATTTCCAGCAGGCCGATCTTGCCCCGGGCCACCGTGACCTCCTTGCGCGTCGTCTGGTAGAGAGGGCAGACTTCCTGGCAGTTGCCGCATTTCATGCATTTATACAGCTCGTCCCGCGCGGAATGAAAATCAGAGTAAATACTCATTCTCTCACCCCCTCAGCACGACTTTGCCGGGATTAAACATATAATGGGGGTCGAAGGCTTCCTTCACCCAGCGCAGAACTTCGACGCCGGCCGGGCCGAATTCCAGCGGCAGGTAGCGGGCCTTGGCGATGCCGACTCCATGTTCGCCGGAAAGCGTACCGCCCAGTTGCACGGCCGCCGCGAATATTTCATCGACCGCCTTATGCACGCGCTCCATTTCCGCCTCGTCCCGCACGTCGGTCAGGATGGTGGGATGGAGGTTGCCGTCGCCGGCGTGGCCGAAAGTGCCGATGGGCAGGTCGTACTTATGGGCGATGGCGCGGATTGCTCTCAGCATGGCCGTTATCTGGCTGCGCGGCACCGTCGCGTCTTCCAGCACGGTGGTCGGCTTGACCTGGGCCAGGGCCGGCAGGGCGTTACGGCGGGCGAGCCAGAGTTTATCCCTTTCTTCATCCGTTTTAGCCGCGGTCACGGAGACGGCGCCGCTGCGGCGGCAGATCTCGTCAACCAGAGCCGCCTCCCGCTCCACCGCTTCCCGATACCCGTCCACCTCGATCAGGATAACCGCTTCCGCTTCTTCGGGCAGGTCGGCGCCGGTGAATTTTTTCACGGTGCGAATCGTCGTATTGTCCATTATTTCCATTGTGGCCGGGATGATTTTGCCGCGGATAATGGCGGAAATGGTGTTGCCGGCCTTGTCCAGATCGTCAAACACCGCCAGGAGACTCTTGCGCGCTTCCGGGATCGGGTTCAGCTTCACCAGCACTTTGGTCATGATCCCCAGCGTACCCTCCCCGCCGGTAAAGAGGGCGGTCAGGTCGTAGCCCGTCACGTTTTTCACTGTTTTGCCGCCCCATTTGATCACTTCGCCGTTGGCCAGCACAACTTCCATCCCCATGACATAATGCTTGGTCACTCCATATTTCAGGCCGCGCAGACCGCCGGAACACATAGAGACGGAGCCGCCCATCGTGGCGGTGGTCACCGTGCCGGGGTCGGGGGGGTACATGAGTCCGTATTCGGCCGCCGCGTCGTTCAGGCTCTGGATTATGACGCCCGGTTCGACCCAGGCCGTAAGATTTTCCGGATCCACCTCGATGATCCGGTTCATTTCCAGCGTCATGAGTACGATCCCCCGCTCCAGCGGGATGGAGGCCCCGCAGAGATTGGTGCCGGAGCCGCGCGGGTAAATGGGAACGCCGTACTGGCGCGCCAGTTTGATCACGCCGGCCACCTGCTCGGTCGAGCGCGGCGTTACCACCAAGTCCGGCGTCTGTTTGGGCATGGCGGCCGTGGCGTCGAAAGCGTAGTTCAGCAAATCCTCCGTTTCCGTCAAAATGTTTTCCTTGCCCAGCAATTGAGTCAGCGCCTTGATCAATTCTTTTTGCATAGCTCAACGACCCTTTCTGTATTATTGGCTCCGCCTTGCCGCCGGGCGTCTGAGATCCGCCCCCGTAATTTCCGGCGGAGTAACCTACTGTTTCACTATCTGGGTTTCCACCAGCGCGAGATGGCGGTGCATCAAATCGCGGGCGCTCGCCTCTTCGCCGGCGCGGATAGCGATGAAGATAGCTTCGTGCTCCTCATACAACTGCCGGGGCGTGCCGGAACAGCCGGACAGCCACATAGCCCGCGTCGTGTGCAGCGTGCTGTGAATCGCCTCCAGCACCGCTTTCATCATCCGGTTCAGCAGAGGATTCTGCGTCGCTTTGGCCACTTCCAGGTGAAAATCCAAATCCAGCTGTTCGTCGCGCTGGCGGAGATCCAAATCATCCCGCATAGCGCCGACAATGCGCTCCAGCGCCGCCAGGTTGCTCTTGTCCCGCCGCCGGGCCGCCAGTTCCGCCGTCTGCACTTCGAGCGCCATCCGCGCTTCCACCACGGCCTGCACCTGCTCGCGGGCCATGGAAAAAACCAGCCGGAGCGGTTCGACCACATCATTCGCCGGCGCTCGGCGGACAAAAAGGCCTTCTTTGCGCGCTTCCAGCACACCGGTCAACGTGAGAGCAGCCAGCGCCTCCCTCACGCCGCTGCGAGAGGCGCGCAGACGCTCCGCCAAGTCTTTTTCGGCGGGAACCTGATCGCCGGGGCGCAGATCGCTGCTGATCAGCATCTGCTTAATCTGTTCCAGTATGAGCGCCGCTGATTGTTCGTTCGCGGCTATGGCTCTATTCTCCATGTTCCACTCCCTTTTTCTGTTTTTTCTCGCCACAGTACTATAAGTCAATTAAAATTAAGTATATCGCTGCCGCAGATAATCTTTGAAATTCTTTCTTATATCTTTATAAGCTTAATCCATTTTTCCCGATATGTCAAGCAAGTTTAAGAGTTTCTCCGCCTTTGCCGTCGCAGCCGATTATACCCCTCACCGGATATCATTTCCGGGGCGGAGCGGGTTGAGAGGCCTGTTTTTCCGCTTCCCGCATCAAATCTATCCGATCTTCGGCGTGGCGCTTGATTAATTCCGTGCCGTCGCGGGCGATTTTCGCCTTAAAGAGCAAGTCGCGCGCTTCCTTGATCTCCCCCAGTTTATAATGGAGGTCGCCCATGATGAACTGGACGCGCTGCAAGGCGCGCGGATTCAGGTTCAGGCGCTGGTAAGCCTGCTTGTAGGCGGTGAGAGCTTGCTGGTTGGCGTGGGCCGCCATTGCTTGATCGGCGCAGTCCTCGTACAGCCGGGCCAGTTTCAGCCACAGCCGCCCCGTCTGCAGCTCCCCCTGGGCAAAACAGCGGGGGGCGCTGCGCAGGGCGAGATAATACCCGGCGAACACTTCCGCCGCGTCCTTGCGGTTATCGAAGACCAGCTTCATCTCCCGTTGCAGGGCGCCCAGCTCGGCCAGCAGGCTATGGGCGTCGGCCACCTCCGCCGTGTCAAAAACGTCGCGCAGAGCGGAGTACCAGCACTGCGGGCAGGTGAGGACGTCGTAGTGCAGCGGTTCCACACCCTTGTAGCGCTCGCGCAGATCGGGATCCGTCCCTTGGCGCGCCAGCTTGGATTCGCGCAGACCGACCGCTTCAAAAGTCATGCCGCAGAGCGGGCATTTTTCCTTGGCCGTAAAGACAATGTCCGCCGGCGCCGTTCCTGCCGGAGCCGGCAGTTCGTAATGGCCGTGTCCGGGCGGGAAAAGCCCCGGAGCCTCCAAGCGCCGGTTCGGCCGGGGTCTGGCCTGCCGGCTTTCCCCCGCGTTCCGGCAGATATCCGCGATCAGGGCGAAAGTGGCGTCCGGCTCCTCGCGGAAAAAATCAAAGATTTCCTGGCGGGTGAGGGAAATGGTCAGCGTTTCCTCCGCCGCCACCACGGTGGCCTCCTGCCCCAGCCCGAGAAAGAGCGGCCGCTCCCCGAAAAATTCCCCCGCCCCCAGTTCCGCCAGCACGGTCTCGCCCGTCTGGCGGTAATTCTTATAAGCGGTCACACTGCCCATGATGATGATGTACAGGCGGCACTCCGCCTCCCCTTCCCGGACGACGACGTCTCCGGGGACGAAAACCCTCAGATTGGGCTTCCGCCGCATTCCGTTCACATTAAGCACGATTTATCTTTCCCCCTTTGTTTTTCCGGGCCTCGCTCCGCCAGCCCAGCTGCGGGGCCAGCGCCTGGTAAATCGGGTCGGACCAGCGGCTGAGCAGCGGGCCCAGCACGGCCAGCAGCACGACATAGAGGGCGGAAAAGGATTCCAGCACCGGACTGAGTCCGGCCGCCGCCCCCAGATTGGCCAGGACAATGGAAAACTCCCCCCGGGCCGTGATGGTCAGACCGAGATTCAGAGCGCCGCGCTTGGACAGTCCCGCTGGTTTGGCCATCATAAAACCGTAAACTACGCTGCCGGCGACAGTCAGGCCGACGGCGGCCGCGGCGGCGAGGACGGCGCCCTGCAGACTGGCCAGCGATATTTTCAAGGCGAAGCCGAAAAAGAACGCCGCGCCGAAAAAATCCCGGAATGGTACGACCAGGTGGACGATGCGGTTCCGCTGCGACGTCTCCGCCATGATCAGGCCCAGGATGAGGGCGCCGATCGCTTCGGAGATATTCAGGGCCTCCGAGGCGCCGGCCATAAAAATGAGCAGCGCCAGCACCACGAGCAGAAATGTCTCCTCGCTGGCGATGGAGAAGACGCTTTCCAGCACCCGGGTCGTGCGCAGGCTGATAAAAACGAAAGCGATAATGACAATAAAAGCGAAGGCGACGGAGAGAATAAGCTCCGACGTCCGGCCGCCGCGGCTGATGGCGATGGCGGATACGATCGGCAGGTAAGCCGCCATGAAAATGTCCTGGAAGAGCATCAGACCGAGGATCACTTCTGTTTCGGGATTTGCCGTGCGTTTCAGATCGACGAGCGTCTTGGCGACGATGGCGCTGGAAGATATGATGATAATGCCGACGGCCAGCAGGATTTCCGCCAGCCCCCAGCCCAGAAGCAGCGTGAAAATCACCGCCGCCGTCGCGTTAATGGCCAGGTAGATCATCCCGCTTTTTACCAGCGTGCCGGCCGAGGCGATCAGTTTTTTGACAGAAAATTCCAGCCCGAGGGAGAAAAGCAAGAAGAGTACGCCCAAGCGGCCGAGGAAGTCAACGGCGTCCAGGGTACTCTCCGCCGGGCTGTACGGTGTTATGCCGTTGGGCGGCAAAAGGAGTCCCATGATGATTATGATCGGTACAATGGAAAATTTCAGGCGGGAGGCGATGATGCCGGCCATAGCCACGAAAAGCAGCAATCCCCCCAGTTCCAGAAAATTATACTCCAAGCTTCTGCCCTCCGCCTGACGGCGCGCTCAGGCCGGCTGCGGCCCGGGACGCGCAGCGGCGTGGAATGCGTTGATCTGCTCCCGTGTTCCCGCCATGACGATGGTATCCCCGTCCTGGAGGACGGCGTCCGGTCCCGGATTGATGAGACTGCCGCCGTCACGGCGGATGATGCCGATAATGCTGACGCCGATATTCTTGCGGATGCCGAGGGCGCCGATGGATGCGTCGATGAAAGGCGCCGGCGCCGCCAGCTTATACCAGTCAATGGCCAATCCCTTGAGATCGACGCGCATCGTTTCCAGCGCCTTGGGCGTGTAAGTCAGGCCGCCGAGAATACCGGCCACCTTGCGCGCTTCCGCGTCGTCCAAGGAAATGATATGCTCGACTTCGCTGTCCGCAGTGTTTTCGTCATAACGATATATTTCCCGCACACCGTCGTCATGAACGATGATAATGATTTTGCCGCCGCCGGCGGGCGACACTGAAAACTTATGCCCGATGCCGGGCAAGTCGGTTTCTTTGATAAAATCCATAACAGCCCTCCAGTTCGTCCCCCCGGCGCTTAGGCGCCGCCCCCAGGCAAGGGTTGAGACGCGCCTGTAATTTATTGTTTTTACTTGCTGATCCATCTTATCATAAAGAGTCCGAACATACAAGTAAACCTTTATTTCACTTTGCACCTTCCCGGGTGAAGCAGATTTTTTTCGGCGCCGGGTCGAAGTAGGCAGGATTTTATCTGAAAATAGCGAATACCCATAAATTGCTAAATAAAAGTAATTATGGAAAGGGAGCTTTGGTTTTAATGATTTCAGAAAAATTAGGCGAAGAGATTTACGCGGAAAACTATGCTTATGTGCTGGGGGTAATAAGCAGCACCGAGAGAGACAGGGCGCCGGATGAGGATATCCTGCAAGAAGTTTTTCTCAAGGTGTTTCAGTCGTTTGACCAATTGCGGGATAAGACAAAATTCCGCCCCTGGCTCAGAAGAATCACCGTCAACCAGTGTTACGAACATTATCGCCGCCGCCGGGAAACGCTGCCGATCACCTTCGACATTCCCGACCATTACGCCCAGTTTGATTTTCTGCTCGACAGAGATATGATTGAACGGGGCCTCCGTCAGCTCAAGCCAGAAGAGCAAGAACTCATCGTCTTAAAATATCTTCTCGATATAAAATGCGCCGATATCGCCGCGATCCTGAATATTACCGCCAACAATGTCCAGGTTCGCCTGCACCGCGCCAAAAACAAGCTGAGAGAGATATTAAAAGCGCAGACATACTAAAGCGGCCTTCGCCTACGGCCCGCGTTTTTGGCGATTTTGGTGCGATTTTTTTCCTTTTCCGGCCCGGCATGCTTGCGTGGGGCGGAGGGGTGTGGTATAATGCGGGAACAGAACCTCCGGCTCGGTCGGTCGAACGAACCTCCGGCTTCCAACTGGGCGGTAGGTCTGAATTACTGAATGGAGGAGACTAATGTTAAACGCGGAGAAAAAAAAAGAAATAATCGATAAGTTTAAGCAGCACGAACGGGATAACGGATCACCGGAAGTGCAGATAGCTATTCTCACCGCGCGCATTGTGGAACTGACGGAGCATTTCAAGACACACAAGAAAGATCATCATTCGAGGCGCGGTTTGCTGAAGCTTGTCGGGCAGAGGCGCGCGCTGCTTGATTATCTGATGAAGAACGATTTTAACCGTTACCGGAAAATCGTGCAGGATCTGGGGTTGAGAAGGTAAGGAGCTGTTGATAAATAACTTGTGCAGTTGGCGCAGCAATTTTGTACTCTGGCAAGGCGCCAGGTTCCGCTAATACTGGTTGTATTTGCGGGTTCTGGCAACGCAGCCAGAGTGCAAAAGGGC
>JAISWK010000156.1 GCA_031270805.1 Gracilibacteraceae bacterium
ATGCCGCCGTTGTTATCAATTCGGTTCTGGCGGCATGTCGAGTGACTGCCGAATGGAGCCCTTCCTTCTTCGTCCACTGGACGCGGTCGGACTCCATTCCCTTCGACTAAGGCCGCTGAAGCGGCCAGTCTCAGTTGCACATGACTTGCCAACGGCTCGGAGACTCGCCGGGTAAGTCTCCGAATGACAGGAAAGGGTGGGTGTGAACGGTAACGTCAGCGTAGGCCGCCGCCAGAACCACCCCGCCGCTTCGCGGCACCCCTCCAAAGGAGGGGAACTACCCGCCGCGCCGCCGCCCGCCAAACTGTCGCGCCGCCTTGCGCGCGGCGGCGTAATTGTGTATAATTTAACTGGTTATTACATTGGGGAGAGAGGATAGCGCATGTACCTGAGAGGAATCGCCTTCCCGGCGTTTATCGTCCCGGTTGACCCGACCCGAATCGCCGCCGGGAAATATACATCTGACAGTCAAACCCGGCGGAGCGGCGCGGGCCGGAAACACCGTTGACGGGGCAAGTACCGGGGGCGCGTGCGTTGGCGGCGTCTTTGCTCATGCGCGTCGAGCGGGGACAGGCTTACGCGCATATTTTGTTGCGTCAAGCCTTGCCGGCCCTGGCCGACGTCCGGGAGCGCCGGCTGGCGGCCGCTCTCGTGAACGGGGTCCTCAAGCAGCGCGGTACGCTGGATTATATCCTGCGGCGGCATTTGCGCAAGCCGCTGCGCGCTTTGCCGGCCGAAGCGCGCGCGGCGTTGCGCATGGGCGCGTTCCAGCTGCTTTACCTGGAACGCGTCCCGGCGGCGGCGGCCGTCAACGAAAGCGTTCGCCTGACCAAACTGACGTCCCCGCCGCATGCCGCCTTGGTCAACGGGGTTTTGCGCCGGGTCGCCGCGGAAGGCTGGGATATCGCCTGGCCGGATCCGGAGCGGCAGCCGGCGGAATATCTCAGCGCCCGCCATTCGCACCCGGAATGGCTGGCGCGCCGCTGGCTCCGGCGCTGGGGATTCGAAGACACGGAAAAACTATGCCTTTGGAACAACGAGCCGGCGGAAACCTGGTTGCGGGCCAACCGGCTGCGCTGTACGCCGGAGGGTTTGATCCGCGCCCTGCCGGCGGAGCCCGGCGGGGGAGACGCCGCCCCCGGCCGCTGGTCGCCGGCGGCGGTGCGCCTGACGGGTTTGGGGGCGCCGGACGCCCTCGCCCCTTTTCAGGCGGGATTATGCACGGTGCAGTCGGAAAGCTCGCAGCTGGCGGCGCTCCTCTTGGCCCCCGCCCCGGGGGAAAAAGTGCTGGACGCCTGCGCCGCTCCCGGCGGCAAGACCACGCACCTGGCGGAATTAATGGATAACCGGGGGGAAATAACGGCGCTGGATATTCACGCGCCCCGGCTGGCCCTGATAGAGCGCAGCGCCAGCCGGCTGGGCCTCGGCGTCGTCACGGTTCGAGCCGCCGACGCCCGCGCCCTGCCCCCGGCCGAGCGGGGCGCCTACGATAAAGTCCTCGTGGACGCCCCCTGTTCCGGTCTGGGCGTCCTGCGCCGGCGCGCCGATTTGCGCTGGCAAAAAGACGAGCAGGTCATCGCGGCTCTGCCCGCCTTGCAGCTGGATATTTTGCTCGGCGCGGCGGCGGCGGCGCGGCCGGGCGGGGAAGTGGTTTACGCCGCCTGCACTGTGGAGCCGGAGGAGAACTTCGCCGTGGCCAAGGATTTTATCGCCGCCCGCCCTGATTTCCAGCCCGTGCCCCTGGCCCCGCTCCTGCCTTTTCCCTGCCCTTCGCCGGCTGATCGGCGTCAATGGGAAAAAGGCATGTGGCAAATTTTACCACAAACCCACGCGATGGACGGGTTTTTTCTGGCCAAATTCCGCCGGGGCGGAGAGCGCGGATGAGCGAGCGGGAAGCGGCGCCGGCGCCGGTGGATATCTGCGGCCTGAGCCTGTCCGAGCTGACGGCGCTATGCACGGAAGCCGGACTTGCGCCCTACCGCAGCCGCCAGCTTTTCGAGTGGGTTCAGCGCCGCGCGGGCGCCGGCTGGGCGGAGGCGGGCAATATCAGCGGCGCGGACAAGGCCAGACTGGCGGAAGGCCTGAGCTGGGGCCTGCCGGTTCCGCTTGAGGAAAGGGTGAGCGCGGATGGAACGCGCAAATTTTTATTCCAGCTGGCCGACGGGGAGACGATCGAGACCGTTCTGCTCGACTACCGCAAAGACCGGAGCCGCAGCCACGCCACCCTTTGCCTTTCCGTGCAGGTGGGCTGCGCCCTCGGCTGTCCGTTCTGCGCGACCGGGCGCGCGGGTTGGCGCCGCAACCTGAGTCCGGGGGAGATCACCGGGCAGCTGCTGGCGGTTACGGCCCGGATGCGCCGGGAAAACGCGTCTTTTCATGTCGGCAACCTGGTTTTTATGGGCATGGGCGAACCCTTTTACAATATGAACGCTTTCCTGCAAGCCGTGCGGATATTGAACGACGCGCGGGGGCAAAATATCGGCGCGCGGCGCATGACCGTCTCCACCGCCGGCGTCGTGCCGGGGATTTTGCGTCTGGCGGCGGAAGCGCCGCAAATCGGGCTGGCCGTATCTCTGCATGCGGGAACGGACGAATTGCGCGACGTCCTGGTTCCGCTGAACCGCCGCTATCCCCTCGCCCGTCTGATGGAAGCCTGCCGGGAATACGTCCTCCGCACCGGCCGCCGCATAACTTTCGAAATGGCCCTGACAGAGGAAAGCGCCACGGAAACCCAGGCCCGCGCCGTCGCCGCCCTGCTGCGCGGTCTGCCGGCCCATGTCAATCTGATCCCCGTCAATATCGTCGCCGGCAGCGCGGCCCGGAGGCCGACTGGAGCGCGGGTAGCGGCTTTTCGTCGCCTCTTGACCGAACGGGGCTTGGCCGTGACGATCCGGGAGGAAAGAGGAGCGGATATCGAGGCGGCCTGCGGACAGCTGAGGCAAAGCGGCGCGAAACGGAAAGGAGCAGAGGCAATATGCCATTTACCATCGTCCGACAAGACATCACAAGAATGAAGGTTGACGCTATCGTCAACGCCGCGAATACCGAGCTGCGAATGGGCGGCGGCGTGTGCGGGGCGATATTCAGGGCGGCGGGGGCCAGCGAACTGCAAGCCGCCTGCGACAAGCTCGCGCCGATCAAAACCGGCGAGGCGGTCGTCACGCCAGGATTCAACCTGCCCGCAAAATACGTCGTCCACGCGGCAGGGCCGGTCTACCATCACCAGAGCGCCGCCGAAAGCGAAGAACTGCTCCGGGCGGCTTATAGGAACAGCTTGGCTCGCGCCATCGAAAACGAATGCGAAAGCATAGCGTTCCCGCTGATTTCAAGCGGCATCTATGGCTACCCGAAAAACGAAGCTCTGCGGGTGGCGACCTCGGCGATTCGCGATTTCCTCGCCGACCACGATATAGACATTTCACTCGCTGTGTTTGACAAGGCGGCGTTTGCTGTCAGCGAAGAACTCATGGGGGCGGTGGAAAGCTACATCGACGAGCATTATGTCGCGGAGCATCTTCTGCGGCGGCGGAAACTCCTTGATCTGGAGCGGAAAGCCCTTGATGAATCTGCACTTAAGCAGCTGAGCGCGCCGCCAACGGCAGTCTTTGAGGGGGTAAGGTTTGGCGGTATTGACGATTTGGTCGGACGCCTGGACGAGTCGTTTTCGCAGACGCTTTTGAAGCTAGTAGACGCCAAGGGCCAATCGGACGTGGAGGTCTATAAACGCGCCAACCTTGACCGCAAGCTTTTCTCAAAAATCAGAACCGGCAAAGACTACACGCCGAGCAAGCGCACCGCAATCGCCCTCGCCGTGGCCTTGGAGTTGTCGCTGGCTGAAACGGACGACCTCTTGGAGCGGGCGGGTTACGCCCTCTCCCACAGCCAGAAGTTTGACGTGATCGTGGAATACTTCATCACCAGCGGCCGGTACAAGATCTTTGAGATAAACGAAGTGCTGTTCAGCTATGACCAACCGCTCTTAGGAGGCTGAATTTCTCTTTTCTCTCCACTCCTTATCTTGTCCTGGGCGTCAAATGAATTTTACCAAAATGCTGTTGGCGACAAAATAATAACGCGGATTCAGGCGCAGCCGCTCGCCCTCCTCCAGGAGCAGTCCGGCCCGGGCCAGCTCCTGCGGCAATGGGCCGAATATATCCTCCAGGTTCCGGCCGAATCGCCGCTCAAACTCCCGGCAGCTGATCCCCTCCCGCGTGCGCAGACCCAGCATGACATACTCCCTTCTCTCGGTTTCCGGTTCGATTATTTCCGTTCCGGCCGGGGCGAGCGGCGCCCGGCCCAGGCTTAGCAAGCGCGCGTACTCCCCCGCCTCAGCCCGGCGCGTGCGCCTTAGTTTCCCCTGCTCCCGCAGGCAGGAGACCGCTCCCGCCCCCAGGCCCAGGTATTCTTCCCCGCGCCAGTAGCCGAAATTATGGCGGCAGGCATAATTTTCGAGAGAAAAATTAGATATTTCATCCTGGCGATAGCCCGCTCCGGCCAGAAATTCTCGCGCCCACTCGTACATATCGGCCTCTGCGTCGTCGTCGGGCAGCGTCGTCCGCCCGGCCGCCATATCCGCCGCCAGCGGCGTCCCCGCCTCCGGCGTCAGGGCGTAAAGCGACAAGTGGGTCAGCCCGGCCCCGCTCAGGGCCCGCAGCGTGTCCCGCCAGTCGGCCGCCTTTTGGCCGGGCAGGCCGAAGAGCAGATCACAGCCGATATTGACAAACCCGGCCCGGCGCGCCAGCGCCAGCGCCCGCCAAGTATCGGCGGCCCGCTGCCGGCGGCCGCAGCGGGTCAGCAAGTCGTCGCTCAGGCTTTGGACGCCCAAGGAAAGGCGGTTGATCCCCCCGGCTTTCAGCAGCGCCAGTTTTTCCGCCGTCAGCGTACCCGGATTCGCTTCGGCTGTTTTTTCCGCCCCCGGAGCGAATACGGCCCGCCGGCGGATAATATCCAGCAATTCGGCCAGTTCCTCCGCCGCCAGCATGGTCGGCGTGCCGCCGCCCAGGTATAATGTGTCAAATATCCGCCCCTCCGCCGCCCGCTCAAAATCCAGAGCCAAGGCGTTCAGGTATGCCCGGCGCGCGCCCGCGCCCGCCCGGATCGCGCCCGCCTCGGAATAAAATGAGCAGTAGGCGCATTTTTGCCGGCAAAACGGCACATGGACATAAAGCAGCAAAGTAAATCCTCCCCCGACCCAAGCCGGAAGGCCTAATAATCTTGTTTTATCCTCCGGGATATGCTATACTTGCGGCGACAGTATATTAGGAACTGTTCTCAAATAACTTATACATTTGACTTGCCCTTTTGCACTCTGGCTGCGTTGCCAGAACCCGCAAATACAGCCAGTATTAGCGGAACCTGGCGCCTTGCCAGAGCAC
>JAISWK010000060.1 GCA_031270805.1 Gracilibacteraceae bacterium
TCCCCGTCGGGAAATTGGATACCTCGAATGTCGCTTCGCTTCCCAGATCGGCTTCGTCGGCGGAGATCAGAGCGCCGCTACCAACATTAGCGGGAAGGTTGAATTCGTACCTGTCAAAACTCTGCACGCTCTCGACGGTAATGTTTTTAACGCCGTTAAGGATCAGGGTGTTTCCTGTGTGCTCAGTATTTTGGAAAGCGTTACCCCAGCCATACAGAGAGACACCTTCCCCAAATGTAGTAGACCCCGCAATCTCCACGATGTTCTCTTTGGCAACGGCACTATCCTTACTGACCCAACCGCCGAAAATCTGAAGTTTTTTACTCTCTGGGGCTTCAATCTTTCCTCCCAGCAATCCAACCCAGTTGTTACTGGCGGAGGTCCCCTGACTGCGGGTGAATCCGCCGTAAATGTAGCCTGCTGCCGTGATATTTGCGTTGATTATCACGCTGTTGCAGTCTGCGGACTTCGGATTACCGGCAATAGCTCCCATGGTGCCGCCGTCTGCCTTGCCGCCGATAATATGAGCGGCGCTTCCTGCCGTAAGCGTAGTACCAATCAAAACATTATTACCAATATAAACGGAGTTCTCGAGCGCGCTCCCGGCCGACGAATAGCCGCCGACGATCTGGTCGACACTCGTAAGGAGGGGGGTCCCACTAATATTGACTTGGTTCTTCTTCGCGTTGCCGCCGCCGACGTACCCGCCGAAAATTGCGTTGTTCAGGAGTCCGCCGTTGTTCAGGATTCCGCCTTTAATGTCCACTTTGTTATTTTCGGCGTTGCCTGTCCCCGCCGTCATCCATGTTTTGTGCCATGGATCACCCACCGGCCCTTGGACAACGCCGCCGATAACGGCGCCGAAAATGGTGCCGCCGCTGATGGTGACGGTCTTATCGTAGGCGTACCCCTCGCCGCTCGTGACGTAGCCACCGCTCACGTCGCCGTGGTACAGAGCGTATTTTTCAAGGCTAGCGTCAGCGCTTCCTACAGTTCCGCCAGAGATGGTAACATCATTGCTCATCGCGTTCTTGTTTCTTGTGATCGCGCCGATGACGGCGGACTTGATCCAACCGCTCTTCACCTCAATCGTGTTTTTCGAGACATCCACGTCGCTGCTCTGCGCGCCGCCGACGAAGTCCAAACTGACCGTCGCGGCGTCCGTGCCCGCCGAGTAGTTAATCGTCACAGTATTCCCAGTCTCACCCGTGGGGAAGAGAGAATCGCTGACAACGGTCCAATAGTCGCCCAACACGTCCCTGCTAATCCAACCGGGGAGATCTTGCAACATACTATTATCAGTACTTCCCGAATAAGTCAGTGAATCCACCGCCCAAGCCGTGCCCGACAGCGCGGCGATGAGGCATAAAGCCAACGCCCAGTGCCACTTCTTAGAACTTTCTTGCTTCATTTCGATTCCCCTTTTCTTATGAAAGTTTTTCCTTCGCACACTGCGCAATAGTGTCTCAACTGCCAATACCGAGATTTCCAGCGCAATAAGGTATACTCAATTGCGCAAAATCGGAGACCATTTTTAGCCGTTGGAAACACTGAAAAAAGGGAGGACTTTATAAGCGTGAGGCAAAGGCGCAATTGAGTATACCTTCTTGCACGCCCCCTTTTGAATAACATATATAAAAATGAACAGACTGTGTTTTATCGGTTTTTTGATTCTACAGCACTATATCAATTTGCGCAAGTGTCATTCAAAAAGAAAAGGTTTGAAGAAATACAGATCGATTTCTCGGCGAAACTTTGGGGCTCCGCCCCAATCCCCGGCAAGGGCCGCAGGCCCCTGCACCCGTTATGAAAACAAGGCGTACAAAATAATGCCCCCCCTCTCTTTAGTGTTTCCAACGGTTAAAAATTGCTGCCCGCTTGCGCGATTGCGTATGCTCTATTCACAGCGCAAAGCGGGCGAAATCATTGGAAACACCTAAGCAATGAGGATAGGGATAAGCGGAAGCCGGAGGATATACTTTTTTTGCGCGGCTTTGCCGGGCGTTTCGGAGAGGAGGGTTTCTGCTATGGAAATTGTCGTGGTCGGCGGGTTGGCACTCATAAAAGTGAACATGTACCAACTGGCGGCGCTTGGGGTCGTCGCTTATTACATCGGAATATGGGCCCGCTCCCGGTTCGGCGCGCTGGTCCGTTTCTCGATTCCGGCCCCGGTGGTGGGAGGGCTCCCGTTTGCGCTGCTCGTGGCCGCGCTGGAGTACAACGGCGTGGCGAAGTTCAGCTTCGACGGCACCATCCAGACCATCCTGATGCTGGTTTTCTTCTGCACCATCGGAATGAACGCGAGCGTCAGCCTGGTCAAAAAAGGAACGCTGCTGATTCTCGCGTTCTTCCTGATGTCGGTGACCGGCGCCGTGCTGCAAAACATCATCGGAATGGGCGTCGCGTCGGCGTTTGCCATCGATCCGCGCCTCGGGATAATCGGAGGGTCGGTGACGCTGACAGGCGGGCTCGGGACCGCCGGAGCCTTCGGGCCGGTCTTCGAGAGCATGGGCGTAAAAGGCGCGGCGGCGGCCGGCGTCGCGTGCGCCACCTTCGGCATGGTGGCCGGCTCCATTGTGGGAGGGCCGATGGCCGAATACCTCATCAGAAGAAAAAGGCTGAAGACACCCCAAGACCCGGACTACGTACCGTCGGAAAATTTCGCGGCGGACACCGGGGCCGAGGACAAAAACATATTGCCCGGAGATTTGATGAACAACCTCGCCTGGGTGATTTTCGCCGTGGGAGCGGGCTCCGTCCTGAGCTACTACGTGGGGGATTTTTTCCGCTCCATCGGCTCGAAACAAACCTTCCCGCCCTACCTGGGAGCCATGTTCGTGGCGATATTCATACGCAACGCGGGCGAGATTTCGGGGATCTACAAGATAGAATCCAAGGTCATAGACGCCATTTCGGACATCTCCCTGTCGATTTTCATCTCCATGGCTATCGTGTCCATGAAACTGGCGGAGCTGATATATCTGGCGCTTCCCTTGCTCTGCATGATGTTCGTTCAACTGGCGCTCGTCTTGTTGATGGCGTATTTCATGGTCTACATGCTGTTCGGCAGGGACTACGAGGCTTCCGTCCTGTCGGCGGGCTTCATCGGATTCATGATGGGGGCCACGTCCAACGCCCTGGTCAGTATGCAGGCGGTCACGTCGAAATACGGATACGCCGCGAAAGCCTACTTCGTGGTGCCGATCGTGGGCGCGTTTCTGGTGGACATCCCCAACGCCTTCCTCATCAACTACATGGGGAACGCCGAATGGATTCTGAACTTCTTCGGGCTGAACTGAAAAACACGCGGAATAGTTACAAATCCCCGGCCAAAGCCGGAGATATTATGGTATGTTATGCGCACTCTTTCGAAGGTTCCTTCGCGTGTTCCGCGGGAAGCTGAGAAATTCAGGTATTTTTGGGGTGAACAAAACTTATGGAGGCGATGACGGTGCGGAATTTTATGCGGCGGAACCCGGCGGCGGACAAGGCAAGAGAGCGCGCGGCGCGGACCGGGGCCATGAGAGGCGGAGTTTTCGGGG
>JAISWK010000079.1 GCA_031270805.1 Gracilibacteraceae bacterium
TTATTTGGTCAATAACATATTGAACATAATCTAAATCACTTGCCATTTTATGCCCCAAATGAACCAATTTCCAGTAAATTGCCTTCAGGATCGGCCACATAACAAGTTCGCTGTCCCCAAGGCATCGTTGCCGGTGAAAAAACACTTTCAACGCCTAAATCCATAAGGCGTTTATATTCTTTATCAACTTCATCATAGGTCTTTAGATTAAACGCTATTTCCATTGTTCCGTTTAATCCTTTGGAATAATTAAATGACTTTGAAACCATATTTTCAAAATCTTTTCTTCCGAACATTATTAAACGGCATTTTCCGGCTTCAAAATCGGCATTTGGTTCACCGTTCCAGTTTGTTTTTAATCCAATAATATCTCGGTAAAAATTTACCATTGTTTCCATATTATTCACAAAAAGTCCTATGCAATCTATTTCCATTGTTTTACTCCCATAAAGTTTATGCCATTTATATTACATATAATTTCATTTTTTGTCAAGTATTTTGCGCCGCATGGATGCGGCGCATCTTATAAATTTCAATTTTTATGTCGCATAACTCTTGTATAGACGCACCTTTTACGTTTGTTCCAAAGAGCCTTAAATCTGTTGCCATGCCTTTGCTCCAAGCGGTTTTCTACATAAAATGCGAACCTCTCGTCGAGATGTTTTCTACATAAAATGCGAACCTCTCGTCGCGTAGCTGTGGCGCAAGCTGTGGATGCCGACGTCCTTGTTGATTGCCCCAAACAGACCGAAACGCTCGCGGTATTCCGGCGTATCGTACATGCCAACACTTCAATGATTGGCTCCACTGTCTGCCGGGCTCGGCAACGAATTCGGGGGTTGCACAGGGCTTCTTTGCTCTTTGGTGGCCAATGCACAAAGCCCAAAAAAATACATCCGCGACATGCACCCCTCGGGGCTTGAATCGCCGGCGCCGCATCCGGTTCGGCGCTCAATAAACCCGGCGTAATCCCCGTCCGGGGCGAAGCAAATATCCTGGCTGTCCGGTTTGCCCGCGTTCGGCAGGGCGTTGGCGGCGGCGATCCGGCGCGTTTCGCTTTTGCTCAGGGTGCCGAGGGGCAGGAGGGTAACTGATAACGGCGTAATGGCCGGTGGCGATGAAGGCCGCCCCCATTTCAGAACTTTTTCTTTCATATTTCCCATTTTACTCAGCCGCGACGCGCGAACCGTCTTTCACCTTGGCTTCGTAGGGATAAGCGATGACGATATCTCCCGCCGCCAGGCCGGACAGTACCTCCACCCGCCCTCCCGCGCGCATGCCGGTGGCCACCGGCGTGAGTACGGCTTTGCCGTTTCGCAGGGCGTAAACGGCAAAGTCCGTCTCACCGGCGGGGGTCAGCGCCGTCAGGGGTACGGTGAGTGTATCCGCAGCGAGGACGCTGCGGAACACGAGGTCTACGGGCTGACCCGCGCCGATGCGCGCCGGGAGGGCGGGTACGGATAATTCTACCCGGCTGCGGCTTTCCGTGAGGCCCACCGTCGAAATCCTTTCCTCCGCCACCGGCGAAATAAACTCAATCCGCGCCTCCAGCGCCGCGCCGTCCGCCGCCGTCCCGCTGACCATGTCCCCGGGCTGAAAGCGCAGCGCGTCTTCCGCCAGCAGGGAAGCCTCGATTTTGACCGCGCTCTGGTCGTACAGACTGAACAGGGTCTGGCCGGTCTGGACAAAAGTGCCGGGCCCGGCGTATACGGCGCGCACCGTCCCGGCGAAAGGTGCGGTTATGAGCACAGGTTCCGCCTCGGCCGCCGGCGCTCCTTCCAGGGTCAGGGCCAGCTGAGTTTCCAGCGAAGCGATCAGACCGCGCTGATAGCTTTCCGCCGCCGCGGAAGCCTCGGCTTTGGCGGCGGCGAGGTTTTGCCCGGCCGCGGCCAGCGCCCCGGCCAAGCCGGCCAGGTCATCCGCCGCCAGCGCGCCGGCGGCCAGCAAGAGCGCGCCGTCGTCATAAGCGGCCTGCGCCTGTTCCCAGGCAGCCAGGGCCGCGGCCAGCGCCGTCGCCGCCACCCCTTCCCCGCCGTACAAACTCTCATAATTGCGGCGGGCGGCAGCCAACTGCTGCTCCAGCTGTTCCCGCGCCATCAGGCCGGCGCGGCGACTGGCCGCCACATCAAGTTCGGCCAGCACCTCGCCGGCGGCGACTGTCCGGCCGGCCGCCGCCGGCACGGCGCCCAGCTCGCCGGCAAAGGGCGCGGTCAGGGCGATTTCCACCCGCGGGGTCACATAGCCGGTGACCGTCAGGGTCGAAGCCACGTCCTCCCGCGTAACCGGGGCCGTGACCGCCGCCAGCGGGCGCAGCGCGGTGACCAGGACCGCCGCCGCGACCAGCGCCGCCAGCGCGGCCCCCAGGATCAGTTTGTATTTCTTTTTCATGGCCGCTAATTCCTTTCTCGCATAATGTCCACCGGCGTGATCCGCCGCAGGCGCCGGTGGATGACGGCGTTGCTCAGCACCACCGCCACCAGGGTCAGCACGGTGGCGCGAACGAGGGCCTCCCCGCTGAGATAGTTCGGGATCGTGTACATGTCGCCGCTCATAGTGCGCACCATCGCCTCCGTGGCCGCCCAGGTGAGCGGGAGGCCGAGGATGACCCCGCCGAAGGTCAGCAGCCACTGGCCGCTGGAGATAACTTCCAGGCAATCGCGGCTGTTCAGCCCCAAGGTGATCATGGTCGCCATTTCCCGTTTCATTTCCTCGAAGCAGACGAGCGAGCCGGTAAAAATGACGGCGAACCCGATCGCCACGCCGGCGAAAGCCATATAGTAAAGGATAAACAGCATACTGCCCATAGCGGCGTTCATTTTATCGATCTTGGCCAGCCGGCCTTCCGCCAGGGTAAAACGCGCGGCGTCCGCCAGCCGGTCGGCCACGTCCCGCCGGGCCTGTTCCGTCCCCGCCACCAAGAGGGAGTTGCAGGCCCCGTTGGTGCGCTGAAATTCCGCGGCCAGCCGGAGCGGGACATAGACGGTGCTATTCATATACTGGCCAGTCACCCCGGCCACCGGCAGCCGCATCGTCTGACCCGCCGGGCCGGGGCTCTCCACCTCCAGCCAGTCGCCCGGCCCCAGCTCAAGGGCGGCGGCCATATGGGCGGTAATAATCGCGCCCCCTTCGGCCAGGGCGAGGGGGCGGCCGGCGGCATCGGCAAGCCGCAGCAATTCACCCCCCACTTCCAGTCCTTTCAGCGTCCCCTCGAGGGAAGCGACCGGGCTTTTGCACGTTACCCCCACGTCCAGCACGAGTTCCGCCCGCCGCACTTCCGGGTGACTGACGGCGGCCCGGGCGTCCGCCCAGGCGACCGGCGCGTTGAAATAGACCGTGAAATCCTGCTGTTCCACCTCCGTCAATTCATCGTAGATAAAGATGTCCACCATGGAATTCATCGAAACAAGCGAGGCGATCATCATGTAGGCGCAGGCGATCCCCACGAGGGAAAAGAGGGAGCGGCGGCCGTTGCGAAAAACGCCGCGCAGGCCGACGAGGCCCGGAATCGTCAGCAGTTCCCGCGTCCAGGGCAGGCGTTCCAGCGGCGTGAGTTTGCCGGCGGGGGGCGCGGCCGGTTGCAGGGCTTCGGCCGGCTGGAGACGGGCGACGCCGCGGGCGGCCAGCCAGCCGATGGCGCCGCAGAACAGGGCCCCGGCCAGGGCGCTGTAGAACAAGTAGGGATAAGCGGCCCCGAATCCCGCTCCCAGCGCCGGCATACTGTAAAAAGTCAGGTAGTATTCCCAGATAGGTACGGCACAGAGGATGCCGCTCGCCCCGCCGGCCACGCCGCCGAGCAAGCCGGTGGCCGCGCCGAAACAGGCGAAATGTAAGCTGATGGCGCGGTGGGAAAAACCGAGGGAGAGCAGGGCCCCGATCTGGACGCGCTGCTGTTCCACCAGGCGGAACAGGGTAATGTACAGGATCACGGCGGCGACGAGCAAAAAGAGGACGGGGATGACGCCGGCCATACTTTGCAGCTGATCAAGCTCGGCCTGGAGCATGGCGGTAGAAACATGATCGGCCCGGTCGTACACCCGGTAGCAGACATAGGGGCGGAGAATATCTTCCACCGCCGCCTTCACGTCGTCGATCCCGGCGCCGGGCCACAGGGTGAAAGCGAAGCTGTTTGCCGCGCCCTCCCGGCCGAGCAGGGCGGCCAGCGTGTCGTAGTGGAGAAAAGCGCCGTCGTAGCTGCTGAGATCGGGCAGCATATCGGCCAGGTCTTTGACTAAATAGATATTCTCCGGGGAAACGCCGATGCCGCATACTTCCAGTTCCGTCGCCTGTCCGCCGATGATGAGGGAAACGGCGTCGCCGGGCCGCAGTCCGTGCGCGGCGGCAAAACCGGCCCCGAGAACCGTTTCCAGGCGGCCGGCCCGCGGCAGGCTGCCCGCGTTCAGGTACGGGCGGTTCATCCCCTCCGGCCGGGTGGAGATCAGCAGCAGCTCCGCCTCTCCCGCCAGGAGTTCCTCCCGCTTGCCCCCGGACTGCTCATGCCAGCGGAGGGCCTGCACCCGCGCCGTGTCCGTCAGGCGCCCTTCTGCCACGCTCACGCCGGGCACAGCGGCCAGGCGGCCGGCCACCGCTAGCGGGGCCTGCTCCACGTCGGCGAAGGCGGTGCTGAAGTCCGTGGCGCTGAAAAAGGCGTCCCGGGTGTCCATCAGCCTTTCGTAAGCGATGGACATCAAGGAGTAGCCGCTGAAGCCGATCGTGACCACCAGGGCGCAGATAATGTACACCGCCTTGCTCCGGCCCATGTCGCGCAGCATTTTCAGGCCCAGCAGCTTTACCATTGCAAATCCTCCACCGGAACCGGCGCGCTGTTTATGGATATTTTTTCCAACAAACCGTCTTTCATATGGAAAATCCGATCCCCCGCCCGGGCAATCTCCGTGTTGTGGGTGATGATAACGACGGGGCAGCCCAGCCGATCCCGCATCTGGAGCAAGAGGCGCACGACGGTGGCGCTGTTCTGCGTGTCCAGGGCCCCGGTCGGTTCGTCGCACAAGAACAGGGCCGGATTTTTGACGATCGCCCGGGCGATGGAAACGCGCTGCTGTTCGCCGCCGGAAAGCTGGGAGGGAAAGTGGGCGCCCCGTTCCGCCAGCCCGACCAGAGCCAGAGCTTCCGGGGGGGACATGGCGCCGGCCGTGATCGCCGCGGCCAGGGCCACGTTTTCGAGCGCCGTCAGCGAGGGGATCAAGTTAAAAAACTGAAAGATAAAACCGACGGCGTCCCGGCGGTATTCGGTCAGTTCCCGGGCGGAAAAAGCGGACACGTCGCGCCCCCCGTAACAGAGGCGCCCGGTGGTCGGCGTGTCCATGCCGCCGATAATGTTCAGCAAAGTGCTTTTGCCCGAACCGGAGGGGCCGAGGACGATAATACACTCTGCGGGCGCAATCGTGAAACTGGCCGCGCGCAGGGCATGTACGGGCACGCCTCCGCCCGTGTACTGCCGGGACAGGTTTTCCGCCGTCAAGAGAGCTTCGCTCATGGCCGCAGCACCGCCCTTCCGATAAAAAGGAGAATTTCCGTCGTGACCTCGTTCCGCCGGGCTTTGTTTTCCGCCGTCAAAATCAGTTCAATAGTGCAATGGTTGATGAGCGTGTTGATAAAAGCCGCCGTCAGCGCCATATCCAGGTCGGGGCGCAATTCCCCCCGCTCCCGCGCCTGGCGGAGGAGGCCGCCCAGGATATCCAGGGCCACTGGCCGGTACTTGTCGAGAAAATCGCTGACAAATTGCTTTTGCTTGCTGGCAAAATCCAGCCCGACGGCAAAATAGAGCGGGTTGCCGTCGGCAAAAACATAAGCCTGGCGAAACAATTCCGCCATGTTTTCGCTGAACGGCCGGTCACGGGAGTCGCGCAGCACCGATTCCAGCACCTTTAATTTGGCCTGGCCCAATGTGTCGATCAGGTGGTAATACAGATCTTTTTTGTCGTTAAAATACTGATAGAAACTGCCCTTGGCGATACGGCTCCCCTCCACGATGCGGTTGACGCTGGAGCCATCATAGCCGGAAGCGGCAAATTCCTCCAGCGCGGCCTGTTCGATGGCCCGCTGCCTTTGTTTGGGCAAGTTGAAAAATGTTGGTTTCGGCATCGCTCCTCCTCTCCGGCTGCAACACGATGTGACCTTGCGGTCATGTGACTATAAGGTCATATTAACGCACGGGCCGATTTTTGTCAAGCTCATTTTTTTGTTCTGAGGGGAATTAAACCCCGCCCCTAATCCCTAATCCCTACTCCCTCTCCAACTGTGAACGGTGAACTGATCCACTCTTTCCTCATTAATCCGGGTCAAACATAGGCCGCTCCCGGCGGCCGGAAACGCTGAGAACCAGGCCCGCGCCGATCATAGTCGCCCACATGGAACTGCCGCCCGAGGTAATAAAGGGCAGCGGGATGCCTGTGATGGGCATGATCCCGGAAACCATGCCCACGTTTTCAAAAATCTGGAATAAAAGCATGGATATGACGCCGCTGATCACGAGCGTCCCGTAAAGATCAGACGAGCCGGCCGCGATGTGAATCATGCGCAGCAAGAGGAGGCAGAATGTGAATAGGAGCAGGGAGGCCCCGATAAAACCGAATTCCTCCCCGACAATCGAAAAAATAAAATCCGTGTGCCTTGCCGGCAAAAAATCATACTGTCCCTGGGTTCCGCCGCGGTAGCCTTTTCCCCACAGCCCGCCCGAGCCGATGGCCCAGATGGATTGGACGACGTGGTAGGCGTCGGCGGAAATATCGCCGGCCGGGTCGATGAAGGAGGTCAACCTTTTGATCTGATAGTCCTCGAACGGCAGCGGCAGTCCGGCCAATTTGTCCAAGGGCTCCGGCAAATCGGTCGCCAGGTGGAGAAAAAGGGCCAGCACGACCAAGGCGAAGCCGCCTAAGATGATGGCGGTGAATTTCCACGGCTGGGCGCCGGCCACCAGCATCATGCCGATAAAGATGGCGGCGAAAACCAGCGCCGTGCCGAGGTCGGGCTGTTTGAACACGAGCAGGGCCGGCGGCAGGACAAAGAGGAACGGCAGGACAAAATCGCGCGCCCGGCGCAGCCGCCCCTCTCTTTTGGCTAAAAAACCGGCAAAGGAAAGGATGAGGAGTATCTTCGCAAACTCAGACGGCTGCAGGCCCTGGGTGGAGGTAATGTAGATCCAGCGCGTCGCGCCGTTGGCCTCGGAACCGAGCAAAAAAACCAGCGCCAGCAGCAATATATTGACGGCGTACAGAGGCCAGACCAGTTTTTGCCAGTGGCGGTAATCAATGGCCGCCGTCAGGGCCATCAGCACCAGGCCCGTGCCAATCCAAATGCATTGCGACCGCACATAATGGTAGGGATCGCTTTCGATCACATTGAGCGAAGCGGTGCTGAGGATAAAAACGCTGGCCCCGAGCAAAAAAAGGACGAGCAGCGCAAAAAGCCAGTCTATCCGGCTCCAGACGCGTTTTTCCGTACCACCGGCCATGATGGCTCCGCCGCCTAAAAGGAGACGGCGCCCAGGCTGTCCCGCATCCGCCGCAGCGCCTCCCGCAGGCGCTGTGTGTCGATCGTCAGGGTCAGGCGCACATAACCCTCGCCGGCAGCCCCATAGCCGTTGCCGGGAGTCACGACCACGCCCGCCTTTTCCAGCACGAATTCCGCGAACGATTCCGAAGTAAAGCCTTTGGGCACCGGCGCCCAGATGTAGACGGCCGCCCTGGTTTTTTCCATGCGCCAGCCCATGGCGTTCAGCGTGTCGACGACGATATCCCGCCGCTCCTGGTAGACGGCGCACAGATGGGGAATAATATCCTGCGGCCCGAGCAGGGCCTCGATCCCCGCCGCCTGCACCGCCTGAAAAGCGCCGGAATCAATATTGGACTTGACCGTGCCCAGCGCGCGGATCACGTCGCTCCGTCCCGCCGCCCAGGCAATGCGCCAACCGGTCATATTGTAGCCTTTGGAGAGCGAGTTAAACTCAATCCCGGTTTCTTTCGCCCCGGGCAGTTCCAGAAAACTGAGGGGCCGGTAACCGTCAAAGCCGATCTCCGAATAAGCGCCGTCATGGCAGATAATAATATCATATTCCCGGGCAAAGGCGATCGCCTTGCGGTAGAAGGCTTCGTCCGCCACCGCCGCCGTCGGGTTGTTCGGATAATTCAGGAACAGCAGCCGGGCTTTGGCGGCCACGGCGGAGGGTATGTCCTCGAACACGGGTAAAAACCCGTTTTCCGCTCGCAGCGGCATCTTGTAGGCCTGACCGCCGGCCAGCATACAGCCGATCTCGTAGACCGGATAGCCGGGATCGGGGACAAGGGCTATGGCCCCCGGCTCGATGTAGCAGAGCGAGATATGGGCGATGCCTTCCTTGGAACCGATCAGGGTCAGCACTTCCGTCTGCGGATCCAGCTCGACGCCGCGGCGACGGCGATACCACTCCGCCACGGCCTGGCGGTAACTGAGCATCCCGGCGTAAGAGGGGTATTGATGGTGTTCCGGCTTGTATATTTCCGCCGCCATTTTATCGATTATGTTTTTGGGTGTGGGCAAATCCGGGTCGCCGATGCCGAGGCTGATGACGTCCACGCCTCGGGCTTTCGCCTCCGCTATTTTTTCGTCAATCCGGGCAAAAAGGTATGGCGGTAAATTTTTCATCCGCTCCGCAAGTTCCGTCATCCGAGTTCCAGCTCCCTTCGCAAAATCATAGTAATTCCCCCCGGAAAACGTAAGCGGCCGGCCCGCTCATCAGCACGGCGCCGGAATCCTGCCAGGCGACGCGCAGCGTGCCGCCGGGTAAATGCACGAGCGACTCCCGTTCCAGCCGCCCCTCCAGCACGCCGGCCACGACCGCGGCGCAGGCCCCCGTGCCGCAGGCCTCAGTGGCGCCGGCGCCCCGCTCCCACACCCGGAGGATTACCTCGTGCCGGTTCTCCACCTGGGCGAATTCGACATTGGTGCGCTGGGGAAAAAGGGCGTGCCGCTCCAGCAGCGGGCCGAGTTCCTCCAGGGGGATTTCCGCCACGGCGGACAGAAAAATCACACAGTGCGGATTACCCATGGACACCGCCGTAAAAATAAAATGGCGGCCGGCAACCTCTATTTTTTCCTCGACCGCCAATTCCTGCTTCGCCAGCACCGGCACAAGCTCCGGCCTGAGAATCGGCGCGCCCATATCGACGCAGATTTCCCGCACGGCGCCGCCGCTGTCCATGATCAGCCAGATGTTTTTCAGGCCGGCTTCCGTCCGGATCGTCATCGTTTCCCGCGTGACATAGCCCGCTTCATAGGCGTACTTGGCGAGGCAGCGAATCCCGTTGCCGCACATTTCCGCCTCGGAGCCGTCGGCGTTAAAAATCCGCATCCGCAGATCGGCCTGCTGGCTGGATTGCAGCACCAACAGACCGTCCCCGCCGACGCCCCGGCGCCGGTCGCACAGTTTGCGCGCCGTTTCGGCGTAAACGACGCCCGCGTGATTCTCGAATTCGTCCAGGACGATAAAATCATTGCCCAGACCGTGCATTTTGATAAAATTCATAATTCAGACTGTGTCCGGCGCCGGGGCGCTCCACCCGGTCGCGGCGTCCGCCCCCACGTTAAAGGCGGAATCAAGCAGGCGGATGAATTCCAGCGTGCTGCGAAACTGGGTCAGTTTTTTCTGTTCTACCCAGGTGAGCAGACCCTGCCATTCCGCTCGCTGCCGGTACTGCACCTGGAAAATGAACGTGGCTCGCTCGCCTTTTTCCACGTCGAACAGCACGTCGCTCCAGTATTTTTTCCACTCCGGCGTCTTATGCCGGACGGGCGCATCCCTGTTATCCTCGCTGAAACAGCGAAAATCAAAGAAATTTTGCGGAAAAGAGATCGTGTCGAAGAAATCTCCCATTTTATCCAAAAATTCCTTCATCGTGGCGAAGTGTACCGGCTCTTCCAGGTATAAATTATAAAATCTGCCTGAAATATCCACCGCCGCGGCACTATCCACACAGAGCAGTGTTTTCGTTATCAGTCCCGGAACGCCGCCCATAGGCAATCCAGCTCCTTTCGCCGAAAGTGTTCTCCCAGCCGCCGTCTTAACTATATCACAATATCACGGTTTTGGCGAGATCAATGGATAAAAAAAGTAAAAAATGTAGGCCTATACTGAGGGATTAGGGATTAGGGATTAGGGATTAGGGATTAGGGATTAGGGATTAGGGATTAGGGATTAGGGATTAGGGATTAGGGATTAGGGATTAGGGATTAGGGATTAGGGATTAGGGAT
>JAISWK010000101.1 GCA_031270805.1 Gracilibacteraceae bacterium
TCCGGCTTTCTGGGCGGCGCCCTCAAGGGCAACAAAAGCCTGGACAGAGCGGTTTTAACCGGAGTGCAACGCATAGCCAAAGAAAGCATTTTTTCTGAGTTAAACAATGTCGCCGTCTATACGGTTTTGGACAAAATATATGCCGCCCACTTCGGGTTGACAGAGGGAGAGACGGAAAAACTGCTCTCTTACTATGGAATGGAATTGACCGGAGGCGTCCGGCGGATGTACGACGGATATAGTATCGGCGGCGGCAATATCTATAATCCCTGGTCTGTTCTGAACTACGCTCGCAAACAAGTGCTGAATCCATACTGGGTCAACACGTCGTCCAACGCGCTGGTAAGAAAACTGATGAGCGAGGCCTCGCGGGATTTCACTGATAATTACCATAAAATGCTGAAAGAAGGCGAAATCACAGTCACGGTAAACTTGGAAACAGCGTATGCCGAGCAAGCCAGCGCCGCCACCTTATGGGGACTGCTGCTCAACACCGGATATCTGACCGCTGTCAGTTCAAAAGGCTCGGCCGACCGCTTGATTGTTAAAATACCGAATAACGAGGTCAAAAAAGAATTACGGCAAATATTCGCCGAGCAAACACAATTAAACCCTTCCGCTCTGGACGACATGTTTGATGCTCTAATGGAAGGGAATATTGATGAGTTTACGCAAGTGTACAGAGATATTGTACTTAACTGCACAAGCTATTACGACGCGAAAGAAAACGCCTACCATATGCTTTTTCTCGGCATGGTTCTTACGTTGGATCGGTATTACAAAGTAACAAGCAATCTTGAATCGGGCGACGGCCGGAGCGACATCAGAATGGAATCTCTGCGCCCGGATCATCCGCATATAATAATAGAGTTCAAGCAGGGCCAAGATATTGCAGAACTCAAAAGCCAGGCCTTAAACCAGATAAAAGAAAAGCGGTACTACGCCGGTCTGCAAGGGAAAGTCCTTTGCCTGGGCGTCGCGCACAATAAAAAACAGTGCGAAATCATGAGCGAGGTCATCAACGGGTGAGCTATCCGCGACAGCAAAATTTGCACCATCCCGGTTTTCAGCCGGCGGGGAAAAAGGCGGCCAGGAGCAGGGCCGCGGCGTAAGCGAGGCCGTAAATCGTGTTGGTTTGGGCTGTGTGGCGCATAGCCGGGAGCATGACCGCCGGCGGCGCGTTTTCGCTGCGCTGAAACAGGCGGACGGCCCGCCAGGCGGAGGGCAGGCTGAGGAACGGGAGCAAAAACCAGAACCCGAACCCGGAGCGCAGACACAGACCGGCGCTCCAGAGGGCGGCCAGGGCAAAAAGCGCGGCCAGGAAGCGGACGCTGCGGCGGTGGCCGAGGAGGATGACAAGGGTGCGTCGCCCGCCGGCCGCGTCGCCTTCGCGGTCGCGAATATTGTTCGCGGTCAGGATGGCGGCGATGAGCAGGGCGACCGGCAGGGAGATAAAGAACACGGCTGCGCCGACGTAGCCGGTTTGGAGAAAAAAAGACAGGCCAATCACCAGACTGCCCAGGAGCAGACCGGCCGCCGCTTCCCCAAAAGGCGAGGCGGCGATGGGGTAGGGGCCGCCGGTATAGAGGTAGCCGCAGAGCATGGCCAGAGCGCCGATGGGCAGAAGCAGCGGGCTGCTGAGAGCGGCTAGGGTCAGGCCCAGTCCGGCGGCGGCGGCGTAAAAACCGAGGGCGGCGGCCATGACGAAGCGCGGACTCAGGCCGTCGCGCACGATAGTGCCGCCGATACCCACGCTGTCCCGCGTGTCCAGCCCGCGGACATAATCATAGTATTCATTGAAAAGATTTGTGGCAATCTGGATAAACAGGCAGGCGGCCAGCATAAGCAGGGCGCGGCCCGGAGCAAACAGGCCCGTCGCTTTGAGGGCGTAGGCGCTGCCCACGGCCACCGGCACAAAGCTGGCGCTTAAAGTATGTGGGCGCAGCATGCGCCAGAAAACGGAAAAACCCGCCGTTGGTTTATTCCCGCTGTCGCTCATTGTCCGCGCCTCCCTGTCCGTCTTTCCTTTCGCTCGCCGCGCCCAAATTATAGCATGCGCCGCCGGTCAAGGCAAGGCCAGGGCCGGCTGCATCGCTTCGCTTTCCTTCCCGCGCCCCGGGGCGAAAAAAACTTTAATCCCTTTTTTGACAACCGCCCCACAAAAGGTATATAATAACAAAGTATTACAATACCATATTGGAAAAACAGTGAAAAAAATCCTGGTCGTAGACGATAATATCGTAAACCTGAAACAGATCGCCGCTCTCTTGGCGGCGGACTTTGATGTGATCACGGCGGATTCCGGCTTCGCGGCCTTGCGGCTTTGCGCGGAGGAACAGCCGGATCTTATCTTGCTCGACATGCTGATGCCGGGCATGGATGGCATGGAGATCCTGAGCCGCCTGCAAAAAAACCCGGCGCTGAGGCATATTCCCGTCATTTTTCTCACCGGACTCAATGACGCGGAAACCGAGGCCCGGGCCCTGGCCCTCGGAGCGATGGATTTTGTTTCCAAACCGATTGACCGCGATATCCTCCGCCACCGGATCAACCTGCACTTGCAGTACGCCGAGTATCGGCTTTCTCTGGAGCAAACGGTGAAAGATCTGGAGTACAATATCGTCGTTTCTTTTGCCGAACTGATCGAGTGCAAGGATGAGAACGTGGACGGCCATATTATGCGCACGGGGCAGTATGTCGGAATCCTGGGCCGCCGGCTTCTCGAGAGCGGCAGTTACGGCGACCGGCTGACGGAGGATGATCTGGAACTGATGATCCGGGCGGCCCCTTTTCATGATATAGGAAAAATAGGCGTCAGCGACGTGCTATTGCTTAAACCGGGCGAACTGACTGAGGCGGAGTACCGGGAAGTCATGCGGCATACAGTGATCGGGGCCCGGGTCATTGACACGATTTACCGGCGAACGCCGACGATGAATTTTTTGCCGCTGGCGCGCTTGATGGCTGAGCGGCATCACGAAAAATGGGACGGCAGCGGCTATCCCGCCGGGCTGCGCGGAGAAGAAATCCCGATTTGCTGCCGTATTCTCGCGGTGGCCAATGTGTACGACTCATGCGTGACGGCGCGTAAACACCGCCGGGCCATGAAACATGAAGATGTGTGCGCTCTGATCGCCGCGGGCAGCGGACTCGATTTCGATCCCCTCGTTGTGGAGGCTTTTTTGCAGACGGCGGATCAGTTCGCCCGCTTGGATCAGCAGTTTGAATCCATTGCCGCCGGGGTGGAAGGGAGTTGGCCGGAGTGAGGAAAATCCTCGTGGTTGACGACAATATGAGTACCCTGCGCCAAATCAGCGCCCAGCTGGCGGGCGAATACTACGTGGCTCTGGCCAAGTCCGGGGAGCAGGCGCTGCAGATCTGCGCCGCGGACAAACCGGACCTGATCTTGCTGGATGTTTTTATGACCGGCATGGACGGATTTGAAACCTTGGGCCAGATCAAGGCCAACCCGCAGCTCATCGGGATTCCGGTGATTTTTCTCACCGGCAGCGACCAAAGCGGGGTGGAGGTCAAGGGTCTGTCCCTGGGCGCTCGCGATTTTCTGACCAAGCCCGTCGAGCGCAGCGTCCTCATTCACCGGCTCGACCTGCACCTGCGCTTCGCGGCCTACCAGGCCCATCTGGAACACCGGGTGCGGGAATTGTCGGCCGGTATCGCCATTTCTTTCGCGGAAATGATTGAGTATCGCGACGAGGGCACGGGCGGGCATGTGGCCCGAACCGGGAAATTAGTCGAAATGCTCGGCGCGGCCCTGATCGCGGACGGGACTTTCGCCGATGAGCTCACGCCGGCCGAATTGGACCTGATGGCGCAGGCGGCCCCGCTGCATGATATAGGAAAGATAGCGATCAGCGATCGCATCCTTTTGAAACCGGGCCGGCTGGACGAGGAGGAATTCGCCGTCATGAAGCGCCACGCCCAGATCGGGGCGGGTATCCTGCGCAATATGTACCGCCGGATGCCGACACTGCGCTGCCTGCACTACGCCAGCCTGATCGCCGCTTCTCATCACGAACGGTATGACGGCAAGGGCTACCCGCTGGGCCGGGTCGGGCGGGATATTCCCCTCTGCGGACGGATTATGGCCGTGGCCGACGTGTACGACGCCCTGATCGACGACCGGGTTTATCGGCGCGGCTTGAGTCACGCCGAGGCGTACGATATTATCCTGGCCGGGCGGGGCCGGAATTTTGACCCCCGGGTCGTGGACGCTTTCGCGGGACTGAATAAGACTCTGCTGAACGAGGCGGTAGATCCCTGATTTGGGAAAAACGATTTGAAAAATTCTGTGTGTCTATTATTAGTGTTAAAAATTATTGGTCTTCACGGTAAAAGACTCAGCCTCCTGTATCTCTTGAATCACCACGCCGCACCACGGACAGCGGAATGAATGATTACCGAATGTCATGCCCTCTCTGCGGCAGATTATTCTGCCGCAGCCGCATTGAATAAGATCGTTAGAGCCGCAATACGGACAGCCCGGATAATCGTCAGCAGGGACGAACGAGACGGTTATCTTCGTCTTGTCAAAACCTTCCCGCTTTGCCTTACTCTCGTCAATCGGGAAAGCCCATGTGCTGACCCAATCGTTCCCGCGCTTTTCAACACGGATGCCGAATGTGCGGTTGTGTACGCTGCATTTCGCCAATATCACACTTGCCGCCATCGTATCATCTCCCCCCTATCTGTTCTTCTTATTGAAAAACGGCATAACCAAAATACACAGCACCATCAGGGGGCCTATGGTAGAAAGCACGCGCTCTATGATTGATCCGCCCAAAGCCTTATCCGCAAAGAAACTGGCGAGAATCTCCATCAATATCGCCGTGACTACCGCTATTCCCATTGACATTAAAGTACGCTGCTGGATATAGTCAATTAACCGTATATACAG